>NZ_JAJVKV010000007.1:0-300000 GCF_024198175.1 Pyxidicoccus xibeiensis
GCCCCCATCGTGCGTCGTCCGCCTCCACCGCCACCGACCTTGCCCCCAACCCCCGCGCCCGTCGTCTGGGAGGACTTGCCTGCGACGGCGCTACGCCGGTCGGTGTACGAGCCGCTCCGGCGCCAATGCGTGGAACTCCAAGCGCCGGTCGTCTTGTCGCGCCCGATAGCCAATGCCCCTTCGCTGGACACGCGCGCCCGGCGTGCGCATCGCCGCTGCACGTGGAATGAGCGCCTCGCACGCAATGCACGTCCGCCTGCGTGGCCTCCCTGGCGCATCCGCGTGTTCGGTGTCCCTGTGGGCATGTCCGACTACTTCGCGAATTTTCAGGGACGGGCGGCGGCGTGAAGCTCGTTGCGCATCTCGTGGGGCCCGATCACCCCATCATTTCCCACCCAGCTCTCCCTGGAAGAGCGTCCAGGTCGCGTTCGCAGTGGGCCCGCACCGGCAGCCGCCGCCCAGTTGGATCTCCAGCACCTGCAGCCCCAGCACCGCCGACTCGTAGAAGCTCGCGACCTACTCCTGGGAAATCGGCCCCGCCACCATGCAGCGCCTCCTGAAGTGGCCGCCGCTCGATGCCGCCACAAGCCCCTGGGGAGGGACGCGCAGGCGCGTGTCCCATGTCCCTTTTTCACCTTCAGTAGTGATTGCCGGGGTGCCTTGCACCCAGGTGCGCATTCCCGACGAGGTTGGTAGGAGGACTGGCTCTTGCTGTTCCCGGAAATGAGGACTCCTTGAGCAAGGATGGCACCAGTTCCGCCCCGCAGGAGGGGTTCGAACTGCTCGACAAGACGCAGACCGTGAGCCGGCTGTACCAATTGCTGGACGAGGCCCAGAAGTTCGTCTTCCTGGTTACGCCCTACTTGAGCATCGAGAAACTGCGCGACGTCGAGCGCAAGCTTCGGTCGGCCCTGAACCGCAAGGTGAGCGTGGTGCTGATCATCCGAGCGGAAGACGCCTCGACCCGGAGGCCGTCTGAAGCCGGCGTGGAGATGCTCCGCAACCTCGTCCAGGCCGGGCTCGCGCTGGGGACCGTTCCCGACCTCCATGCCAAAATCTACATGTCGGAACGCCGCGCGATCATCACTTCGCTGAACTTGCTCGACTCGTCCTTCAACAACAGCATCGAAGTGGGCATGGGGATGACGGACAGCCGGCCGGAATTCAAGCAGCTCTTCAGCCTGATCCAGAAGGACATCCTTCCGAATTGTCAGAAGAGCGTCCCCTTCCTGGCTGACCTCGACGACGAAGACATTCCGTTCGGGGACGACGACGAGGGCGACAACCTGTCCGATGATGACGCGAAAGGGCACTGCATCCGGTGCGGCACCGAGCTGGAGCTGGATACCGACAGGCCCTATTGCGAGCCGCACTACGCCGTGTGGGCCCGCTTCAGCAATCCCGACTACACGGACCGCTTCTGCCACGGCTGCGGTGACGAACACCCCGCGACGAAGAACAAACCCTTCTGCCGTGGCTGCTACCGCGAGCATCGAGACCGCTTCGGCCTGTGAGCCTGGGGCCACACGCCCATAAGCGAACGGGCAGGCACCTGCCGAAGCGGTGGCGACGCCGTCGCCCCACGCGATAAGGTGCCGGGTTCCGCGCCATGAAGCTCTACGCCATCAGTGATTTGCACCTGCGCCACGCCGACAACCGCCAAGCGCTCCAGGCCCTCCCCGCCCATCCGGATGACTGGCTCATCGTCGCGGGCGACGTGGGCGAGACGCTGGCGGAGATGGAGCTGATGCTGCGCACCTTTACCGAGCGCTTCCGCCAGGTGCTCTGGGTGCCGGGCAACCACGAGCTGTGGACGATGCCGTCGGAGCAGCCGCAGCTGCGCGGTGAGGCGCGCTACCAGCGGCTGGTGTCGCTGTGCCGCAGCTATGGCGTGCTGACGCCCGAGGACCCGTATCCGCGCTGGCCCGGCGAGGGCCCGCCCCGCGTGCTCGTGCCCATGTTCCTGGGCTACGACTACTCGTTCCGGCCGGACCACGTGCCCGCGGACAAGGCGCTGGAGTGGGCGTGGGAGGAGGATCTGCTGTGCACGGACGAGGTGCTGCTGCACCCTGAGCCGTACCTCAACCGCGCCGCCTGGTGCGACGCGCGCGTGGAGTCCACGCTGGCGCGGCTGCAAGCCCTGCCTGCGGACTGCACCACGGTGCTCATCAACCACTACCCGCTGCGCTACGAGCACGTGCGGCTGCCGCGCATCCCTCGCTTCTCCATCTGGTGCGGAACGAAGCGCACCGAGGACTGGCACACCCGCTTCCGCGCGGAGGTCGTCGTCTCCGGCCACCTCCACATGCCCGCCACGCTCTGGCGCGACGGCGTGCGGTTCGAGGAGGTGTCGCTGGGCTACCCCATGCAGTGGAAGCACCGGGGCGGCGGCAGCCTGGAGCGGTACCTGCGGGAAATCCTCCCCGGCCCGGCGGTTCGCCCGCTCTGAGCTTCACCTCGCGCCGTGGCGCACGTGCAGCACCACGCGTGATGTCCTGACGCACCTCTGCCCCGCAAGCACGAAGCCCCGGGCACCGCGTGAGCGGGCTGCCCGGGGCCTCATCGGCGCGGCTCAGGGCCGCGCCGTCACTTCAGGGGACTACAGGTACGAGGCGATGAGCGCGATGCCGTCGTAGCCGCCCTTCGCGCCGAAGACCTCGATGTAGTACTTGCCAGCCGGGACGTTCAGCAGGTTGCAGACTTCCGACTGGTGCTCCTTCACGCTGCGGCAGTCGTAGTCGAACTTGCTCGGCGCGCCAGCGCGCTTCACGTACAGGTCGGGGTTGCCCTCGCCCTGGCCCGTCTGGATGTACAGGCTGTTCTTGCCGCTGCCCGGACGACGCTCCGGAACCTCGATGGTGAACACCTGCGAGGAGCCCGCCACGCCCGACAGGGGCTTGATGGGCACGCCGCTCACCATGGGCACGTAGCCGCCCTTCCAGGTCACCGTCAGCGTCGCGCCGGAGTAGGCGCTGAAGCCGTTCAGCATCGCGTACCAGGTGCCGTGCACCGGAGCCGCGAACGTGCAGACCTCGTTGTTGCCCGCGCGGTACGGACGGCAGTCATACTGGCTGGTCGTCGGCGCGTTGGTGGCGCGCACGTACAGGTCCGCGTCACCCGTGCCACCGGACAGCGTGAAGGTCAGGTCGTACGCACCCTCGGGGACCGTCACGGCGAAGTACTGCCGCGCACCACGGGCGCCCGACAGGTTCGTCGCCGGCACGTCCTTCTCGATCGGGGTCGTGGGCGGAGGAGGAACCGGCACGCCGACGCCGACGGCCGTCCACGCGGCGGTCACCGACGCCTTGGTGGCCGCATCGTAGCCCAGCTGGTCAGAGGCCAGCTCGGTGGCCGCCTTGGCCGCCTCGAAGTTGGAGGAGGGCAGCAGGAGGTCCGCGTTCGCCTTGTAGAAGATGCGCGCGGCCTTCTCGATGCCGATGCCCGTCACCACGACGGTGCTCCGACCGCGCGGGTGCGTGCCACCCTGCGACAGCAGCTGGAACGCCAGGTTGGAGATACCCGAGCTGTAGTGCACGTCCGTGCCGGACGTGTAGCTGTGGTAGTGGTCCAGCGAGACGCCGTCCGCCACCGGGTCCGCCATGTAGCGGAGCGCGTCGTTCGGGATGTTCGGCGTCCACACGTCGTCGCCGATGAGCCAGTGACGCGCCGTCACGTCGCCCGCGCCATCGCCGTACCACTCGCACACCGCGCCGAAGATGTCGGACATCGACTCGTTCAGGCCGCCGGACTCACCCGAGTAGATGAGGTCCGACTCGTTGTCCGTCACCGCGTGCGTCAGCTCGTGCGCCGTCACGTCCAGCGAGTTGGCCAGGTTGGTGGCCGTCACGCCGTCGCCATCGCCGTACACCATCTGGGTACCGTCCCAGAAGGCGTTCACGTAGTTGACGCGGTGGTGCACCGTGCTGATGAGCAGCGCGCCCGCGTTGTTGATGGAGTCGCGGTTGAACAGCGTGCTGTAGCAGTTGTAGACGGTGCCCAGGTGGTCGTAGTTCGTGTTGACCACCGGGTCCGCGTGCTCCGGCTGCCCCTCGGTGCGCACCACCGCGCCCGGCAGGGTGCTGGTGTTGTTGCCGTTGTGCATCCGGCGGTTGAGCGCCTCGTGGATCTGCGGGTAGCGCGCGACCACGTCGGAGGACTTCGCGTCCACCAGCACCAGGTCGTGGATGGGCGTGCCGTCCGCCTTCTCGCCACGCTGGGAGACCACGTACACCAGCTTCAGCTCGTCGCCGTCGCGGATGTAGAACAGCTCCGGGTTCGCCTCGCTCGTGGAGCCGCGGACGGTCTCCTTGTCCGAGTCGGCCGCGGCCACGGCCACGTCACCGGCGATGGCGGCCTTGGGCTCCGCCTTCAGGTCGCTGCGAACGTTGGTGTTCGCCGCGATGATCTGCCCGTCACGCACGTGCAGACGGAACTGGCCGCCCAGCACGGGGATGCCGTTGTGGCTCACCGCGAAGCGGTAGTGGTTGTCACCCTGGAGGGTGTCCTTGTAGGACCTGATGAGGGTGAGGTTGTCCGCGGCCAGGTGGAACGTGGGGGCCAGGGACGCGAGCACGGGGGCCAGGGCCGCCTGCTCCAGGGCCGCCGCGTCACCCGCGGGGATTTCGGGAAGCTGGCCGAGGTTGCCCGTGATGAGCGTGGGCTTGCCTGCCTCGTCCCGCGTTACGACCGTGTTGCCATTCTCCAGCGCCGCATTCTGCGCGGCCTCCGCGGGCTTGTTGGCCTCGGGAGCGGGGGTGGACTCGTTGCAACCGACAAACGCCGACAGCGCCGCAATGCCGAGTGCTCCACGCACCCGATTGTTCTTCGCCATGTAATCCTCCTAAGCGGAAAGATTAGGAAGCATGGTGCCACGACGGTGCCGGGGATTTCAAGGTTGCGAGATTATTTCACTTAGTCACCGATTCTCACATTCTGAGTGGTGGAGTGGATGCCCAGATATTCCGTGGGCTTACAGAGACGCATCCGGGTATCTCCGGACCGTTACCTGACGTAGTGGGTCACATGAGATACCCCACGTTCCCAGGGAGTTTTGTGTGGCCGGATGAATAGTCGGTGGGTCCGCGCGCGCCCCCGCGCCGGGCCACCCCGCCGACGCGCCACGTGGCCAGGAACGGATGGAAATGTGGCGTCCGAGTGGAGAAGCCGCGGGTTTCAAGGCTCGCGCTCTACCAACTGAGCTATCCCCCGGCATGAGTCGGGAGAGCCGGATTCGAACCGGCGACCTCGGGCTCCCAGTGCGTGTGGGGCCTCTCCGGCCGGACGCCGAAGCGTGACGAGAATGATTGAAGCGCCCGAGGGGGGAAGCCATCGGGTATCGCTCGAGTCAAATCGAGTGCCTGTACCATTCGGCGATTCGGCCACGGGGGCCGAAGTTGGATTCGAACCAACAAGATGGGCGTGTAGGGCCTCACCAGCCAGGCGCTTCAAAAGGGTGGCTCGGTCTCGGGCGGTGCCGCCGTCGTCCTTGCCTGCGAGGAGAGGGACTCGCGGGCGCAGCCAGACCTGACAGGACGCTTTTCCCACGGATTATCCCGCGCCTTGCACCCGCGCGGGCCGCTACGCTG
This sequence comes from Pyxidicoccus xibeiensis, assembly GCF_024198175.1. Taxonomy (NCBI): domain Bacteria; kingdom Pseudomonadati; phylum Myxococcota; class Myxococcia; order Myxococcales; family Myxococcaceae; genus Pyxidicoccus; species Pyxidicoccus xibeiensis. The sequence goes on from NZ_JAJVKV010000007.1 coordinate 5,586, forward strand.
GCCCTTCCTGGGAGGTAGACAGACATGCGCGCACTGCAGCTGCAGCGGCTGGACGGGCCGGACGGGCTCCAACTGGTGGACTTGCCGGAGCCCGAGGCTGGTGACGGAGTGCTCATCGACGTGGTGGCCGCGGGAGCGAGCTTCCCGGACCTGCTCCTCACCCGCGGGCAGTACCAGCTCAAGCCCGCGCTGCCCTTCGTGCCGGGCGTGGAGGTGGCGGGCGTGGTGCGGCACGCGCCGGCCGGAGCCTCCGTGAAGCCGGGGGAGCGGGTGATGGCGTTCAGCTTCGGGCTGGGCGGCTTCGCCGAGGTGGTGTCGATTCAGCCGGAGATGGTGTTCCGCATCCCCGAGCGGTGGAGCTTCGAGGCGGCGGCGGGCGTGGTGATGAACTACCACACGGCACACTTCGCGCTGCACCGGCGCGGGCGCGTGAAGGCGGGAGAGACAGTCGTCATCCACGGCGCGGCGGGTGGCGTGGGCACCGCGGCCGTGCAGGTGGCGCGCGGCGCGCAGGCGCGGGTCATCGCGGTGGTGAGCGACGAGCGCAAGGCCGAGGTCGCGAAGAAGGCCGGCGCGCACGAGGTGGTGCTGTCCAGCGGAGACTGGCTGGCCCAGCTGCGCGAGAAGACGGGCGGCCAGGGTGCCAACATCATCCTGGACCCGGTGGGCGGCGACATCTTCGACAAGAGCCTCAAGGCCCTGGCGCCGGAAGGCCGGCTGCTGGTGGTGGGCTTCGCGGGAGGCCGCATCCCCGAGGTGCAGGTGAACCGGCTGCTCCTGCGCAACATCGACGTGGTGGGCGTGGCCTGGGGCGGCTTCCTCCTGCACGAGCCGTCGCTGACGCCCACCATCGCCAAGGACCTGGAGGCGATGGCGGACTCGGGTGTGCTGGACCCGGTGGTGGGCAGCGTCTTCCCGCTGGAGCAGGGCGCGCAGGCCCTGCGCGAGCTGGAGGCCCGCCGCGCCACGGGCAAGGTCGTCCTGCGCATGCGGGCCGGCTGAGGGCCGGACGGCGCCCTCTCCGCGTCAGAGGGACTCCATGGAGAGGGCCCGGACGACCAGGGCCTTCTACCGGAAGCGGCGCTCCAACTGCTCCCGGCAGGCCTTCCACCAGGCGCGGTCCAGCGTGTCCGCCCGGGGGAGGGACTGCTCCGCGTCGTCCCGCAGCGGCAGGGGGAACTGGATGAGGACATGCATCCACGTCAGGCACCGGGAGCGGGGCCTCGAGGACGCTCCGGGTGGGCCTGGAGGCGCGGGCCCCGCCCGTCCGCCGGGCATGCGGCCAGCCGGCGAGCGCCCGCTCCCCCGCTGCCGTCCTCCAACCCGGGCCGCACCTTGGGGCAGGAGGTGACGGCACATGGCGGACAATCCCGTCGAGAGACAGCACCAGCGCGAGCGTGAGCAGGAGCGGGAACGGCTGCGCGAGCAGGAGCAGAAGGACCTGGAGGTGGAGTCCCGCCGCGGCCCCCGGCCGCTGGAGGGCTACGCGGGTGGGCACACCACGTGGACGGGCTCGCAGGACGACGAGGCCGCGGCCCGCGTGCATGCCGGTGACGCCGAGGCGTCCTGGGAGGCCAGTGAGCGGCAGGCCCGGCTGGAGCCGGAGCCGGAGTCCCGCTCCCCCGACGAGGACGAGGAAGCCCGCCGGCGGGGCGAGGAGCCCGTGTCGCAGCGCGAGTAGCGTGGATGTGCGGAGGCGCGTGGACGCGGGGCTGTTAACCTGCGCCCCGTGCCTCCGTCTCCTCTTCCTCCCGCCGCGACGCTGCCTCCGGACGAAGCACGCCGCTACCTCGTGGGCCAGCTCGGCCTGGCCCGGCCGGCCTTTCCGCCAGGCGCGCGGGGCGTGCGCGCGCTGCTCAAGGCGCTGCGGTGCATCCAGCTGGACCCGCTGGACGTCATCGGGACCAACGCGGACCTCGTGGCCATGGCGCGCGTGGAGGGCCTCGTCCGCGGCGACGTGTACCGCCACCTGATGCCGGGTCACGCCTTCGAGCACTTCGCCAAGGAGCGCTGCCTGCTGCCCGCCAGCGCCTTCCCCTACTACCGGGAGCGCGCGGCCCAGGCCCCGTGGTGGCGGCTGGAGGAGCGGCTCAAGCGCGTGCCGGCGGCCGTGCTGGACGCCGTGCATCAAGAGTTGGAGGAGCTGGGCCCCGCCTCCTCGAAGACGCTGACCGACCACGGCGCCGTGATGCCCATCGACTGGAGCGGCTGGAAGGGCACCGCGCGCGCCACCGCCATGGCGCTGGAGGTGCTGTGGACGCGCTGCCAGGTGGTGGTGTGCGGCCGGGCTCCGGGCGGCAAGGTGTACGACGTGCCCCGCCGCGCCCTGCCCCGCCACGCGGAGGCCTCGGTGGACATGCCCTTCGAGCGCTGGTCCCTGCTGGAGCGCGTGGAGGCCGCGGGCCTGCTCAGCCGCGCCAGCGGGCCGCACTGGTCCATCCTGTCCGACGTGCGCACCTCGGGCCTGCCGGACACGCTCGTGAAGGAGGGCCTCCTGGAGGAGGTGAGCGTCCCGGGCTCGCCCCGGCGCTACCTGGCGCCCGTGGGCTTCCGGCGGCGCACCTTCCCGGAGCCGGATGACCGGATGCGCATCCTGGGGCCGCTGGACCCGGTGCTGTGGGACCGCGGCCTGGTGCGGGTGGCGTTCGGCTTCGACTACGTGTGGGAGGTGTACAAGCCCGCCGCGCAGCGGCAGTGGGGCTGGTACGTGTGCCCGCTGCTGCACCGGGGTGCGCTGGTGGGCCGGCTGGAGGCGCGCGTGCGCGAGGACACGCTGCACGTGGACAATGTGTGGCGGGAGAAGGGCGTGAAGCTGGACGACGCGGCGCTCGACGCGGCGCTCGCGCGGCATGCGACGGCGTGTGGCGTGGACCGCGTGCGCCGTCCCCGGGCCCGCGTCACCTCCTGAGGCTTCCGTCGTACGGGGTCAGCGCGAGGGCGGCAAGGCGGGCAGCTCGCGCTCCAGCGCCTCCGCCGCGCGCGCATCCCGGGGCACGCCGAAGCGCTGGCGTGAGAACGCCAGCAGCTGGCCGGCGTAGACGGTGTCCTCCAGCGCGGCCTGGAAGTCGCCTTGCGCCTCGAGGCTGCGCGCCCGCTCATCCACCAGGCGGGCGAGGATGCGCGCCTGCTCCGCATGCGCGAACAGCCGGACGACGGAGCGCGCGTCGAAGCACACCAGCGTGTCGAACTCCATGCCGAGCGACAGCACGCAGGCCTCGCGAATGCCCTGGAGGCACTCGTCCAGCGAAGCCGCCGCGCGCGCACGGGCAAGGTCCGGCGCCAGGCGGGCGAGCTCGCGCACTGCATTGAGCGTGAAGACATAGCGCAAGACAGGCATGCGGAACGGAACTACACCCCAGGCAGGCCAATTCATCCAAGCACCCATCTTGGAATCTTGCTGGCTCACTTCAGGGCGACGCAGAAGCCGCGGCCCCCGTGGACCGGGCTCGTCCGGACACACGACAGACTTCGTCGCATGAACCACTCACGGGTCGTGCTGTTCGTCCTGCTCCAGTCGCTTGCCGCCCAGGCCGCCGAGTACCGCGTGGGGCCCGGCCAGCGGCGCCTCCACCTACGCGGCCAATGCCGCCGCCATCTTCATCGAGAAGACGGACCCGGGCTTCTGAAGCACACCGCCAGCGAGCGTCGTGCGCAGGTCAGCCCGGCGCACCTCGGTGCGTATGGAGACGTTGCGCGGGCGGTCGCGGCGGACGCGGCGGCGAAGCCCGAGGCGCCACTGGCCCCCGGAGAAGAGAATGACCACGGCGGCCGCGGCGCGGCGGGTGGAGGATTGGCTGGTCCGCTCGCGCTCCTGTTGGTGGGGGCACTGAGCGCGCGGCGGAAGCGGACACGCGCGCGGGAGTGAGGCAGGCTCCCTTCCTCGGACACACTGCCCGAGTGGGCCACGCAGCGGAGGAGGTTCGCCATGTCGCAATCCGGGAGGCCCGGCTCCGGTACCCACCAGTGGAACTCACGCTTCTCCGTGCCGGACTACGTCTACGGGACGAAGCCCAATGACTTCCTCGTGGCGTCCGCGCCCGCACTGCCTCCCGCGCCCGCGCGCGTGGTGAGCCTCGGCGAGGGCGAGGGGCGCAATGCCGTCTACCTCGCCTCGCTCGGCTACCAGGTGACGGCGGTGGACGCGTCGGACGTGGGGCTTCGCAAGGCCCAGCAGCTCGCGGCGGAGCGCGGCGTTCCCCTGGAGACGGTGGTGAGCGACCTGGCGGACTTCCCGCTCACGCCGGAGACGTGGGACGCCGTGGTCTGCATCTTCTGCCACCTGCCCATGCCCCTGCGCCGGCAGGTCCACCGCGCGGCCGTCGCGAGCCTGCGGCCCGGTGGCGTGGTGGTGCTCGAGGCGTACACGCCGGCCCAGCTCTCGATGCGCACGGGAGGGCCGCCCCTGCGCGAGCTGCTCTACACCGCCGACGAGCTGCGCGAGGACTTCGAGGGGCTGGAGCTGTCCGTCCTCCTCGAGCGCGAGCGGGAGGTGGTGGAGGGGAAGCTCCACACCGGCCGGGCCGCGGTGGTTCAGCTGGTGGGACGCAAGCCGGTTCGTTGAAGAAGCACCACGGAGCAGGACGCCGGCACGCGCACTACGCACTCCTCCACACCAACGCCCAGCTCGCACTTGACGAAGGCGGGCAGGCGTAGCCTGCTCCCAGGCGTGACTGGAGCGACTCGATGAGACCCCGAGGCGACGAGCCATGAAGGACCTGGACGCCATCCTCCGTGCCCGGCAGCGCGCTCGGGGCCCCCTGGTGCTGGCCACCGTCGTCGCCGTGTCCGGCTCGTCTTACCGCAAGCCCGGGGCGCGCATGCTGATGAGCGAGGACGGGTGGCTCGCCGGTGGCGTGAGCGGCGGATGCCTGGAAGCCGACATCGTCCGCAAGGCCTTCTTCTGGACCAGCACCGGTCCCCGCCTGCTCCGCTACGACTCCACCGGCGACAACGCCGAGGACGAGGGCGGCCTGTCCTTCGCGCTCGGCTGCAATGGCGTGGTGGATGTGCTGCTGGAGCGGTGCGAAGGCGGCCCGATGGACGCACTCTCGTTCGCCTCCGAGGAGCGGAACGCGGGACGGCGCGCGGTGGTGGCCACGGTGTACCGGGGCCCCGCTCACGCCGTGGGCTCGCGGCTGCGGGTGCGCGAGGACGGCACCGAGGAGGGAGACCTCTCCGGCGCCCTGCGCGACGCCGTGCGCGAGGCCGCCCGTGAGGCGCTGGAGGCCGGACGGACGTGGAGCGGCCCCTGCGGCGGCGCCGACGTCCTCGTGGAGGTGGTGGAGCCTCCCCACCCGCTCGTCGTCTTCGGCAGCGGCTTCGACGTGGCCCCTGTCGTCGCCCAGGCCGCGAGCCTGGGCTGGCACGTCACCGTGGTGGCGGACCGTCCCTCGGAGACGCTGCGCCGGAGATTTCCCCAGGCCCACGCCGTGGTGTCCGCGAAGGCCCGCGATGCCGTCAGCGCGGTGCCGCTGTCGCCGCGCACCCTGGCCGTGCTGATGACGCACAGCCTGCCCCAGGACCGCGAGCTGCTGCCAGCGCTGCTCCCGAAGACGCTGCGCTATGTGGGCGTGCTGGGCCCCCGCTCGCGTACGGAGCGGCTGCTCGCGGGCATGGCTCCCGCGCCCACTCCCGCGCAGTTGGAGAAGCTGCACGCCCCCGTGGGGCTGGACCTGGGCGCGGAGGGCGCCGAGGAGATTGCCCTGTCCATCATCGCGGAGCTGCAGGCCGTGGTGATGAATCGCGAGGGCGGCAAGCTGCGCGAGCGGGATGCTCCCATCCATTCCGAGGCGACTCCCGCGGCCCGGAAGCTCGCATGACGGTGGGCGTGGTGTTGCTGGCCGCGGGAGGCTCCTCGCGCCTGGGGCGCCCCAAGCAGCTCGTCGTCCACCAGGGCCAGACGCTGGTGCGGCGCGCCGCCGAGGCCGCGCTGTCCGTCGACGGTGGCCCCGTGGTCGTCGTGCTGGGCGCCCAACACGAGGCCGTGGGCGCGGAGCTGGCCGGGCTGGCCGTGCGGACGGTGGTGCATGCGGACTGGGCGGCGGGCCCCGGCGGCTCGCTCCGCGCGGGCCTGCGCGCCCTGACCTCCGATGAGACTGGCGACGTGGAGGCCGTGGTCGTCCTGCTGTGCGACCAGCTCCGCGTGGACGCCGCGCACCTGCGGGCGCTCGTGGCCACGTGGCGTCACACGGGCTGCGCCGTGGTGGCCTCCGCGTACGACGGGGCCCGGGGCGTGCCCGCGCTCTTCTCGCGCACCGTGTTCGCGGAGCTGGAGGCGCTCCAGCCCGAGCAGGGCGCTCGCGGCGTGATTGCCCGAGACGCCTCACGCGTGGCGGAGGTGCCGCTGCCCGGCGGCGACGAGGACGTGGATACCGCCGCGGACCTCGCCCGGCTCACCTGAGCCGCCGCACGCCTGTCCGGTGAATCCAGGGTGCAACTCTCCATCGACCGTCCCGTGCACGTGGCGGTCGCGCGTTTATTCGCCGGACTCCAAGGGCTCGCGCGCCAGCGGGTGGCCAGCGAGCGGCCTGCCGACGCGTGCGAGGCCCCCCCGTTGCCGTTCTGAAGTGACGTCCCAGCCTTCCCGTGGACCCGCGAGCCTCCATCCACCGCGGGCCGAACGTGACACCGGAAAGACACCCAACACGCGAGTCACCGTCACGTGACACCCACCCACCTCACTGAAGGAGACAGACGCCATGGCGAACAGGGACTACGACACCCGCCGCTACTCGGGAGACGACCGGGACCGCTGGAACGGCCGCGAGCGGGACTTCGACGAAGGCTACCGGGGCGGTGAGCTGGGTCCACGGCAGGAGCGCGGTCCGTGGCAGGGCGGCCAGGGATACGCGGCCACCGGCTCCAACCGCGGCTTCGAGGATTACGGCCGCGGCCTCCGCGAGGACACCTCCCGCTACGGCAGGGACTCCGAGCGCGACCCCAACTACAACCGCGATTACAACTACAACCGGGATTACAATATGGGCGGCCCCGGCCACGGCTCCCAGTACCCGGGCAATCCCGGCATGGTGCGCCCGCTGGGGCCCACCAGTGACGACTGGCGCTTCCGCAACACCGGCTACCCGGGCGGCTACACGCCCACCGGCAACCCGGGGCCCTACAACCTCGGGTCCTACAACGACCGGGAGCCCGGCTACGAGCACGGCTACGGAACCTACGTGGCGCGCGACAGGACCGAGGGCCTCTACGGCCGCGACACCCACGAGCGCGGCCCCTTCGAGCGGCTCGGAGACAAGCTCCGGGACGGCGTGCGCAGGCTGGGCAAGGCGCCCAAGGCGTACACCCGCTCGGATGACCGCGTCCGCGAGGACATCTACGACCGGCTCATGCACGGCTGGGTGAACGCCGAGCACGTGGAGGTGCTGGTGAAGGCCGGCGAGGTCACCCTGACCGGCACCGTCGAAGACCGCCGCGACAAGCGCGCCATCGAGGACATCGTCGAGGACGTCCTCGGCGTGAAGGACGTGCACAACCAGCTCAAGGTCGTCCGTCCCGAGCAGCTCACCGCCACCAGCGGGACTCCGGGCACTACGCCCACCAAGGTGTCTCGCGCCTAGCGCGAGCCCGTAGACGTGCCAGCTCCCCGCTCCACCGGGCGGGGAGCCTCCGTGCAGGCGCTACTTCTTCACCGGGAAGTAGCCCACCTGCGTGACGACCGCCTGGCCCTCGGGGGAGAGCGCGAAGTCCATGAACGCCTTCGCGGTGCCCGAGGGCTCGCCGCGCGTGTAGAAGAAGAGGTCGCGGCTGAGCGGATACTTCCCGCTCTGGATGTTCTCCTGGCTGGGCGCCACGTCCTCGTTGTTGGCCCTCACCGGCAGCTCCCGGATGCCCTTGCCATAGGCCGCGCCGCCGTAGCCGATGCCGTGCGTCTCCTTCGCCACCGCGTTGACCACTGCGGCGGTGCCCGGCAGCGTCAGCGCCTCCGCCGCGAAGTCCTCGCCTCCGAGCACGATTTCCTTCACGAAGACATACGTGCCCGAGGAGTTCTCTCGCGAGTAGACGGCGATGGGCGCGTCCGGCCCGCCCACCTCCTTCCAGTTCTTCGTGTCGCCCAGGTAGATGGACCGCAGCTGCTCCATCGTCAGCGACTTCACCGGGTTGGCTTCATTCACGTAGAAGGTGACGCCGTCTCGAGCCACCGCCGTCTCCTTCGCCTGGGCCTTGTGGCGCGTCTGCACCTGCTGGGCCTCGGCCGGCTTGATGGCCCGGCTGGACATCGCAATCTCGGTGGTGCCGTTGAGCAGCGCCGCGATGCCCGTGCCCGAGCCGCCGCCCGTCACCTGGACCCGCATGTCCGGGTGCTGCTTCATGAAGGCCTCGGCCCAGCGCTGGCCGAGGATGACCATGGTATCGCTGCCCTTGATGGTCAGCGTGCCGCCAGCCGCCGGCTTCGCGCTCGCGGACGGCTGGCCGCCAGCGCTGCCGCCAGCCTTGTCCTCGCCCTTGCAGGCGGTGACGAAGGAGAGGAGCGCGAGGGTGGCCAGGGAGAAGAGGACGTTCTTCATGGGGCTCCAGGAAGGAGTGGAGGTTCGTGCGGCTCGCACCCTGGCCCACGACTCGGCTTCCGGTCCACTTCCTCGCGCGCCTCCTGTTCAGCCCCTACCGCCGCGCTGGAAGGTGGACTGCCGGCCGCATAGGGTGGCGGCATGGAGAGCCGCTTCACCCTGGTCTTCGCCGACGGCGCATGCTCCGGCAATCCCGGCCCCGGAGGCTGGGGCACCCTCATCGTCACCCCCGACGGCGCGGTGACGGAGCTGGGCGGCCATGAGCCGGAGACCACCAACAACCGGATGGAGCTGACCGCCGTGGGCAAGGCGCTGCGCCACCTGGAGAAGACTCCCGGACCGCTGCACATCCACACGGACTCCACCTACGTCATCCAGGGCATCACCAAGTGGGCCTTCGGCTGGAGCAAGCGCGGCTGGAAGACCGCCGAGGGTGGCGAGGTGGCCAATGCCATCTACTGGAAGCGGCTGATGGCGCTGCTCGCCCAGCGGCGGCAGACGTTCTCCGACGACGACGCCAAGGTGGAGTGGCGGTACGTGCGCGGGCACGTCGGCGTGCCCGGCAACGAGCGCGTGGACGAGATTGCCGTCGCCTTCTCCAAGCGCAGGAGCGTGCAGCTCTACGTGGGCCCTCTCCAGGGGTACGACGTGGCCGTGCACGACCTGCCCGAGGACATGTCCCTTCCCGCGGAGAAGCCCCGGCAGAAGGAGGCCGCCAAGGCCTACTCCTACCTGAGCGAGGTGGGCCGCAGCGTGAAGCGCCACGCCACCTGGGCCGCGTGCGAGCGCCGCGTGAAGGGCGTCGCGGGCGCCCGCTTCAAGAAGTCGAAGAGCCCCGAGGACGAGGCCCGCATCCTGGAGGAATGGGGCGTGAAACCCCAGGACGTCCAGGCGGAGGACTGAGCGGCGACGCCTCAGCCCCGCGGCGGCAGGTGGGACAGCAAGCGCTCCAGGTCCGGCTGGAGCTCGTCCGGCGTGGCGCTGGCGAGCTCTTCCTGGGAGTGGGTGCCCCACGTGACGCCGTAGGTGCGCAGGCCCGCGGCCTGACCCGCGCGCAGGTCCAGCGTGGTGTCTCCCACCATCCACAGCCCTCGGGTACCCAGCGCGGCGAGCGCCCGGTGGAGCACGTCGGGCGCTGGCTTGTGGGGGAAGCCGTCCGTGCCCTGCACGTGGTGCAGCACCGGCCCCAGTCCCAGGGCGTCCACGAAGCGCCGCGCCATGTCGCTGCGCTTGGTGGTGGCCACGGCCAGCAGGTAGCCGCGCTCGCGCAGGGTGCGCAGCACCTGCTCCACGCCGGGGAAGACGCGCGAGCGGTTGAGGAAGTTGCGCGGGTAGTGCTCGCGGTAGGCCGCGCACAGGGCCGGCACGTGCTCGGGCGCGAACTGCTGGTACATCACGTCCAGCGGCTGGCCGATGAGGGCCCGCACCTGCGCATATGCGGGCGCGGCCAGTCCCAGGTGCGTGAAGCCATGAAGGAAGCTGTCGATGATGTCCGGCAGCGAGTCCACCAGCGTGCCGTCGAGGTCGAAGAGGATTCCACGGGAGTCGTCAGGGCGCACGCCTCGCTGCATACGCCGTCCCGGCCCACCTTGCACGGGCCACGCGCGCTGGCCCGGTACATCCACGCCCTCCGGGCGCGGGGACTTCACCTGCATGCCACGGGTGGAGCAGTCACGTTCGCGGGCGCTGTCCGCGGCACGGCCCGCCCCGGAGACCTCTTCCGGAGCGGGCCATGGCCTGTCATGCGCGCTGCCTAGTTGTCGGTCGCGTCCTCGATCTTGTCGCCGGCCTCCTCGGCCGCCTCCTCCACCTTGTCGCCGGCATTCTCGGCCGCGTCCTCGGTCTTGTCCGCGGCGCGCTCCACGTCGCTCTTGGCGCTCTCCTTGGTGTTGCGGTGGCAGCCCACGCCCAGCACCAGGGCCCCCAGCGTCACGGCCAGCAGCGTCTTGCTCGTCATTCCAGCTCCTTGTGTTCCGCCCGGGCCAGGAAGGCCCAGGGTTGGAAAGTGGGCGGGAAGATAGGCACGGCATCCCAGGTGCCAAGGGCCTTCGGCCCGGCCCTGGCGCGTTGCAGGCTGTAGCGCGGGACGCTACCGGGCCTTCACGCAGCCGGGGGCGCCGCCGAAGAACTCCTCCCACGCGTCGCGGTCATGCGCCGGGAGGAAGTGCAGCTCGGGAGCCAGCACGTGGAGCTGCGCGAGCCGGGCCACCGAGGCGCCCGCCGTGTCCGGGTCCGTGTCCGTGAAGAGCTGGAGCACCGTGCTCTTGGGCAGGCGCCGCTCGATGGACTCCGTGAGGCTGACGGTGTCGCCCACGTGCACCAGCCGCCGCGTGGGCGACAGGTTCACGAAGGTGGCGATGCTGCCCGGGGTGTGCCCCGGAAGCCGCGCCACCACCACCACGCCGTCTCCGAAGACGTCGAAGCTCTCGCCGAAGTTCTCGTACGGCTTCGGCTGGAAGGCCATCGCCGTCATCCGCCCCTCCACCGCCTGGGCGTGCTCCGGGTAGACCTCCTTCCGATGCCGCCAGTCCCGGATGAGCGCCTCCTCTTCGGGCGACACCAGCACGGGCACCTGCCGCAGCTCCACCATGCCGCCCAGGTGGTCCAGGTGCGCATGGGACGGGATGAACCACTTCAGCCCCTCGGGCGTGGCCCCGACTCGCTGGAGCGCCGCGGACAGCGGCGTCTCGTCGCGCGTCCCCCTCAGGGCCATGCTGTTGAAGAAGCGCTGGAGCGGCGGCCTGCGCTGGATTTCCTCACGCACGTTCGGGCTGTAGCCCGCGTCGATGAGCACGTCGCCCTCGGGATGCCGCACCAGCAGGCCGGAGGCCGTGTTCTTCCACGTCTTCGTGCGGGTGAGGCCCGCCGTGCCGAGCTGGCCCCACACGTCACTGCGCGACAGCTCCAGCCAGCACACCTCCACCGGAGGCAGCGCCGACAGGTCTGGCGCGGCGCGCGCGGTCTCCGGCGCGGGAGGCAGCTCCGCCGTCAGCAGCTTCCCCACCCCCGTGAGCAGGGCCGCCAGCACGAGCAGCCCCACGATGCGTCCCCAGCGCAGCCTGACCTTCGCCATGCCCCGTACCTACCACGCCCGCCGTCACTCCGTGGCGAGCCCCGGGGAAGCACCGGCGCCCAGCTCCAGCATGAGCGGGCGCTGCATGGCCTCCAGGAAGCGCAGCGCCCCACGCAGGTCGGACGAGGCGGACTCCGGCGGTGCGCAGCGGGCCCGCTCCATGCGCTTGCGCGCCAGCTCGAGGAACTGCTGTGCCCGAGGCAGATCCACCGGCACCGAGAGGGCCTCCGCCACGTCCACCGCCGCGCGCAGCAGCGACGTCAGCTCGCGCAGCACCGCGTCCTCCCGCAGCTCGGGCGCGCCCTCCAACACCACGAAGGTCGCCTCGGACGCGGCCGGGTCTCCCAGGAAGGCCTCCACCGCGGCCCGGTGCACGGCGAAGCGCAGCGCCTGCGCGCGTGACACCTTGCCCAGCCCCGTCACCGCCTCCGACAGCCGCGCCCAGGCGTCCTCCAGCGCGCCGAGCGCCAGCTCCGCGCGTCCCAGCTCGCCCAGCGCCGTGCCCTCCAGCAGCCGCTGCCCCAGCTGACGCCCCATGCGGCCCGCCGCCAGCAGGTGCTCGCACGCGTCCTGCGGCCGGCCCTCCTCCAGCAGGAAGCAGCCCAGGTTGAGGCGCGCCAGCGCATGCCCCGCCCGGTCACCCACGCTGGCCGCGCGAGTCATCGCCTCCTCCAGCAGCACCAGCGCCTCCCGCGCGCGGCCCGCGTCACCAATGGCCACCGCGCAGTTGGTGATGAAGCCCACCTCGAACGTCACGTCTCCCACGTCGCGGAACAGCACCTGCGCGGCGCGCAGGTGGGGGATGGCCGACTCCGCGCCACACCGCGCCTGCTCCACGAGCCCCAGGTTCCCCACCGCGTAGGCCTCCAGCCACGCGTCGTCCCCCGACGGCAGCCGCCCCGCCTCCCGCACCAGCGCCCAGGCGCGCTGCACGTCCCCCTCGTGGCGGGCGACGATGGACAGGTCCACCAGCACGCGCTTCTCCCCCGCCACCGCCTCCTGCACCCGCAGCGCGGAGCGGGCGCCCTCCAGGTCCCTGCGCGCCGAGTCCAGGTGTCCCGCCTCCAGGAACACACGCCCGCGCACGGCCAGCGCCTCGGCGGCCAGCAGCGGCGCCACGGCGACGTTGCCCGCCATCATCAGCGCCGAGTCCAGCCGCGTCAGCAGCAGGCTCACCGGCCCGCGCGTGACGACCTCCGGCTCCAGCGCCACCAGCGCCTCCAGCGCCCGCTCCACCGAGCGCGCCGTCGCGGGCGACACCGCCAGCGCGTTGTCACACGCGCCCAGGAGGTTCTCCCGCTCCAGCGCCAGGCGGCGCAGCGCCCCTGCCCCGCCAGGGCTCCGCACCTGCTCGCGCAGCCCGCGGGCCAGCGCCAGGTACCAGTCCGCGTGCCGCTCCGCGAGCGCCTCCTCCCCTCCCACCTCCGGCAGCTTCGCGGCGGCGTACTGGCGGATGCTCTCGTACTGCCCCAGCCGGGGCTCCGCGCCGGGCTCCTCCGTCTCCAGCAGCCGCAGCAGCGACTTGGAGCGCAGCGACTGGAGCACGTCCAGCACGTCCGGCGCATCCGGAGGAAGCGCCAGCACCGCCTCCGCCGCCTCCAGCGTGAAGCCGCCCCGGAACACCGAGCACTGCGCCAGCGCGGCGCGCTCGGCCGGCTCCAGCAGGTTCCAGGACCAGTCGATGGCGCCTCGCAGCGTGGCCTGCCGTGCGCTGGCGTCCCGCCGGCCTCCGCGCAGCAGCTCGAAGCGGCGCGGCAGCCGCTCGCGCAGCTGGCTCACGCTCAGCAGGCCCATGCGCGCCGCCGCCAGCTCTATCGCCAGGGCGATTCCGTCCAGCTGGCGCACGATGTCCGCCACCCGCGGCGCGTCCTCCGCCGTCAGCTCGAACTCACCCCGCGCCTCGCGTGCCCGCTGCACGAACAGGCGCACCGCATCCGAGCGCGCAATCTCCTCCAGCCGCGACGCCCCCTCCTCCGGCACCGCCAGCGGCGTCAGGTCCAGCAGGCGCTCCCCCGGCAGGCGCAGCGCCTCGCGCGAGGTGGTGACGAAGCGCGCCCGAGGCGCCAGCGCCATCCACCGCCCCACCGTGGCCGGCACGTGCCGCACCGCCTGCTCCAGGTTGTCGAGGATGACGAGCACGTCACCGCAGTCCCCCAGCGCGCGCCCCAGCCGCTCCACCGGCTCCGTGGGGTCTGCGTCCCGCCGCAGCGCCACGCCCAGCGCCTGGCCCACCGCGTGGCAGAGCGCGTCCGCCGTCTGCGCCTCCGCCAGCTCGCACAGCCAGACGCCGCCCTCCCAGGCCCCGGACTCCAGCTCCAGCGCGCCGAAGTGCGTGGCCAGCCGCGTCTTGCCCATGCCGCCCGGCCCCAGCACGGTGACGAGCCGCGCGCCCTCCGTGAACCAGCGCCGCAGCGTGCCCAGCTCCGCGCTCCGGCCCACCAGCCCCTCGCGCGCCACGGGCACGTTGCCCTGCCTGTCACGCGGCGCCCGGGGCGCGCCGAAGCGCCGGTCCACCAGCGACGCAGGCAGCACCTCCACCAGCGCCACCGCGTCGTCGATGCCCTTCAGCCGGAACGCCCCCAGCGGACGCACCGCGGGCCGCCCCAGCGCCTCCACCGCCAGCGCGGCCTGGGCCCACGCCCCGCCGCTCACCAGCACCTGCCCGCCATGGCCCGCCGACGTCACCCGCGACGCCACGTTCACCATGCGGCCCAGGTAGTCCATCCGGCCGGTGCGCTCGTCGACGCGGCACTCGGGCTCGCCCACGTGCACGCCCATGCGCACGCGCAGCCCGCGGTGCAGGAGCCCGCGAGGGCCCTGCTCCTCCGCCGCCTCCGGCTGCGCCAGGATTTCCGCCGGCCAGGGCGCGCGCAGCAGCGCTTCCTGCGCCTCCAGGCACCAGCGCAGCGCCTCCAGCACCGTGGGGAAGGCCACCATGAAGGAGTCGCCCTGCGTCTTCACCTCATAGCCGCGGCCTCCGGCCAGCAGCGTGCGCAGCACCCGGTCATGCACCTCCAGCGCGGCGCGCATGCTTCCACCGCACCGCTCCCACAGGCGCGTGGAGCCCTGCACGTCGGTGAAGACGAGCGCCACCGTGCCGCTGGGAGGCGCGGCCAGCCGCGAGTCGTCCGCCGCGGGGGGCTCATGGCCGGAGAGGACCCTCGCGGTGCCCGCCACGGGAAGTGCCAGCAATTGCAAGACATCACCCATCGCCCGCTCTCACTTCGCCAGTCGGAGGCCCCCGAGCCAGACAGGCAGCGCCGCGGCTGCCTCGTCACATCCCCTGGATGTGCCGGCCCTCATGCGGCAGATCTGACCATGTGACTCCCACGTCGCCCATCGGGGACGGGGGCATGCGTGCGGCGCTGACAGCAGCAGCATCCGGCAACGGACGGATGCGCGAGGCAGCGTCCGCAACGTCACGCGCCAACTGCCCCGCGATGCGAGGGGGCGATGCCCACGTACGTTCACGCGAGTCGCGCGGGCCCCAGTGGAGGAACATCCATTGCGGGACGGATGCACACACTTCGTCCGCGGCGGGACGGCGCCAATGTCGGCGAGTGGGAACACCCACAATGTCCCCGACTTCCACAGACGCAGCGCCGGTGCAACTTTCCCATGGAGGCCACCGCCATCACGCCAGCGCTCCTCGCGTGACCTCCACGGACGCCATGGGCCGCGAGCCGTGCCCCGATGCCTGAACCCGAGGAGCCGATGAACCAAGGACCGTCGAACACGAAGTACCACGCGCTCACCCGCGCACTGCTGGCCACCTTGCCGCTGCTGCTCCCCCTGGCCTGCGGGCCCGTCGACGTGGAGCCGGAGGCTTCGGCGCTCGCCCAGGGGAAGCAGGCGGAGGAGACCGAGAACGGGCTGTCCTTCAATGGGCTGTCGTTCAATGGCCTGTCGTTCAATGGCCTGTCGTTCAACGGCCTGTCGTTCAATGGCCTGCCTCCGGCCTCGTTCAATGACTGGTTCCAGGCGTCGCCTTCGATGGCCAACCTGGTGATGCGCTATGTGATTCATTGCGCGGTACCCGCGGGCGAGACGCGCGCGTATACGGTCCCCTTCACCGGGCAGCAGTTCACCTGGTCCGGAGGGCTGGGGCTGGCGCCGGGCTGGGCCTCCGGCAGCCCGGCCACGGAGGCGGAGGAGCAGGTGGTGTCCGCGTGCCTTGCGGCGCACGCCAACCGGCTCACCGTGTCCGTGCCCATCTCCGTGCTGGGCCGCGGCGCGACGGGCGTCCCCATCCCCTTCACGGAGCAGGAGCTGGCCACGCACTCCCGGCGGGAGTCCTGCTTCTTCGGGAACGCCTTCCGAGGCCAGGGGCTCTTCGTGGCCGCCGAGCGTGAGCCGCTGGGGCCGGGCGAGAGCAGTTCCCGTGCCTGCGGCGGACTGCTGTATGGCGGCGGTGAGGGCAGCTCCTCCTGCGCGCCCATGGTGTACGCCGGCGCGTGCACCTCGCAGTGTGACCTGGACTCCTCCGGGACGTACTTCGTGGCCTGCCGGCGCAACGGCATCACCTACCGCCCCCTCACCACCCGGCTCCGCCCGACGAGCATCAACAGCTGTGGAGACGGCGTGTGCCAGGCCACGGAGAAGTGCGGCACCTCTTCCCGGCACGACAGCTGCGGGCTGGACTGCGGTCAGTGCCCCTGAGGAACGCGGGCCACCCCGCCCGGCCGCCCTATACTCGGCCGGGTGAAGAGCTTCGCGCCGCGCCATCCGGTGGCCCTGCTGCTCGCCAGCGCGCTGGTGGTGCTGGTGGTGCTGCCACGCCTCATCGACACGCTCAAGCAAGGTGACGCGGCGCCGCTGGCCCCGGGCGTCCTGCTGGTGGCGCGGCCGGGCGGCGTGGGCGACACCTTCCACCAGACGGTGGTGCTGCTGCTGGAGGCCGGCGGAGCGCGTACGTGGGGGCTCGTCCTCAACCGCGCGCGGCTCCCCGGCGGTGGGCCGCTGCCGTCCGGCGTGGACCGCTGGGGCGGGCCCGTCCACCCCGAGCACCGGCTGACGGTGTGCCCCAGCGACGGGGCTCCCGGGCGGGCGCACCGCGTCCTCGACGGCCTGTCCTGGTACGAGGGCCCACGCGAGGGCGAAGCAGCAGGGGGCCCGGCGCTCACCTTCGCCGGGGTGGCGGCCTGGGCGCCCGGCCAGCTCGAGGAGGAGCTGGCCCGGGGCGCGTGGTGGGTGGTGGAGGCCGAGGCGCGGACCGTGTTCACCGCGCCCGACCTGCTGTGGGCGGAGCATGCCGCGCGGCGCCTGTGAGCGCGCCGCGCGCCGGGCTCAGCCGCAGGTGCCGCAGTCGTCCTTGCAGCTCAGGTGGTCGTTCCGCGCCCCGCACGCCTCGGTGGGCTGGCAGATGCCGTCGCCGCACTTGTAGAGGTTCCGCTTGTCCATCCGCGTGGTGAGGGCCTGGTACGTGACGCCATTCCAGGTGCAGGACGCGTAGAACGACTTCGACTCGTCCAGGACGCAGTGGGCGTCACACCGGCCGATGTAGACGAGTGGCGCGCAGCGGCGGCGGTTGAGCTCCTGGAACTCGGGCGGGTCCTCCGCACCGGCCTCCTCCTCGGACGCCTCGGCGTCCTTGTCGTCGCGGCTGGCCAGGACCGAGCAGGCCCGGGACGAGCTCTCGCGAGGCTTGAGCCGGCCCTTGTCCCGGCCCACGAAGGCGCCCTCGCCGCTGAAGAGGTTCCCGAAGAAGCAGGACTCCTTCCACTTGTACTGCTTCGCCTCCTCTTCCGTGACGGGAATGGCCACACCATCCGCCCGGCGGCCCAGCACGGAGATGGGCACCCGCATCCCGTACTTGTTGGCATGCGCCGTCAGGCACGCGGACACCACCTGCTGCTCCGCCTCCGTGGCCGCGCTGCCGGAAGCCCAGCCCGGCGCCAGCCCCAGCCCTCCGGCCCAGGCATGCGTCTGGCCCGTGGTGGCTTCCACGTAGGTGCGGACCTCGCCCTCCGGAACGGCGCAGTGGACGACGTAGCGCATCACCATGTCGGCCAGCGCCGGGTCCTGGCGAAACCAGGCCAGGAAGGCGCTGCTCGACAGGCCGTTGAAGGACAGGCCATTGAAGGACAACCCGTTGAACGACAGGCCATTGAAGGACAGCCCGTTGACGGAGAGCCCATTGCGGCTCTCCAGTGATTGCTCCGTGGTCTCCAGACCCGGGGGTGTGTCAGGGAGCGCTGCCGGTGGAGGCTCGGCGCTCTGACCGCAGGCCGCGCCGAACAACAGCACCGCGAGGCACAGCACCGCGCCTCGAATGATGCGGGGACGGAACACTTCCATTGCCATGAGGCTCATGGACCTTCCTGGGAGGGTGGTGGTGGACACCGACCAGGGCGCGCCTCGCCCCGTCGGGAGGGCAGGTTTGAGCAGGCAGGCGCACCGGTGAGCCCCCGCCAGCCAGATTGCCCGAATGCTCCGCCTCCGAAGCCTGCCCTGCACTCCGGGCGGAGACCTCCATCCACGGCCGACACCGCCCACGTCGCGCGAAGAACAGGGGGTGTGGACAAAGGCTCGGTGGGAGACGTCCACGACCTGCACGGCGGGATGCACCCGCGCGCGCTCCTCCCGCAAGGGTCTTCCTGCGGACAGAAGGCCCCCTGCCCCGGCGCGGGTACGCCTTGGAGGATTCACGACAGTGACTACCTCTTCCAAACCCCCGTCGTCCCCACGTCCCCGCGCATGCGCTCTTCTCGTACCCACTTCCTGAGTCGCTACCCGTCCGCGCTGCTCCTCGCCGCGGCGCTGCTGGCCACGCCTTCCTTCGCGCAGCAGGCCACGCCGCTGGAGGACAACCGCCGCATCACCGAGGGCTACATCCAGCTCGCCTACGAGATGGGCGCCGTGGTGGACCCGACGCTCACCCCCGGCGGCGTCAGCCACGTGCGGCCCAACTGGTTCGTCTTCGCGCCACACGCCTCGCGCACCGGAGGCGAGGGCATGCTGGGCGCCGCCATCGCCCGGCGCATCCTCGACACCGCGCGGGGGCAGCCCTCGCTGTCGGTGCTGCACGCACTGCAGCGGGCGGGCCTCTCCGCGAGCCTGCGCGTCTCCGCGGAGCAGCTGGGGCTGGAGCTCGTGGTGCACGGGCTGCCCGTCGACGCGGCCGCGTCGCTCGCCTCGCTCATCACCGCCATGAATGGCGCGGCGCTGGCGGACCCGCGCACGCTGCTCACCACGGCCTCGCGCTTCGCGGCGCTGTACTGGAGCGCGCCCGCCATCCTCCCGCTCGACAAGGCCGAGCGGGTGGTGGTGACGCTGGAGCGCACGCTGCACGAGGGCAACCTGGCCATCTTCACCGACGTCGGTGGCTCGGGGCGCCTCTACCTGGACTGGCGGCAGGGCGCCGGAGCGGTGACGCCGGAGCGCGTGCTGACGGAGTTCACGCTGGTGGACGCGGTGCCGGCCCAGGCGCGGCAGGCGTATGACTTCGCGGTGGCCCACGCGGAGGACACGCCCCGCCCGAGGGACTTCGACGCCCTCTTCCCGGGGATGCACTGGAAGAGCCTGCTGGTGGCGGCCTTCGCCGTGTACGAGGAGGCCCGCCTCGCGCCCACGCCTGCCCGCCGCGATGCGCTCATCGCCATGGGCAACAACTACGTCGCATGGCGCGAGCAGCACGACATGGCGCAGCCCGTCTTCACGCCGCCCGTGCCCCGCGCGGACGAGGTGTCGCGTGCCGCGCTGATGGAGGTGCTCACCCCGATGCTCACCACGGACTTCGGCACGGTGAAGTGGAACTACGCCGACTACGCCTACAGCCAGCCGGACCGGGACGGCAATCCGCTCACGTCACAGCCCACCGAGTACAACTGGGCCACGTTCTGGGACCGCTGGACGGGCATCCTCTATGCATTCGACCAGGCGTACCTCCAGCCCGCCGGGCTCTGGGTGATGCCGGAACCGATTGAAGACCCCACCGCGGGGTAGCACGCGCGGAGGCCATGTCGCGGGGACCGCGAGGGAAGGTCGGGCGGGAAGATGGGCCGACGGACGGGTGTTTCCCCAGGTCGCGGGCCAGCATCCCCGTCAGGCAGCTTGACGCATTCCGGAGGTCGCGAGACGTTGCAGCTTTCCATGAACCCCGCGCCCTCCGCGTCCGGCAGTCCCCGGGAGCATCCCTCCCAGGAGCCGCCATCTCCCCTGCCCGCGGTCGCCGCCGACGAGGCCAGCCTGTCTCCAGAAGCGCGGCTGTGCGTGCTGCAGGAGATGATGGGCGAGGCCTTCTTCACCCTCGACGCGCAGGGGCGCATCCGCGAGCTGAACGCTCGCGCAGCCGCGCTGCTGGGCATGCCCGCGGAGAGGCTCCAGGGGCAGGAGCCCTGGCTCGCCTGGCCCGAGCTGGCGGGCACCGTGCTGCACGAGCGCTTGATGGTGGCGCTCACCACGCGCGAGGGCGGGCGCTTCCTCGCGGAGCTGCCCTCGCGCGTCTGGCTGGACGTGAATGTCCGCACCGTGGGCGACGAGACGTGGGTGCTGGCCGCGGACATCACGCGGCGCCAGCATGCCGAGAACGAGGTGGCGCGCACCGAGGAGCGCTTCCGCCAGCTCGGCGAGCGCTTCCAGGTGGCGCTGGAGTCGGCGCAGATGGCCGTCTGGGAGACGAACCTCGCCACCGGCCAGGTGTTCCGCTCCGAGGCGCATGACCGGCTCTACGGCTACCCGGAGCCGCTGGCGGAGTGGACCCACGAGCGGTTCCTCGCCTCCATCCATCCGGAGGACCGGGCCGCGGTGGATTCGCAGCTCGCCGGCATCTTCTCCGGCGGGCAGGACGCCTATACCTCCACCTTCCGCACCCGCTGGCCGGACGGCACCTGGCACTGGCTCACCAGCCGCGCGACGGTGCTGCGAGACGTCGCGGGCCACGTGGTGGTGGTGCGCGGGGCCATCCTCGACATCACCGCGCTGAAGGAGACGGAGGCCGCGCTCCAGGAGGCGGTGCGCACGCGCGATGACTTCCTGTCCCTGGCCAGCCACGAGCTGCGCACGCCGCTGACGTCGCTGCGCCTGCAGTCCCAGCTGCTGCGCCGCATGAGCGAGACGGCGCCCGCGGAGGCGCTCGGCGCACCGAAGGTGACGGCGAAGCTGGACACCACCGAGCGCCAGCTGCGCAGGCTGGGCGCGCTGGTGGACAACCTGCTGGACGTCAGCCGCATCCAGACGGGGAAGCTGGACTTCCAGTTCGCCGAGGGAGACCTGGCATCGGTGGTGTCCGAGCTCGTCACCCGCTGCGTGGACGAGGCGCGGCAGGCGGGCGTGACGCTGAGCGCGCAGGTGGACGGGCCCGTGCGGTGCCGCTTCGACCGGCTGCGCGTGGAGCAGGTGGTGAGCAACCTGCTGTCCAATGCCCTGCGCTACGGCGCGGGCAGTCCGGTGCGGGTGGCGCTGGTGCGGCGGGACGGCACCTGCCGCCTGGAGGTGCGGGACGGCGGCCCGGGCGTGCCAGCAAAGGACCGTGAGCGCGTCTTCGAGCGCTTCGTGCAGAGCCATGGCGCCACCCACAAGGGCGGCCTGGGGCTGGGGCTCTACATCGTCCGGCAGATTGTCGAGGCCCATGGAGGCCGCGTGCACGTGGAGGACGCGCCCGGTGGCGGCTCGGCCTTCATCGTGGAGCTGCCGCTGTAGCGCGGGCTTCAGGTGGCGCCGGGCTCGTCGTGGACGAAGGCGAAGTGCTCCGACACCTCCAGCCGGTAGCCGGGGTCCTCGAACACCACGCGCATGCCGGTGCCCTCCAGCATCTCCCGGACGTGGCGCACGTGGACGCGCAGCGCGTTGTCGTGCAGCCGCGGGTCATGCTCCGCGTCCCACATGGCGCGCACGCAGGCCTCCTTCGACACGGTGCGCCCCGGCTGCCGGGCCAGCGCATACAGCAGCCGGCGCGGGAGCACCCGCTTCGCCAGGGAGACGGTGCGGCCTCCCGCGCGCAGCTCGTGCTGGCGTGCGTCCAGCACCACCGCCTCCGGCGAATCGAGGCGGGCACCGGCACCGGGCAGGGGTGCCGTGGTGGGCCTCGGGCTGGTGGGTGAGGCGCCCAGGGCGCGAGACAGCTCCGGAATCAGCTCCGGGTCCACCTCCCCCTCGGCGGCGGCGCGCGCGGCGGACTCGAGCTCGGCCTGGGCTTCCTGGGGGCGCTCGGCCCAGCGGTGGAGCAGGGCCCGAGACAGATGGGCGAGGGCGCGCTCCAGCGCGAAGTCCGCGCCGCGGGCCAGGGGCTCCAGCGAGGTGAGCAGCCCGGTGGCGAGCACGCTGTCGGCTTCTCTCGCGGCACGGAGGGCGGCGAGGGCGCGCTGGCGGGCGGCCACTCCCGGGCGGACCTCGCGCGGGTCCACGGTGATGGGGAGGGCCACCTGCCACAGCACGTCCGACTCGCGGGCCACTGTCGCGGCCTGGGCCAGTCCGCTGGCGCCCCGGGTGCGGGCGTCGGACTCCACCAGGTCCAGCAGCGCCAGGCCCTCGGCGCGCCGGCCCAGCTCCAGCAGCATGCGCCCGGCACCGACGCGGGAGAGGTGGCGGATGAAGAGGTAGCCCGCCTGCTCCGCCCGGGCTTCCGTCTCCCGCAGCGCGGAGAGCGCGGCGTTGCGCTCGCCCCGGTCCGCGCGGCCCCACGCGGCGATGCAGTCCAGCTCCAGCGCGAGGCGGGGAGCGCCCAGCGCCTCCAGCCGCTCGCGAGCCTGGGACAGCGCGGCTTCGGCCTCGGTGAAGCGGCCCAGCCGGCTGAGGATGCCGGCGGACAGGGCCGTCACCATGGGCCCGCGCGAGTCGTGAGGCATGCCCTCCAGCTGCGACACGCTCCGGGCGAGGGGCTCCGCCAGCTCGCTGTCGCGGCCTTCAATCCAGAGCATCAGCACGCGGGCATAGGCGCACCAGCCCAGCACGCGCCGGTCCTCCGACGCGGCGGCGGCGGTGTCCAGCATCTCCAGGGACTCGTCCAGCCGGCCCTGGAAGAAGCGCAGCGCCGCCCAGGCCAGGAGCTGCTGGAGGAAGACCTCCTCCTTGCGAGGCATGGGCATGGACCCGAGCGTCCGCTCACAGGTGTCCAGCTCGAGGGAGAACAGCGCCACGCGCACCAGCACGGTACCGACGTCCTCGCGCAGGGCATCGCTCACCTGGGCCACGGGGCCGGCATCAGAACCTGCTCCGGCTCCGGCGGATGGCTCCTCCAGCGAGGCGCGCAGCGCCAGCAGCTCCGCATGCGCCCGGCGCAAGTCCAGCAGCCGCACCAGGGCGCGAGCACGCGCCAGCCGCACCTCCGCCGTGCGCAGCTCGGGGGGCAGCGAGGCCAGCAGGGAGAGCAGCTCGGCGGCGGCGCCGTGACGCACCAGCGGCTCCGCCTGCTCGATGATGAAGGCCGCGCGCTCCGCGTGACGGCCCAGCGCCTGGAGGTGGCGGCACATCGCGCGCACGCGCACCACGGCAGGGAGGGATTCACGTGAGAGCAGGGCCAGCAGCGACTCGTGCGCGGAGCGCGCCTCCTCCGGGCTCAGCAGTGAGGCGAACGCCTCGCGCACCAGGTCATGGACGCCGTGCCGACCCTGCGCGTCCGTCTCCACCAGCAACCGGCCTCCCAGCTTCCGCAGCGTGTCGCCCGCCGTGCGTCCTGGCAGCACGTCCTCGAGCGCGCTCGCCGGCAGGGGCAGCTCACTGAGCGCCAGCACCGCGGCCAGCCGCCGCTCATCCTCGGGCAGCGCCTCCAGGGCCGCGCGCACCGGCTCGTCACCTCCCGCGTCGCCGGCATGGGCCCGGCGCAGCAGGAAGGGCACGCCCCGTGAGCGGGCCCAGGCGGCGTCGAAGCCCTGGCGCGCGCCGTACAGTGAATCGAGCTGTGCCCACAGGAGGCGCGCGGCCTGCTCGGGCAGGCCATCCAGCCGAAGCTCGAAGCGGTCCGGACTGGCGGCATGTCGGGGCACCGCCTCACGCGAGGTCGCCAGCAATGCGCCCAGGCGCAAGCGCCCACCCAGCTCCTCCACCAGCGCGGCGCGCGCCTCGGGCTTCAGCCCATGCAGGTCATCCAGCACGCACAGCGCGCGGCGCGCCTCCAGCTCCCGCGCCAGGTCCTCCAGGCGCGACGCATCCGACAGCGCCTGGGCCACGGGCGCCTCGCGCAGCAGGCGGCGGATGTCATCCACCACGGTGTCCAGCGTGTCGCCGGGACGGATGCGCCGGTGCACGACAGGCCCCCGGTAGCGCGAGGCCACGGCCGCGACGAGCGCGGACTTGCCCACTCCTGGCAGGCCATACACGACGCCCGTGCGCACGCGCCGGAGCATGCCGCCCAGGCGCCGCACTTCGTCCGCGCGGCCCACGAAGACGGCGGGCGGTCCGAGCCCCTGACGTGACGACGTGTGCATTCAGTCGTCCATTGTAGGGTCAGGTCCGCCCCACACGTCAGAGGGACTCTGCCATCCACCCGCAAACACATGCGGGGTCCGCCCCCCGCGGGCACACCAAGGCGCACACTTCAGTTTCCTACACCCTGACGCAATCCAGGAAGGATTTGGCGCCGGAAGAGAAACCGTCGCTGGCTGAATCGCGCATCATGCCGTCACGAGCTGGCGGCCAGGACGTCACGTTCTGGTCATGTTCCGCCAGGTCAGCCGTCGGAGGCGCTCGAATGTGGATCGAGACCATCATCATGCCGCGCGAGGAGCCGGAGCCCTACGTGCCGGCGCCGCAGCGAGACCGGCGAAGCCTCCTCAAGTCCGCGACGGCGGAGAGCCGCGCGTTGCGTGACGCCGTGCTGGGCTTCCTGAGCACGAACCAGCTGGCGGACGCGGTGCGGTGGATGAGCGAGCCCGGCTTCCTACCCATCATCACCATCCAGTGCACGGAGCGCGCGCTGGAGAAGCTGCGCGACGCGGCGGAGTTCGTGGTGGGCTGCGCCGCGCCCGTGGATGCCTACCCGGCCCTGGTCGGCCCCCAGCCGCACCTGTCGCCCGAGGTGCTGCTGCCGGCGCTCACGCAGTTCGAGCCCCGGCTTTGAGACGTCTCACGTCATGACGCCCCTTCACGGCGTCGCGATGCGGCGGTAGCGCGCTTCGAGCAGCTGGTACACGGCATACGCCACCAGGCCCAGCGCCACCGCCCCCAGCAGCCACGGACCGAACGGCTGCTCGGCCAGGGCAGTCAGCGCCTCGCCCAGCCCGCCTGCCTCTCCCGGGTCCGCCTGGATGGCGGCCTGCAGGAAGAAGGTCCCCACCAGCAGGAACACCACCGAGCGCGCCATCACCCCGGCCCGGCTGATGCGCTCCACCCACGTGCGCTGGCGCGCCGCCAGGCCCGTCAGGCTCAGCTTGTCGAGCGTCTTGCCCTGCCACGCCTGTTTGAACTGGTACACGGCGAAGCCGATGATGACCACGCCCACCAGGGCCACCAGCACCTGACCGAAGGGCTGGGACATCAGCTCCGCCGTCATGCTCTTCGTGCCGCCGCCGCCGCCCTTGCGCCCGCGCAGCAGGTTGAAGGCGAACAGCGCGAGGCTGGCGTGAATCACGCCGCTCACCGCGGGCACGGCGCGCTTCGCGAGCCCCTTGCCGTCGTGGCCCTTGCCTTCCACGTCCATCACCGCCTGCACGAAGCGCCAGACGGCGAAGGCCAGCAGGCCCACGCCCAGCAGCACCAGCAACACCGAGCCGAAGGGCTGGCGCGCGACCTCTTCCACCGCGCCCCGCGTGTCCGTCGTCCGGCCGCCCTCGCCCAGAGCCAGCATCAGCGCCAGCACGCCAATCACGGCGTAGACCACGGCCCGTGACGCGTAGCCCACGCGAGCCGCCAGTTCCACGCCGCTCCTGCTCGCCTGCCGCCCCGCCCGTGTTGCTCGCTGAAGGTCGGGCCCACGCAGTGTCCCGGTCGCCATGTCTTCCCCGCTCCTTTCGAGGGCGCCCCGCAGGCCGCCGCTCGGAGACGATGCGCATGGGCAGGCATTCCCCCAACGAGCGCCCGCCTGGCAGCTCGCTTCCCGGCACGCGCACGCCGCTTGGAGACCCGGGCCCCGGTGGACAGCTTGAGGCCCAGGCCCACGAGGGAGGGACATGCCCCGGGAAGTGAAAGACGGCGACGGAATCACCTGGAGCTGCATCCAGGCCTTCGCGGGACTGGGAGGCGGCGAGGAGAAGGAGGCGGCGGCGAAGGTCGACGGCGCCCGCAACCGCTACCACGTCGTCTGCACGCCGAGCGGCGGCGCGAAGTCCGTGCGCGTGGAGCTCCCCGGCGACTGGGAGGCGAAGCTCTCCGACGAAGCACTGCTACGCGCCATCCACGAGCAGCAGGCCCGCGACGGGTGAGGGCCCTGCGCGGCCACGCGGAACACCTCCACCTACCCGCGCAGTGAGAGGCCCCCTGGCCCGCATATAATGATGCGAGCCCCGGGGTGACTTGGCGTCCCAGCGCTCCGGCGGGCATGCTCCGGGCGGACTTCGCCCCACGCATGAGCACCCAGACTTCCGCCAGCGCTCGCTGGCCCCACGTCTCGTTCCAAGGTTCCGCCACCATGACACCTCCCGCCCTCCGCCGGAGGTCCTGGTCTCGCGCCCTGCCGTGGCTCACAGCCGTGCTCCTCGTCGCCTGCAAGGGCACGGGCACCACGCCCGCGCCGGCGCCCGCCGCGGCGGCCTCGAAGCCGGACGCCGCCACCACCGCGCGCGTGACTCCGGATGCGGGCCCCACCTCCGCCGCGGCGACGGAGCAGGACAGTGCGGTGCCGCGTGAGGCGCTGGCCGGCATCGTCACCCGCTACCGGCAGAACATCGTCCTCGCCGAGGGCGAGGCCACCCTGGACGAGGAGACCCGCGAGCGCATCTCCATCGTCGGCCGCATGCTCTTCGAGGAGAACCGCCACGCGCTGGAGTCCCTTGGCGAGCGGCTCTCCTCCGCGCTGACCTCCGGCACGTCTTCCAGCGCGCCCGTCACCGTCACCGCGTTCCTCGACTGGCTGGAGCAGGACGCGGAGCTGCGCGACGCCGACAAGCTCGCCTTCCGGGACACGCTGGCGGACCTGCGGGACGCGCTCACGGCGCTCACCCCGGCGCCCGCGTGGAAGGCGGCTCTGCTCGCGCGCGTGGAGGAGGACCAGCGCGCGCTGCAGACCATCCAGTCGCTCTACGAGAAGGAGCTGCAGGCCATCTTCGGCCGCTTCGAGACGCGCGGCATGACGGTGCGCCGCGAGGCCTGGGAGGCGTACCTCGCCTTCCTCAAGTCCCGCTACACGCGCGAGTCCATCCTCCAGTCCTTCGAGGAGACGCTGCGCCCGCTGGGCGAGGGCCTGCGCGGCAAGGGGCCTCGCAAGAAGGAGGACCCGACCATCATCACCGGCAACTCCCTGCCGCCGAAGACGCTCGTCCTCACCTTCGACGACGGACCCCACCCGCGCCACACCGCCTCCGTGCTGGCCACGCTGGAGAAGTTCGGAGTGAAGTCCATCTTCTTCGAGGTGGGGCACAACGTCGCCGTCCCCGCGAAGGACGCGGCGGACGCGGGCACCCTCAGCCGCACGTCGGCGGCGGAGTACTCCGAGCGCATCCTCCAGGGCGGGCACCTGCTCGCCAACCACTCGCTGACGCACGCCTTCCTGCCCAAGCTCAGCGACGCGCGGCTGACGCAGGAACTCGACGAGTCGAAGCGCATCCTCGAGGAGGTGACGAACAGCCGCGTCACCCTCTTCCGCCCTCCGTACGGCGCGCGCAACGAGAAGGTGCACGCGGCGCTCGCGGCCCGGCAGCTCAAGGCGTACCTGTGGAACGTGGACTCGCTCGACTGGAGCGACCCGCTGCCCACCTCCATCGCCAACCGCGTGGTGCAGCAGGTGGAGGCCAATGGCCGCGGCGTCATCCTCCTGCACGACGTGCACAGCCAGACGGC
The DNA here is from genome assembly GCF_024198175.1 of Pyxidicoccus xibeiensis. Lineage (NCBI taxonomy): Bacteria > Pseudomonadati > Myxococcota > Myxococcia > Myxococcales > Myxococcaceae > Pyxidicoccus > Pyxidicoccus xibeiensis. Next base: position 33,051 of record NZ_JAJVKV010000007.1, read on the forward strand.
GGAGGCACTCCCGCTCATCCTCGAGACACTCCAGGCCCGGGGCTACCGCTTCGTCCTCTGGGACGGCAACACGGTGCTCGGTGACACGGCGGCGGACGGCGGCGTGCCCGCGCTGGCGGCGCCCGCGCCCGCGTCGGGCAGCTTCTACCGGGAGAGCTGGGCGGTGGTCATCGGCATCAACGACTACCAGAAGTGGCCGAAGCTCTCGTACGCGGTGAACGACGCGCGGGGCGTGAAGGAATTGCTGGAGCGCCGGTTCCGCTTCAAGCCGGAGAACATCACCCTGCTGCTCGACAAGGAGGCCACGCGCGAGCGCATCCTCTCCGTGCTGGGTGACGCGCTGGCGGACCCGGCGAAGGTGCAGCGCGAGGACCGCGTCTTCGTCTTCTTCGCGGGCCACGGCATCACCCGCCGCCTGCCCAACGGCAAGAGCCTGGGCTACATCGTCCCGGTGGACGCGGACACGTCCAACTACCAGAGCACGGCCATCTCGATGACCAACTTCCAGGACATCAGCGAGGCCATGCCCGCCAAGCACGCCTTCTTCGTCATGGACGCCTGCTACAGCGGCCTGGCGCTGACGCGCGGTGGGGCGCCGGCGGGCGCGGACGTGCGCAAGTACCTGCAGGAAATTACGAAGCGCAGCGTGCGCCAGGTGCTCACCGCTGGCGGCGCCGACGAGCAGGTGGCGGACCAGGGCCCCAACGGCCACTCCATCTTCACGTGGACGCTGCTGCAGGGGATGGAGGGGCAGGCGGACCTCAACACCGACGGCTACGTCACCGCCTCCGAGCTGGCCGCCTACGTGGGGCCCACCGTGTCCTCGCTGTCGCGGCAGACGCCCGCCTTCGGCAGCATGCCCGGGAGCGAGGGCGGCGAGTTCGTGCTCGAGCTGACGCACGAGGGGGAGTTCCTCAGCGAAGACTCCGAGCAGCTCGACTCCGAGGCCATCCGCCTCAACGCGGAGCTGGAGCGCGTGCGCACGGAGATTGCCGCGAAGACGGCGCGCAACCAGGCCCTGGCGCGCGAGCTGGAGGAGGCGAAGAGCCAGCTCTCCCGCCTGCAGGACGCGGGCACCGTGCAGGCCGTCGTGGCCGCGCAGGTGCCCACCGCCACGCCCGCGGAGGAGGCCCGCCGCCGCGGAGACCGCGGCATGACGCTGTACCGCGAGAAGCGCTACGACGAGGCGCTGGCCGAGTTCATGGCCGCCGCCCGCCTGGACCCCACCGACGCGCAGGCCACCAACAACGTGGGCTTCGTCCACTTCCGCCGGGGTGAGTACGCCGAGGCGGTGAAGTGGCTGGAGAAGACGCTCACGCTCGACCCGCAGCGCGCGGTGGCGTACCTCAACCTGGGTGACGCGCACGACAAGCTGGGCCGCCCGGCGGACGCGGCGAAGGCCTACGGGCGCTACCTGGCGCTGCTGCCGAACGGGCCCGCCGCCGGCTCCGTGAAGGAGAAGCTGGCGCGACTGAAGCGCTGAGGCACGCCCCGCCCTACGCGAAGCGCTCGCGGAAGGCGCGCAGGTTGGGGCCGTCTCCGCCGCGCTCCCACACCGCGAACACCACCCGGTCGAAGGCTCCTGGAAACTGGTCCAGGGCCTGGGCGAACGCCTCCGCCGCGTCGCCCGGGTCGTTCCGGAAGGCGCCGCAGCCCCAGGCGCCCAGCACGAGCGTGCGGTGGCCCTGGTGCGCGGCCACCTGGAGCACCTTGCGCGCCCGGGCCTGGAGCACCCCAGGGACGCGGGGGAGGAGCTCCGGAGTGTTCCTCGCCGCAGCGCCGGCATTGGGCGCGGGGGCGGTGATGAGGGACACGCAGAAGGGCCGCTCCAGCAGGGAGAAGTCCTCGTCCCGGAAGAAGGGCACGTCCGGCGAGTAGATGATGTGGTCCGTGTAGAGCAGCGACTGCTCCGCGCGGTTGATGTCGTAATAGTCGCGCTGCGTGAGGAGGCACGCGTAGAGCGCCGAGCAGCGCGCCAGGTCCTCCTCCTGCGCCTTCGCCCCGCCCAGGAAGCCACCGCCCGGGTTCTTCGCGGAGGCGAAGTTGAGCGCGGCGACGTGCGCCACGCCCTCCTGCTCCACGAGGCGCCGGGACGCCGCGCCCGTCTTCTCCGACGTCACCTCGATTCGAGGCGGGGCGCTGCCCGTGGGCGACTCGGGCGACATCAGTCGCCTGAAGTCACCGGGCCTGAAGAGCAGCGTCCCGTCCATGGCGCGCTCCACCGCCTCCCGGATGGAGACGGACTGGCCGGACGGCGCCACGTACTCCCCGCGCTCCACGATATCCACCGTCTCCTGCGCGACTCCCCGCAACGACATGACCCGCTCCCGACCGACGTCTCCATGGGGATGGCCCATGGGCTTTGTGTCACTTACACACGAACAATGACACGAAGTCCTGACGGGGCCTGGCGCGGATGGGCCGCGCCTACTGACAGCCGATGCGCCGGGTGCTGCTCACCACGACGTTGTCGATGAACGTCTCGGAGCCGGACGGGCCCAGCGGGTGGACGAAGCCATAGCCCACGTGGAAGCTGTTGAAGTCGCGCATGCCGATGTCCATGAAGTCATGGGCCAGGGCGCCATCCACGTAGACGCGGGCGTTGCCATGGGTGCTCGTCGCCAGGGGACGGCGAATCTCCCACTCCAGGCACACCCAGCGGCCCGCGGCCATGCCCAGCGTCACCGGATGCTGACGGTTCCAGCCCTGGCCCACACGGAAGGACCAGTCGTCCAGCGCGAAGCCGCTGTCCGACATCACCTGAAGCTCGATGCTGCCGAAGTCATTGCTCAGGTTCGCCAGGACGAAGAACGTCCCCATCTGCCCGGGCACGGGGGGCAACGACTGCATGTACACGTGTGCGCGAACGAAGAGCTGCGTCCCGAAGACAGGCATGATGGGCTTCGTCCAGCGCGCGATGGCCTGCCCGCCGCCAGTCCGCTCGTCATGGCCGTCCTCGGTGACGATGTGCAGCTGGCGGTTCTCCGCCACGATGGTGGCGTTCTCTGCGGAGGGCTCCCAGCCATTGAGGCCACAGCCGAACCTCTCGCAGAGGGCAGCGCCAGCGGGGCACATGCCGGCCGGACTGGTGCGCGGGTCCGTCCCCCCATCGGGGAACGTAACGGGGCCCGCGTCTTGTTCGCCTCCAGTGCCCGCGTCCGTGTCGCCCGCGTCCTGTTCGCCGCCAGTGCCCGCGTCCGTGTCGCCCGCGTCCGCATTGCCTCCGGAGCACTCGTCCGGGCCTGCATCCGTACCGGCGTCTTCCGAGGTCCCCGCATCCACACCGGCGTCCTCCGAGGTCCCCGAATCCGCGCCAGCATCCGTCCCTGCATCCTCCGGGGTGCCCGCGTCTGCTCCAGCATCCGAACCCGCGTCGACCGGGGTGCCAGCATCCGTCCCTGCATCCTCCGGGGTGCCCGCGTCCGTCCCCGCATCCACGGGAGTGCTCGCATCGGGCGCTCCGCCCGTGCCGGCATCGGCCCCCGCGTCCACGGAGGTGCCCGCGTCGTCACGGTCGTCGTCGTCCTCCGAGCACCCAGGCACCACACCGAGCACGAGGACCGCGAGGGACAACCACAGCAAGCGATTGGAGCGCATGGAACCTTCCGAGCGGACATGACAAGGGCGCGAGGGGGACGAACCCCACCCGCGCCCCAATCCCTGACAACAGTACTACCAGTTACTGACAGCCGACACGTGCGGTGCTGCTCACCACGACGTTGTCGATGAACGTCTCGGAGCCGGACGGGCCCTGGGGATGGACGAAGCCGTAGCCCACCATGAAGGTGTTGAACGGGCGCATGCCAATCTTGCCCTCCTCGCCAGTGAACGCGTGGGCCAGCGCCCCGTCCACGTAGACACGAACGTCACCATGGATGGCCGACGCGGTGGCGCGGCGGACTTCCCATTCCAGGCACACCCATCGACCCGCGGACATGTTCGGGGTGGCGCCGACAGGCTGTCGGTTCCAGCCCTGGCCAGGCTGAGTGGTCCAGTCATCCAACGCGAAGCCCTGGTCCTTGATGACCTGCAGCTCGATGCCGCCGAAATCCGTCTCCGTGTCCGAGAAGAGCACGAAGACGGTGCCCATCTGCCCCTGGTCACCGGGCAGCGACGTCAGGAACACGTGTGCGCGCGCGAAGAGCTGCGTGCCGAAGGGGGGGATCTTCTTGAGCCACCGGGCAATCGCCTGCTCCTGGGGCCTTTCCACCTTCTCGTCATGACCGTTCTCGGTGAGGACGTGCAGGCGACCGCCCTCGGCGGTGATGATGGCGTTCTCCTTCGCGGCCACCCAGCCGTTGGCCTCGGGGCCGCTGCTGAAGTTCTCGCAGATGATGGCGCCGGTGGGGCACGTGCCCGCCGGAGAGGTCCCCGGGTCCGAGCCCGCGTCGGGGAACGTGACGGGACCCGAGTCGGGCTCGCCACCGGTGCCGGCGTCCACGGAGGTGCCCGCGTCGTTGTCCTCGTTGTCGTCGGTCTCACCCGAGCACGCGGGCACCACGCCCAGCGCGAGCACCGCGACGGGCAGCAACAGAAGCCGATTGAAACGCATAGGGTCCTTCCGAACCGGACCTGGGGCCCGGTGATGTTTCCGAGTGCCCGCGTGGCGGGCTCGCTCTGGGGGGTGATGAGGTCAGGCGGGCTCCCCGTGCCGGCGCCGACCGTCCTCAACACCTATCACCCGCACTGTCTCCAGGTCACCCGGGCGGGAGTGACCCCGGGGTCGCACGCGGTTCCGTGACGCTGGGAGAGCAGCCAGGCAGCGCCCGCCGGAGGTGTGACAGGGAGCGCGCCTACATGTGACCTGGCACCCGGCAGAGCGGGACGCGTGGGCCCGAGCCCCGTGACGCCATGTCACACCCATGCGCCATACCTGCATGGGCCCGAGTGCCCGGGTCCCTCCAGCCCCGCTGGCCCTGGATCTGCACAACGGGCCCACATCTATTCCTTCCGACGCCGGCATCGGTGGCTGGCGTCACCCCGAGGAGCATCATGAGTCCTGGTGAGTCCATGCAGGGTCCGTGGCGTGGCTGGGCACTGCTGGTGGCCCTGGCCGCGTGCGCGTGTGGTGGAGTCGCTGACGAGCCGGGAGCCCTCCCCGACGAGACGGGCCTCGAGGCCTCTCGAGACGGAGGCACCGTGAGCGCGCAGGGCTACGAGCGCCAGGGCGAGCAGCGCAGCGCCTTCCTGCACGCGAGCTACGAGCAGAACGACGCGGGGCCGACCCTCAAGGGCTTCTCGCTGCGCAGCCTCGCCGCGGGCCGGGGCTCCGTCGTGGACACGGGCGCTGTCCACCAGGGCTCGCTCCAGGTGCGTCGCAGCGTGCAGCAGGGCGTCACGGCAAGCCTCCTCACCTGCTTCGGGCAGAGCTACGGCGAGGCGCGCGGCTGCGGGTGGAAGTCCGGAGGCGTGGGCCGGTGTACCCCGGGGACGAGCGTCACCGTCTCCACGGGCCCCTGCGAGCAGCCGGGCGCCGAGGACACGGTGCTGCGCGTGTGCTCGGGCTTCGCGCCCTGCGAGCACACCTCCACGTCGAAGCTGGCCTCCAACGACGACAGCTGCGGCACCCTGGCCGCGCACGCGACCTTCCAGTGCCCGGCGTCGGGGACCTTCTCCGTGCTGGTGGGCGCGTACTCGAGCACCTCGCCACTGACGGCCGTGCCGGTGGCCGAGGGCGCCTCCGAGTACCCGCACTTCAACGCCATCCAGCAGGGCGCGGAGCTGAAGGACGCTCGGGTGCAGGCCCTCACCACCGATGGGCAGGTCATCCCCATGCGCATCCTGCAGGTGCATGACGAGCTGGGCCCGGACTACGTCCACACCGGCCGCTACGGCGGGGGCGTCACCCACCGCTACGTGGTGGCGGAGGAGCGGGCCGACGGTCAGCTCGCGCTGCTGTGCGGCCCCGACGTGGACCATGCCGACACGGGGCAGGGGCTGCCCACGGCGCTCCCCGTCACGGGCTGGTGGGACACCAGCGGCGCGCGACAGGAGGACCCGGGGTTCTTCACCTTCTCGTGCGGCAGGGGTGTCATCGCCAAGTGCTACCGCTGGGGCTACCGGCCCTGGGATGAGCGCTCGGCGCAGGGAAGCGGCATGTCCGCGGCGATGCTCCACCAGACCTGCACCCGCATGGCTCGCGCGGACTACTGCGGCGACGGCAGGAGCTGGACGGTGAACGACACCCCCGTCAACCTCTGGGACACCGCGGACATCCAGACGCGCGACACCCCTCGCAGCGGCCACTCCTTCGAGTCGGGCTGGATGCCCTGGGGCGCCATCTGCCTGAACCACGTGCGCTGGTCGCACGCGCCGACTGACGTCTTCTACGAGGGCTGCCCCACCCTCTTCGACAACATCCAGCAGCCCGACGGCGGCGTCCAGCGTGTCCCCCGCTACTGCGACAGCATGGAGCAGGCGCTGGAGAAGGAGGCGTGGACGCCCCTCTTCAACGAGTCCGCGCTGAACCTCTTCCCCGGCACGCGGCGGTAGCGCGCCTCTGCCGCGGGGGGTGGGGACTGGCGGCGGGAACGGAAAAGGGGTCCACTCCCGGGGCGCTCCCGATGATGGACCCCGCTTCAGCCCACCCGCCGCCTCCGGACGACACCTGGCTCCCGCCGGAGACCTTCGACGAGTACCGGCTGGTGCGCCCGCTGGGTCAGGGCTCCATGGGGCGGGTGTGGCTGGCCGAGGACACGCTGCTCGGACGGCCGGTGGCGGTGAAGTTCATCGCCGCCGCGCAGCCGTCGCCCGAGGCACGGGAGCGCTTCCTCACCGAAGCCCGGGCGGTGGCGAGGCTCCAGCACCTCAACGTCGTCGCGCTGTTCCGCGCGGGTACGGTGGAAGGGCGGCCATATCTCGTCTCGGAGTACCTGCGCGGCGAGCCGCTCCACACGCTGCCGCGCCCGCTGCCCTCCGAGCGCGTCCTCGAGCTGGGCATCGGCCTGGCGCGAGGGCTGGCCGCGGCGCACCGGCGCGGAGTGCTGCACCGGGACCTGAAGCCCGCCAATGCACTGCTCACCGAGGACGGCACCGTCAAGCTGCTCGACTTCGGGTTGGCCAAGCTGCTCGACGGGCCGCCGGTGCCCGTACAGGGCGCGGCGTCCGTGCAGGCCATCCCGCCCATTCGCGACGGTGCGCACGCGCAGGCACTCACGTCCGCCGCCGCATCCGGAGCAAGTGGAGCGCACGCGTTCGGCATCGCATCCCTGCAAGGTGAAGCGCGCGAGCCCACCGCCGTGTCAGTGCCAGGTGAAGCCTCGGGGCTCCGCGCAGCATCCCTGCCACATGAAGCGCAGGTGCCTGTCGATGGGTCCGTGCCAGCTGAAGCGCCCAGGCTCGACACGGCGTCTGTGCCAGGTGAAGCGCATGCGCCCGACACCGTGCCCACCGTCCCGGCCCCGTTCTCCACGCACCCCACCCCGCCCCTCGGCGGAGAGACACTCCCGTCCGAAGCACGCCCGCTGGAGGCCACCGCCGCACCCGCCTCCCCGCCTCCTTCCAGCGAGACGCTTCACTCCGAGGCCCGCCCGCGCGTGGCCACGGGCCAGGACTCCACCACCAGCGTCACCGACAGCTCACGCACCCGGGTGGGCGCGGTGCTCGGCACGCCGCTCTACATGGCGCCGGAAGCATGGCGCGGAGAGCCCGCCACGCCGCGCACGGACGTGTACGGCCTGGGCGCCATCCTCTACGAGCTGGCCTCCGGCGAGGTCCCCTTCGCCGAGTCCTCGCTGGCGGAGCTGCCCATGCGGCTCCAGCGCGAGGACGCCCCGCCGCTCGCCTCGCGCGCTCCCGGCGTGGACCCTCGGCTGGCCGAGGTGGTGGACCGCTGCCTCCACCGGGACGCCTCCCGTCGCTTCCCGAACGGAGATGCCCTGCGAGAAGCGCTGGAGGCCCTGGCCTGGCGCCCGAGCCCCGAGGTGCTGCCCGCGGGCAATCCCTACCGGGGCCTGCTGCCCTTCGAGGCCGAGCACCGCGGCCTCTTCTTCGGCCGGGGCCCGGAGGTGCGCGCGGTGCTGGACCGGCTGCGCGCGGAGCCCTTCGTCCTGGTGGCCGCCGCCTCGGGCGTGGGCAAGTCCTCGCTGTGCCGCGCCGGAGTGCTGCCCGCGCTCGCCACCGGGGCCCTGGGGCCTGTCCCGACGACGGTGACGCTGTCACCGGGGCGCACGCCGCTGGCCGCGCTCGCCGCCGCGCTCGCACCGGTGCTGGGCCTGCCGGAGACGGAGCTGGAGGACGGGCTGCGCGACGCACCGGAAGCCATCGCCCGGGCGCTGCGTGCCAGGACGCGGCCCACGGGCGCGCTGGTGTGCGTGGACCCGCTGGAGGAGCTCTTCACGCTCGCCCCCGCCGCCGAGGCCCACGCCATGGCACGGGCGCTCGCCGCGCTCTGCCTGGACGCGCCCGGCGTGCGCCTGCTGGCCACGGTGCGCAGTGACTTCCTGGGCCAGGCCCTCACCCTGCCCGGGCTGGGCGAGGCAGCCGGTCGCGCCCTCTTCCCGCTGCCCCCGCTGTCCGCAGCCGGCGTGCGAGAAGCCATCGAAGGCCCGGCGCGCGCACAGGGCCACGCCTTCGAATCGGAAGCGCTGGTGGAGGCGCTCGTCGCCCCGGCGCTACGAGGCGAGGGCACGCTGCCGCTGCTCCAGTTCACCCTGGCGCAGCTGTGGGAGCGAAGGGACTCGAGCCGGCGGCTCCTCACGGCCTCGGCGCTGAGCGACATGGGCGGAGTGGAGGGCGCGCTGGCCCGGCATGCCGACGCGGTGCTGGCCTCGCTCACCCCTGGGCAGCGAGTGGCCGCGCGCCGGGTGCTGCTGTCCCTCATCACCCCGGAAGGCACGCGCGCGCCCCGCACCGCCGAAGCACTGGGCACCCACGAGCCGGCGACCCGCACCGCCCTGGAGGCCCTGGTGCACGGGCGGCTCGTCACCGCGCTGGACGCGGAGGCGGGCGGCGCCTACTCCCTGGCCCACGAAGCGCTGCTGCGCGGCTGGGACACGCTGCGAGACTGGCGCGAGGGTGACGCCGAGCTCCGGCTCGCCGTGTCCCGCCTGGAGCGCGCCGCAGCGGAGTGGGAGCGACTCGGCCGTCCCACCGAGGCCCTCTGGGGCGCGCGTGCCCTGACGGAGGCGGAGCACCTGCCCCGCGAGCGCCTCGGAGAAAGAGAAGCGTCCTTCCTCCAGGCCTCGCTCGCCGCCCGCCGCCAGCGCCTGCGGACCCGTTGGGCCCTGGGAGCCGGCGCCGTGGCGCTGCTGCTCGTCGCCCTGCTGCCCTGGGGCAAGGCGCGCTACGACCGGGCGCACTCGCTGGCCGTGCTGCACGGTGTGGCGGAGAAGGCCGTGGCCGAGTCCGCGGCCCGTCGCGCCGAGGCCCTGGCCGCGCGCCAGGCCGCCTTCGCCCGCTTCGATGCCTTCGAGGAACAGGAAGGCGAGGCCCTCTGGGCCACCGCGCTGACGAAGGTGGCCGACGCGGATGCGGCCGGAGCCCAGGCCTCGCGAGCCCTGGAGCGCGTGCGCGAGGTGGCCCCGGAGGACGCGGCCGCGAGAGAACAGCTCGCCGTACTGACGCGGGAGCGCCTGCGCTTCGTCCTCGCCACGCACCGTCCCTCGGAAGCCCCGCCGCTCCGGACCACACTGGAGGAACTGGACGCGGACGGCCGTCACCGCGCGCGGCTGGAAGCCCCCGCACGCGTGGACGTCGTCTCCACCCCCGCGGGCGCACGGGTGCGGCTGCTGCGCTTCGTGGACGTGAATGGCCGCAAGGAAGCGCGCGAAGAGGGCGAGCTGGGGCGCACCCCGCTGACGAAGGTGGCCATCGCCCCCGGCTCCGTGGTGCTGGTACTGGAAGCCGAGGGCCACGCACCGGTGCGGCTGCCCCTGCTGCTGGAAGCAGAGAGCGTCGAACAGGTGTCCCTGACGCTGCCCGGAGCGGACGCCGTGCCGGAGGGCTTCGTCTACATTCCACCCGGGAAGTTCTTGTCCGGACACGCCGGGGACGAAGGACTGCGCCGCTACTTCCTGCACGCCTGGCCCCTGCGGCCGGTGTGGACGGACGCGTACCTCATCGCGCGCCACGAGACGACCTTCGGCGAGTGGCTGGCCTTCCTGGAGGCCCTGCCCCCGGACGAGGCCGGGCGCCGGGCGCCGAGGCTCCAGCAGCTCCTCAACGGCGTGGCGCTGGAGCGCGGGCGCGACGGACGCTGGCGGCTCACCCTCTCACCCTCCACCGCGCGCTACGTGGCGGCCGAGGGCGAGCCGGTGCGCTACACCGCCCGGGCCACGCGCGCGGAGCAGGACTGGCGCCGCTTCCCCGTGTCCGGCGTCTCGCTGGAGGACGTGCGTGCCTATGCCGCCTGGCTGGACGCCACCGGCCGGGTGCCGGGCGCGCGGCCCTGCTCGGACTTCGAGTGGGAGCGCGCCGCGCGAGGTGCCGACGCGCGCCTGTATCCGCACGGGGACGTGCTCGCCCCGGACGACATCAACCACGACGTCACCTACGGCCGGCAGCCGGGAGGCTTCGGCCCGGACGCGGTGGGCAGCCACCCGGCCTCCGCCAGTCCCTTCGGCGTGCATGATTTGTCCGGCAACGTGTGGGAGTGGACTGTCTCCGCGGGCCCGGCGCCGGAGCCGGTGAACCGGGGCGGCTGCTGGTACTTCGGCACGCTGTCCGCCCTGGTGCCCAACCGCGAGTTCAGCGAGGCCAGCCACAGGGACCCGCTGCTCGGCGTGCGCCTGTGCGCTCCCGCGCGGTGAGGCGCCCAAGGACTCAGCCCATCCGAATCGTGCCCCGCCTGGGACGTCACGTCCCCGTGATAGACACAGGGGCTCACTGTCAGGCAGCCGGGGGCCGGCATGAGCAGCGGCAGCGACCAGAGGACGTTGACGGGCGGGGCGGAGGACGTGGCCGGCACCATGCGGGTGCGGCGCCTCCTCGTGGTGCACGGTGAGGGCCGGGGCGCGCTCCAGGTGCTGGATGGGGAAGGCCCGTACCTCGTGGGCCGGGCCGGCGGTGGCGCGGTGGAAGGCCCGCTGGCGTTGCCCGACGGCGAGGTGAGCCGCGCCCACGCCCGCGTGGTGTGGGACGCCGACACGCGGAGCTACGCCCTGGAGGACGCGGGCAGCCGCAACGGCACCTTCCTCGACGGGCGGCGGGTGCAGGGGCGCCAGCCACTCCCGCCCGGCGCCGTGGTGCGCGTGGGCGCGTCGCTGCTGCTCTACGAGGACGTGCTGCTGCCCGCCTACGCCCCGCTGGAGCCCGAGTCCCAGGGCCTGCCCGGCCCCAGCCTGGGCCTGGGCCGGGTGCGCGCGGAGCTGGCGCTGGTGGCCCCGCAGCCCATGCCGGTGCTGGTGCTGGGCGAGACGGGCGTGGGCAAGGAGCTGGTCGCCGAGGAGCTGCACCGCCGCAGCGGGCGCACCGGCTCCTTCGTCCCCCTCAACTGCGCCGCCATCTCCCCGCAGCTCGCGGAGAGCGAGCTCTTCGGCCACACGGCGGGAGCCTTCACCGGCGCGCAGCGGCGCTCGGACGGCCTCTTCGTCGCGGCCGACGGCGGCACCCTCTTCCTGGACGAGGTGGGCGAGCTGCCCCTGGAGCTGCAGCCCAAGCTGCTCCGCGCGCTGTCGCGGGGCGAGGTCCGCCCGGTGGGCGCCACCGCGCCGGTCCACGCCGACGTGCGAGTCGTCGCCGCCACCCACCGCGACCTCGCCCGCATGGTGGCGGAGGGCCGCTTCCGCGACGACCTGCTGGCCCGCCTGTCCGGGTGGATGGTGCGCATCCCCGCGCTGCGCGAGCGCAAGGAGGACGTGCTCGCCCTGGGCCGCCGCTTCCTCGCGCGCGCCCCCCAGCCCCCCACCCTCTCCGCCGACGCCGCCGAGGCCCTGCTGCTGCACGACTGGCCCCACAACGTGCGGGAGCTGGAGCAGGTGCTGACGGCCGCCGCGGTGCGTGCCGGCGGCGGCCCGCTGCGCCGCGAGCACCTCCCGCCCTCCCTGGTGGAGCGACTCCGGGACCGGACCTTCCCCACCCCGGCGGCCGCCGCAGGCACCACGCCCATGCCGCTGGAGGTGCTGGTGCCCAGAGACCGCCCTCCCAGCCGGGACGAGCTGCACACCGTGCTCACCCGCCTGGAGGGCAACATGGCGCAGGTGGCGGACTTCTTCGGCAAGGACCGCCGGCAGGTGTACCGCTGGGCGGAGCGCCTGGGCATCGACCCGGACACCTACCGGAAGAGCTGACGGGCCCACGCTGCGTTTCCATGGCGCGGCGGCTGGAACTGATGCAGAACTCCGCGCCGTTCCACGCCAATAGTGAGGCCTACACACACATGAAGCTCTTCATCTCCCCGGGTGCCTGTTCGCTGTCGCCGCACATCGTCTTGCGTGAGGCGGGCCTGGACTTCACGACCGAGAAGGTCGACATCCGAGCGAAGAAGACGGCGGGCGGCGAGGACTTCCTGGGTATCAACCCCAAGGGCTATGTCCCCGCCCTCGTGCTCGACGACGGCTCGCTGCTCACCGAGGGCCCCGCCATCGTCCAGTTCATCGCGGACAAGGTTCCCGACAAGAAGCTGGCCCCGGCCCACGGCACCATGGAGCGCTACCGCCTCCAGGAGATGCTCAACTTCCTCTCCACCGAGCTCCACAAGAGCTACAGCCCGCTGTTCAACCCCGCGTTCCCCGAGGAGGGGAAGGCCATCTACCGTGAGCGGCTCGCGCAGCGCTACAAGCTCATCGAGGACCGGCTCGCGGCGAAGGGCCCCTTCCTCATGGGTGAGCAGTTCACCGTGGCGGACGCGTACCTCTTCACCGTGACGAACTGGGCGGGCCACGTGAAGGTGAGCCTGGAGTCCTTCCCCGCGCTGCGTGCCTTCCAGGCGCGCGTGGCCGAGCGTCCCGCCGTGCAGGCAGCGCTGAAGGCCGAAGGCCTGGCGAAGTGACAGCGGCGTTCGTCAAGCTGCTCGTCTCGGACGCCACCCGCTCGGTGGCGTTCTACGAGGCGCTCGGCTTCGAGCGCGTGGCCTCCGAGCCGCCCTTCATCCAGCTCAAGTGGGCGGAGGCGGTGGACGTCTACCTCGTCACCCCTCCGGCCATGCTGAAGCTGGAGGGGCGGCGGGGGCTGGGCGTGCTGGTGGGCTTCCGCACCGAGGGCCCCAGCGGGCTGGACGAGCTGCTGCTGCGCGCCCAGGCGCAGGGGGCCTCCGTGGAGGGGCCCGTCGTGCAGCCCTGGCACACCCGGGAGGTCATCGTCACCGACCCGGACGGCTACCGGCTCAACTTCATCGAGCCCGCGTAGTCCCACTGGGGGGCCGCGACAGGCCCCCCAGCAGCAGGTCCAGCATCACCTCGGCGGACTTTCCCAGCGGCCGCAGGGTGAGCCAGTTGTCGTCCTTCATCACCACGTGGAGCGACACCAGGCCGTGCAGGCCGCCCCACAGCAGCTGGCTCACCAGGTCCACGTCCTGGTGCTCGGGCTTGAAGCAGCCCGCGTCCTTCGCCTCCTTCACCATCTTGTGGAGGAAGGCGTACGCGTCCTGCTCCGGGTTGCCCTGCTGGATGCCGCCGTGGTCCGCGTCCTCGAAGTCCGGCGGGTGGCGCTGCATGAAGAGCAGCCGGTAGGTGGTGGGGTGCTCCTGGGCGAAGGCGATGTAGGCCCGGCCCAGCTTGCGCAGCCGCTCCATCGGGTCCTGCACGCGGGCGACCTTGTTGAGCGTCTCGGCGAAGCGCAGGAAGTCATGCGCGCACAGCTCGCGGATGAGCGCGGCCTTGTCCTTGAAGTGCACGTAGATGGCGGTGGCGCTGTACTCAATCTTCTCGGCCACGCGCCGCATGGTCACCGCCTCGTAGCCCTCGTTGACGAAGAGCTCGCGCGCGGCGTCCAGGATGAGCTGCCGCGTCGCCTGCTTCTCCCGCTCTCGCCGCTCCTTGATGCCCATGTCCGCCTTATGCCACGCCCCCGGCCGCCTCGGGGATGGCGGGCGGTGCGGTGTCCGCCTCCGACACCCCTTCCCGCTCCACCTCCGGCGCCAGCAGCTTGTAGACCACCGGCGTCACCACCCGCGTGAGGAGGGTGGACGAGATGAGCCCGCCGATGATGACCCACGCCAGCGGTGAGTAGAGGCTGCTGTTCTCCAGCGCCAGCGGCAGCAGGCCGCCCAGGGCCGTCAGCGTGGTGAGCAGGATGGGGAGGAAGCGCGTCTCGCCCGCCTGCTCGATGGCCGCGTCCAGCCCCACGCCCCGCGCGCGGAGCTGGTTGGTGAAGTCCACCAGCAGGATGCTGTTCTTCACCTCGATACCCACCAGGGCGATGAAGCCGATGGAGGCGGTGAAGGACAGCGTGTTGCCGGTGAAGAACAGCGCGGCGATGCCGCCCACCAGCCCCAGGGGAATGACCGACGCCACGATGGCGGTGCTCTTGAAGGTGCGGAACTCCAGCACCAGCACGGCGAGCACGCCGAACGCCGCGATGATGGCCGCCGAGGACACGCCGCTGAAGCTCTCCTTCCGGCTCTCCAGCTCGCCCGCGGCCTCCCAGCGGTAGCCCGCGGGCAGCTTCAGCTCCTTCTCCAGCCGCCCCATGACCTGCTGCGTGACGTTGTCGGTGTTGTAGCCGGTGGCCACGCTGGCGGTGACGGTGACGGCGCGCTCGCCCTCCTTGTGGGTGATGCGGCTGGGGCTGGCCTCCAGCCGCACCTGGGCCACCTGTCCCAGGGGCACCAGGTTGCCGCTGACGCCCGCGACGTGCAGCCGCTCCAGCGCGTCCAGGGAGGGCCACCTGCCGGACTCCAGCGGCAGCCGGACGAGGATGGGGTGGTCCTCTCCGTCCGAGTCGCGGAACGTCCCCGCGGGCAGCCCCGCCAGGCCGAAGCGCACGGTGCGAGCCACCTCCGCCGCGGGCACGCCCAGCAGGCCCGCCTTCTCGCGGTCCACCTCCACCTCCAGGTCCGTGCGCCGCGTCTGCACGGGGTTCTTCACGTAGAGGGTTCCCGGCGTCGTCTCCAGCAGCTTCTGCACGTCCACCGCGAGCGCGCGCAGCGTGTCCAGCTCCGGCCCCACCAGCCGCACGGCCACCGGCGCGTCGATGGGCGGCCCCTGCTCGAACTCGAGCACCTCGATGCGCGCGCCCGGGTACGCGTCCAGCTCCGCGCGCAGCCCGTCCAGCAGCGCGGGCGTGGTGTCCGGGTCGTACGCATGCAGCTGGGCGAAGACCTCGCCGATGTTGGGCCGCTCCGCGCCGGGCGACACGTTGTAGTAGACGGACGGGTGGCCCTTGCCCGTGTTGGCGGACACGCTGGACACCTCGGGGCGCCGGCGCAGGGCGTCTTCCACGAAGCGCACCGCCCGGTCCGTCTCCGCCAGGCTGGTGCCGTCCGGCGTCTCCACCAGCACGTGGAACATGGGCGTGCCCGCCTTGGGGAAGAGGCTGAAGCCCACCACCGGCACCAGCGCCAGGCTGCCCACGAAGAGCGCCACGGCCACGCCCAGCGTCAGCACCGGGTGGGCCAGCGCGCGGTGCAGCACGGGGCGGTAGCTGCGCTCGATGAAGTGGTGGAAGGCGCGCAGCACGCGGTTGCCCTCCGGGTGGCCCTCTTCCTTGAGGAAGAGGCTGGCCAGCAGCGGAATCACGGTGAGCGACACCAGCAGCGACGCGAGGATGGTGAACACCACCGCCATGGGCAGGCTGCGGATGAACTGCCCGGACGTGCCCGGCAGGAAGATGAGCGGCACGAAGGCCAGCACCAGCGTGGCGGTGCAGCCCAGCACCGCGAGGCCAATCTGGGACGTGCCCTCGATTGCCGCGCGCACGCGGCTCATGCCCTGGCGCAGGAAGCGGGCGACGTTCTCCACCACGACGATGCTGTCATCCACCAGCAGGCCCAGGGCAATCACGAAGCCGACGATGGAGAGCTGGTTGAGCGAGTACCCGGCGAAGTCCAGCGCCGCCAGGCCCAGCGCCAGGGACAGGGGGATGGACACCATGACGATGAGGCTGGCGCGGAACCCGAGCGGCAGCAGCGTCAGCAGCACCAGGGCCAGCGCCAGCGCGAAGTCCATGGCGAAGCCGCCCAGCCTCCGGCCGACTTGAATGGACTGGTCGAACCCCGTCTCCAGCCGGAGCCCCGGAGGCAGCTGCTTCGCCCACTCCCGCGCGGCCTCCAGCGTCGCGTCGCGCACCGCGAAGACATTCTGCCCCTCCTTCTGGGTGACGCTGACGAAGGCCGCGCGCTCGCCGTTGAAGCGGCCCAGGTGCACCGCGTCCTGGTCCCGGAAGGACACGTCCGCCACGTCGCCCAGCCGCACCACACCCTGCGGCCCGCCGCCCACCACCGTGGCGCGCACCTGCTCCAGCGAGGAGAACTCGCTGCTCGTCTGCACGTTGAAGCGCCGCGTGCCCACGTCCACGCTGCCCGCGGGCACGTTGAGGTTGGCCCCGCCCAATCCCTGGAGCACCTGCGACAGCGGCACGCCCACGCGCGCCAGCCGCTCCAGGTCGAGCGACACGCGCACCTCCTGCTTGGGCACCGCGAAGACCTCGGCCTTCTTCACGCCCGTGACGTTGGACAGGCGCTCGGAGAGCGCGTCGGCCCGCCGCTCCAGCTCGCGCGCGGGGACGTTGGGGCCCACCAGGGCAAGCTGCACCACGCTGACGTTGGCGGCGCTGTAGCGCTCCACCTCCAGCCGCAGCAGGTCCGGGGGCAGCTTCGGCCGGGTGGCGTTCACCTGCCGCAGCACCTCCGAGTACTTGTCGTCCGGGTCGGAGGCGGCGTCGAACTCGATGCTCACGAGCGCGAGCCCGTCCTCCATCTGGCTGCTCACCTCCTTCACGTCCTCCAGCTCGTCGAAGGCGTCCTCCAGCGGGTCCACCACGAGCTGCTCGAGGTCCCTGGGACTGGCGCCGGGGTAGACGGCGATGAGGGTGAAGCCCGGCATGGGGAAGACGGGGTCCTCCGCGCGCGGAATGGACAGCGCGCTGGAGATGCCGAGCGCCACCAGCATGGCGAACACGACGAGGGTGAACTGGGGATTCTTGACGGCCGCGGAGGAGAGCTTCATGGCGGGGCTCGGGGGCGAAAGGGGTGGAGCACTTCAGCGGCGCGTCGTGGGCCCCTGGGCGGGCGTCTCCACCACCGCCACGGCCTGCCCGTCGCGAAGGAAGGCCACCCCGTCGGTGATGACGCGAGCCCCGCTCCCCGGCCCCTCGGACAGCGCCGCGCGCCCGTCCGTGGAGGAGAGGAAGGCCAGGCGGACGCGCTTGCGCCGCGCGGTGCGGCCGTCCGCATCCAGGGTGAAGACGCTGGCGACCTCGCCGTCGCCCTCCAGCAGCGCCTCCACCGGGATGAGCTGCAGCGCCTGCCGCTCGGAGGGCGTCACCACGGCCTTGGCGGACAGGCCCGACAGCAGCCGCGGAGGCGCCTCGCCCGCGGGCAGCGTGCCCATGTCCAGGGCGAGCTCCACCTCGGCGGTGCCCACGCCCGGCGTGGCGGCGCTGGCCACCTCGCTGACGCGGGCGCGGAAGGTGCGGCCCGGGTACGCGTCGAGCGTCACCTCGGCCGCGTCTCCTTCCTTCACGCGCACCACGTCCCGGTCCGCCAGCCCCACGCGCACCACCCAGCCGCCGTGCGTGCTGGCGAAGAGGAAGAGCGGCTGGCCCGGGGCCACCACCTCGCCCGGCTCCACCATGCGCTTGAGGATGCGGCCGTCGGATGGCGCGAGGATGGTGGCCTGCCGCTGGTTGAAGGCCGCCGCCTTCCATGCCGAGTCCGCCACCTCGTAGCCGGTGGTGGCGTCCTCGAGCTGCGCCAGCGTGGCCACCTGGTCGGCGTGGAGCTGCTTCGCGCGCGCCAGGTCTCTCGCGGCCTTCTCCCGGGCCTCGCGCGCCTGGGCCACCTGGGGAGCGATTTCCGACAGGTCCAGCGCGGCGAGCACCTGCCCGCGCTTCACCTTCTGCCCCTCGTCGGCGGACACGCCCTGCACCACCCCGCCCACCTTGAAGGACAGCCGGACCTCCTGCTTCCCGGCCAGCGTCCCGCTGGCGCGCACGGGGCGGGCCACCTCCTCGGTGACGACCGGTGCCAGCCGCACACGAACGAGGGCCTCTCCGGGGGGAGTGGCGGCGGCGGAGGCCGGACCCGAGCAGCCCGCCGAGAGCAGGCCAGCGAGCAGGACGGCGAGGCCACCCAGCACGGCGGCGGAGAGGGTCATCGACGGGACACGCACCATGACGGCGACTCCTTGCCCGCGTCCCGGCCCGCTCGGGGCAGCGACACGGTGGTTAACCATGGACCTCCACTTAACGTCGTTAACTCACTCAGACAAGTACCCTCACAAAACTTCACAAACCCACCGGACCCACGGGCGACCGCGGCGGGAGGCCTGCCTGCCGCCCTGAAGGGACACGGACCCGTTCCTATCGGAGTCACCGGAGCCGGGACGTGACCCGGCGCCGCACGCCTGCGCGCCACCCGCGCCAGGTCCGTGGCATCGCCGATGTGAATGGCCGCTCGCCCTCCCGTCGGGCGCGGCGACGTGCCCAGACGGCCTCCGCCAGCACGGGCGCGCGGTGTACGGTGCGGGGTCCGGCGGCGCTCGGTGCTGGGCGCCTCCCCTCCTTCCGCAGCGCATGGAATCCCGCGTCGAATCCATCCTCGCGCACGTCCGCGAGCACGCCGAGAACCGCCCCGGGACCTACCGCATGCTGGGGCCCTCGGGAGAGGTGCTCTACGTGGGCAAGTCCGTGCGGGTGCGCACGCGGCTGCTCTCGTACTTCCGCGCGGACGAGGGGGACAAGGCGGCGGAGATCATCTCCCACGCGCACCGTATCGAGTGGGAATACACCGCCAGCGAGTTCGCCGCGCTCCTCCAGGAGTTCCGGCTCATCAAGTCGCAGCGGCCCCTCTACAACGTGGAGCACAAGCGGGACCGGGGCTACTGCTTCATCCACCTCACGCGCGAGCCCGTGCCCCGGCTGCGCGTGGTGGGCCGGGCCAACGGAGAGAGCGGCGACTACTACGGCCCCTTCCACGGCCGGAGCGCCGTGTCCGAGGTGGTGCGCGCGGTGAGCGACCTGCTGGAGCTGCGCGACTGCGCCGCGGACACGCCCATGCGGCTGGCGGACCAGTTCCAGCTCTTCCCGCTGAAGCAGGAGCCGCTGTGCATGCGCGGCCAGCTGTCACGCTGCCTCGCGCCGTGCGCCGGAGGCTGCACGCATGCGGAGTACCACGAGCGCGTCACCCAGGCGCGCGCCTTCCTGGAGGGCACGTCGGACACGCCGCTGCTGCTGCTGCGCGAGCGCATGGCCCTGGCCGCCCGCCGCCTCCAGTTCGAGTACGCCGCCGAGCTGAGGGACCGCGCCGAGCGGCTGGAGCAGATGCGCGGCTGGATTGTGGAGCTGGGCCGGATGCTCAAGCGCCTCTCCTTCGTGTACACGGTGCCCGGCCACGGCGGGGAAGACCGCACCTACGTGGTGCGCCGGGGCAGCGTGCGGGACGAGCTGCCCACCCCGAGCACCAAGGAGGAGCACGCGCACGTGGAGGCCCGGGCGCGCGCCATCTTCGAGCGCCCCGAGCCGGAGACGCTCGGCCTGCGCGCGCACGAGGCCCAGGAGGTGATGCTCATCGCCCGCTGGTTCCGCCTGCACCCCGAGGAGCTGGAGCGCACCCTCCCCTCGAGCCAGCTGCTCACACCGCCGGACGCCTCCACGCCCACGCCCTGAGCACCACCGTGGCGGGGTGCCGCCATGCCGTTCGTATGCTCCCGAAGAACTTCACGCGTGGACGGTACGAGCGGAACAACCGGTGTCCGTGCGCGGGGACGTCGCGGGTCTGCATGTCAGGGACACACCGTATGACTGTCCATACCGGCACGTCCGCACGGCTCCACCCGACAGGGTGGGGCGTGGACTTCACCGCACCCGTGCTCCAGTGTGCGCGGCGACAACCACTCCGTTACTGAGGGGGGAAGCAGACATGAAGACCCAGCTTTCGACCATGGCCCTGGTGGCCGCCCTGCTCGCATCCTCGGCGGCCTCCGCGGCCGTCACCGTGCGCTACTACAACCGCGACTCGCGCGACCACACCTGGTCGGCCGTGTGCAGTGGCGTGAAGACCCGCGTCACCTTCGGCCGCAGCCAGACGGCCTCCGTCACCATCCAGGGCTCCGGCCCCTGCACCGTCCAGACGGACGCCGGCGCCGTCGTCCTCCGGGGCGGTGAGGATCTGGACATCAAGGACGGCAAGGTCCAGGTCAAATAGGCCAGAAACCTTCGAAATTAGTCCAAATGGCCTCGGACTTAGCCCAGGCCATTGAAAATTCAGGGCAACCGACTCATACTGCATTGCGTCAGTCTTCCGTGTGGAGGCGCAATGAGGAAGTGGTTGGCGGTGGCCCTTCTGGTCGGTGTGGGTGTGGCGGGTCTGCTGGTGACTCCGGCGGCGCAGGTGAAGCAGGGCGGGCCCATCAACACGGCGGACACGGCGTGGATCCTCACGGCGACGGCGCTGGTGCTGTTGATGACGCCGGGCCTGTCGTTCTTCTACGGCGGCATGGTGCGGCTGAAGAACGTGGTGTCCACGCTGCTGCAGAGCTTCATCGCCATGGCGGTCATCAGCCTGCTCTGGGTGGTGGTGGGCTTCAGCCTGGCTTTCGGTGACAGCTTCCACGGGTTGATTGGCGACCCGCGCACCTTCTTCATGTTCAGCGGCGTGGGCGGTGAGACGCACCCGGACCTGGCGCCCACGATTCCCCTGCTGCTGTTCGCGCTGTTCCAGCTCAAGTTCGCCATCATCACCCCGGCGCTCATCACCGGCGCGTTCGCGGAGCGGGTGCGCTTCAAGGCGTACGTGCTGTTCATGGTGCTCTTCACCCTGGTCATCTACGCGCCGCTGGCGCACGCGACGTGGCACCCGGAGGGCATCCTGCGCAAGTGGGGGGTGCTGGACTTCGCGGGCGGCACGGTGGTGCACATGTCGGCGGGCTTCGCGGCGCTGGCGGGCGCGCTGGTGCTGGGGCGCCGCAAGGTGCACCTGGAGAACGCGGCGCACACGCCGGCCAACATCCCCTTCGTGATGCTGGGCACGGGCATGCTGTGGTTCGGCTGGTTCGGCTTCAACGCGGGCTCGGCGCTGTCGGCCTCGTCACTGGCCACGCTGGCGTTCGCCACGACGAACACGGCCTCGGCGGCGGCGATGCTGGGGTGGATGGCGTTCGACTGGCTGCGCGGCCGCAGGCCCAGTGCGATGGGCGCCTGCATCGGCGCGGTGGTGGGCCTGGTGGCGGTGACGCCGGCGGCGGGCTTCATCACGG
Organism: Pyxidicoccus xibeiensis; assembly: GCF_024198175.1. NCBI lineage: Bacteria > Pseudomonadati > Myxococcota > Myxococcia > Myxococcales > Myxococcaceae > Pyxidicoccus > Pyxidicoccus xibeiensis. The sequence goes on from NZ_JAJVKV010000007.1 coordinate 54,341, forward strand.
TGGGGCAGAGCATCGTGGTGGGCCTGGTGGCCAGCTTCGTGAGCAACGCGGCGGCGCACTTCAAGAGCCGCACGGCCATCGACGACACGCTGGACGTGTTCCCCTGCCACGGCCTGGGCGGCGTGGTGGGCATGGTGCTCACGGGCGTGCTGGCCAAGGACGTGGGCCTCATCTACGGAGAGACGCGCACCTTCCTGATGCACATGTTGGCGCTGGGGCTGGTGTCGGTCTTCTCCTTCGTGGGCTCGTACCTGCTCTACAAGCTGGTGGACCGCATCGTCCCGCTGCGCGTCACCCACGAGCAGGAGGAGCTGGGGCTGGACCTGAGCCAGCACGGCGAGACGGTGGGTGAGCTGAACGTGGCACCGGCGACGGCTCCCGCGCCCGCTGCCGTCGCGAGCGCGGCCACCGCGGAGACTGAGCCCGGAAGCGCTTCCGTGCCGCTGCCCGCCTGACCTCGGCATCCTGAAGCGACGCCTGGCGCCCGTGCTTCCCTGCGAAGGGAGCACGGGCGTTCGCGTTGGAAGGCGTCCCGGATGGCCAGGGCAATGAACCGTCCTGTTCACGGACGCAGGGAGCCCTCCCAGTCAATGGCACCAGGCCCGCTGTGACTCCACCCTGGGCCAGGGCGTGAAGGGAGGCAGCACATGAGGGGATGGTGGCTGGGATGTGCCGCACTTGCGGCGGGGTTGCTGGTCGGGTGCGCGGGAGGCCTGGACGAGCAGGCAGGCTCCACGGAGGTCCACGAGGAGTCAGGACGCGGCGAGCCGGGAGACGTGAGGGCGCAGTCGAAAGACGATGAGCGGGAGGTCTACGACGAGACCTTCGGCCGGGGAGCAGGCCCGGAGTGGAGCCACCGCCGCGTCTCCCGGACGCCCAAGGGCGGGCGTCAGTTCCTCGGCCCCTTCAGCCAGCAGGAGGTGACGCTCCGTCTGGACGACCTGCCGGCACATGACGAAGTCGAGGTCAGCCTGGACCTGTTCGTCCTGAAGTCGTGGGATGGCAACGACGCCACGAAGGGCCCGGACCGCTGGGTGGCGAGCGTGGATGGTGGCCGCGTGCTGCTGGACGCCACCTTCTCCAATGACGCCGCGCCGTACGACGCGCGGTACTCCCAGTCGTATCCGGGGCCGTACCCCGGAGGCAGCTACCCAGGGCTCACGGGCGCGGAGGAACGGGGCACGCTCGGGTACCCGGACGAGTCCGGCTACGGCAGCAAGGGCGACTCGCTCCACCGGCTCACCTTCACGTTCCGGCACACGGGGGGCGAGCTGACGCTCCGCTTCGCGGACCCGCCGCGCGGCGAGGCCAACGAGCAGTGGGGCGTGGACTCGGTGAGCGTGAAGGTCCGCAAGAAGAAGGGGGGCGACCTGCTGGTCAGCAGTGGCCTCAACGCCAGCGTGCTGCGCTATGACGGGGACACGGGCGAGTTCGTCGGCGTCTTCGTCGCGCCCGGCGCCGGTGGGCTCATCAACCCGCAGGAGCTGGTGTACGGGCCGGATGGAAACCTCTACATCGCCAGCTTCGATACCGGTGAGGTGCTGCGCTACGACGGGAAGACGGGAGCGTTCATCGACGTGTTCGTGCCCGCGGGCAGTGGTGGGCTGGGCGCACCGGGCGGACTCATCTTCGGGCCGGACGGCAACCTGTACGTCGCCGACAGCTTCTTCGGCACCAACAGCGTGCTGCGCTACGACGGGGACACGGGGGCCTTCCTCGACGTGTTCGCGACGGGCGGCGGCCTCCTGGTTCCACAGCGGATGGCCTTCGACAAGAAGGGGAACCTGCTGGTCGTGAGCATCGTGGGCAACAACGTGGTGCGCTACGACGGGGACACGGGGGCTCCGCTCCCGGCGCCGGGACAACCGGGAGCCATCTTCATTCCGGCCATCGAAGCGGTGACGATTGCGTTCGGCAGGGACGGCAGGGTCTATGTCGGCACGAGGGACGACGACGTGCGGCGCTACGACGGGAAGACGGGCGCCTTCATCGACGTCTTCGTGGAACCGGGGAGCGGCGGGGTGAGCGACGCCCTCGACCTCGAATTCGGGCCGGACGGCAACCTGTACCTGCCGGACTTCCTCCCCGGCACGGTGCTCCGCTACAGCGGGAGGACGGGTGACTTCATCGACGCCTTCGTGCCGCCTGGCAGTGGAGGGCTCGGGTTCTCCGTCACCCTGACGTTCATGCCCAAGAAGCGCTCCCGGTCGCATGGTGTCGCGCCGAGCCTCTGAGCCCTACGGTGAGTACGGAGCGCGCGCCAGGACCCGGCCGTCTGGCGAGACGGCATAGAGCTCGAACCAGTCGGTCTCCGTACTGAATCCGGGAGGGGCCACCCAACCGCACCTGTCCATGCGTTGGTCGATGCGGACGAAGTACAGGTCTCCCTCCTGTCCAACGATGACGTCCAGCCCCTTGGGGGAGTAGCCACACTTCCCCGCATATTCCTTGGGGAAGCGCGCCAGCAGGTGCTGAAGCGCGGCATGAGCGGCAATCACGGCGGGGCCGTCCAGCGTGGCCAGCGGGCGCAGATTCTCGGGCCAGCGGATGGGCTCCGCCGCACCGGCATCAGGAACTCCGCGTCCCCCAGCCACGCCTGGCAAGCCGGGCAGAGGGGCCGCCACGCCTCCATCCTGCCGGGAGGACACAGCTGGGGAAGTGACAGGTCCCCCATCAACCAGGAGTGAAACGAGCAGGATGGCGTAATGGGGTCTCAGCATGGAGCCCTCTCGGGAAGGCACGGCTTAATACCAATCCGCCAGCTCGGGCTGGCACTTCGGCGGAAGCGGTTTGGGATTGAGCATGTTGGAAGTCTGCGGCTTGCAGGTTGCCTGGAAGGCCCACTGCCCCTGCTTCTCACTCCACCTGAAGACTTCGCCTGCGGAGTTCCATTTGAAGAACCGTGGCTCGGTCAGATGCCCCGTGGCGAGCCAGGCCCAGGCGGGGATGGGCTCCCCATGCGCATCGAGCACCGGCTCGCCACTGGGGGAGGTCCCGTATCCCACCACCATCCAGACGCCCTCAGGCGATTTCATCGTGGGAAAGGTCAACAGGTCCCGGCTGCTCGCGAAGAGTCCGCAGGGATGGTTGTGGGCATACCCCAGGATGGGCAGCCCCCTCCCGAAGTCAGTGTCGTCGACCCCGCCGAATGGGGGTTTGCACGAACTGTGGGCATCCACCACTTTCCGGGTGGGCCAGGTGACACGCCAGTCTTGCGGCGTCTTGTAGATTGCCACGCAGTATTCAGTTGCCTCCGGGCGCGGCCGGCCACTCGGGTCGCAGGCATCAGCGGCTCCGGGAAGCGCCATCAGCGCTCTCAAGGTGGGCAATACCAGGTCGTCAGGAACGCGGGCCGGGTCCGCGAGTACCGCGGGCACGCTCGGCCATGGCCCTGGAGCCACCGCCAGATTGGGGTCGCCCTCCAGGGTAGCCAGCTCACTCTGCAGATAGTAGAGCCGTGCCTTGGTGCAGCTCAGCATGAGCATGACCAGGGAGAGAATGACGAGCCATGAATGGCGTCGCGCCGGCTCCGCGCGGACAGATGGCGGCATGGCTCGGACCATAGCCGCTCCGTCCTCCCCGCTCAGCCGCTCTTCTTCGCCGCCCGCCCCTTGCGAGCCCCCGTGCGAGGCGCCGGGGTCTCCGGCATCGGCCCGGTGTTCGGACTCGCCCCCGCCTCGGGAGTCGCCTTCGGCCTGCGCTTGATGCGGCGCGGGGGCAGCAGGTCCGGCTCTCCCGGCACCTTCTGCGCCATGAAGATGGCGGCATCGAGCTTGTAGAAGCTGCGCGCCCGGTACCACGCCAGGGCGGCCTCGTTGTTCTCCGCCACCTCCAGCACCAGGTGCGTGCAGCCCCGCGTGCGCGCCAGGTGCTGGAGCTGATCCATCATGAAGCTCCCCACCCCGCGCCCCTGGTAGTCCGGGTGCACGGCCAGCTCCTCCACGAACAGCGGCCGCATGCCCCGCTTCTCGAACCAGCGCGGGTTGACCCAGTTGTCGTCGCCCGTGGCCTCGAAGGCGCACTCCGAGTACCCGACGATTTCCCCGCCCACCTCGTAGAGCAGCTGCTCTATCCACTCGGAGGTGTAGACCTCCATGAAGCGCCGCTTCGAGCGGGGACGCTGGTACTCCACCGTCTCGCGATTCACGTCGCGGAAGACGAGCTTGAGGAACTCCCAGGTCCGGTTCAGGTCACGGCGGTGGATGCGGCGGACGCGCACCTCGAGCGTGTCCGGTGGCTTGTCCGTCGGCATACGCCTGCCTCCTTAGCAGGCTGGTGGAAAGCCACCAGCGCTTCCGTGGCCGGCCGGTCTCCCCCTCGGAAAGGGGGATTGGACGTCCAACCCGGACCTGAAGGTTCCCGTTTCCTGAAAATCGGCACCCCGCTCTCCGTCCGGCACCCCAGCCGGTGCGTTACGACATCGGGAGGGTTGCCTAGCAGTGGGGTAGGAGGATGGAATAGGGGCCACCACCCCTGGCAGTGAAACGCGAGCCCCAGCCCCATGACCCGACCCGACGGTGACCTCCGCATTGATGCGGTATTGCGGAACACGTACAGGATTGTCTCCCTGCTCGGCAGGGGAGGCATGGGCTCGGTGTACCTGGCCCAGCACCTGCGGCTCCCCGGCAAACAGGTGGCGGTGAAGGTGCTGCGCGGCGGCGACCACCTCACGCAGGAGATCCTCACCCGCTTCCGCCGCGAGGCGGAGATTGCCTCCCGCCTGGGCCACCCCAACATCGTCGAGGTGCTCGACTACGACACCCTGGAGGACGGCAACCCCTTCCTGGTGCTGGAGTTCCTGCGCGGAGAGAGCCTGGCGACGCGGCTGGAGCGGGGACGGCTGCCGCTGGACCAGGTGTTCTCCTTCACCCGGCAGATGGGCTCGGCGCTGCAGGCCGCGCACGGCGCGGGCATCGTCCACCGCGACCTCAAGCCGGCCAACGTGCACCTGGTGCCCACCGACTCCGGCGGCATCGTCACCGAGCGCGTGAAGCTGCTCGACTTCGGCATCTCCAAGGTCCTCAGCTCGGAGACGCTGCAGACGCAGGAAGCGACCATCATCGGCACGCCGCAGTACATGTCGCCCGAGCAGGCGATGGGCAAGAACCGCGAAATCGACGCGCGCACGGACATCTTCGCGCTCGGCTGCATCGTCTACGAGATGATGGCCGGCAAGCCCGTCTTCGGCGCGGGCGGCCTGGCGCAGATGATCTTCCGCGTCGTGTACGAGCCGGCCGAGCCCCTCGGCCCCCTCTGCCCCGAGGCCCCCGCGCACGCCGTCTCGGCGGTGATGAAGGCGCTCTCGAAGAGCCCCGACGAGCGCTACCCGGATGTGGCCTCCTTCGTGCTCGACCTCACGGGCAGCCCGCTCCACACGCTGTCCCCCGCCGCGGCCCAGCCGGTGCCCAAGGTCGGCCCCCGTCCGCCCTCGGGCATCGCCCTGCCCTCCAGCAACGCGGCGGACGTGGGCTCCGAGGGCTTCGACGCCACCATCGCCCCGGGCAGCGTGAAGAGCAGCGGCTCCGGAACGGGCGTCATGGGCCAGGTCCAGCCCGACGTGGGCTTCGCCGGTACGGGCCGCATGGGCCTCGTCCAGCCCGAGGCACCACCCTCCCCGGCGGGCTTCGCGAACACGGGCCGCCTGCCCGCGCCGAGCATCGACCCGCCGGGCCTGGAGCCCACGCTCATCTCCAAGCAGGTGCCCTCCGTCCCGGCGCCCGAGCGCCCGCCCCAGCCGGCCACCGCGCTGACGCCGCCCGTGTCCGCCGCGCCCCAACCCACTCCCGCGTCCGGCCCGCTTCCGGCCGTGGCGCAGGTGCAGCCGGCCCCGCCTCCTTCTTCGAATCGGGGGCTGATGGTCGCCGCGGCCCTGGCGCTCTTCGGTGCGGGAGGCGGCGTGGTCTGGTGGATGAACCGTCCCGAGACGCCTCCCACCGCCCCTGCCGCCGTCACCCCGCAGGCCACCGCGCAGCAGCCGCAGCCGGCCCCGAGCCCCCCGCAGGCCGCCGCGCAGCCGCAGACCGTCCCGGGCACCCCGACGACCACCGCGCAGGCCAACAACGACACGCAGCCGCCCCCCACGCAGCAGGCGCAGACCGTGGTGCCCACGGTGGCCACCGTCACCTCGGACAAGCCGGCCACCACCACGCAGCGCCCGTCGTCACGGCCCGAGCCGCGCGAGGAGCTGCCGGAGCAGGTGGTGCAGATGCTGAAGGAGGGCGAGAGCGCCCTCGCGGCGGGCAATGCCACGCGGGCCATCGAGCTCGCCCGCAGCAGCCAGCGCACGCAGAAGAGCAAGGCGGCGTACTCGCTGCTCACTCGCGCCTACTGCCAGCAGAAGGACCTGGGCGGGGCCAAGAGCGAGTGGCCGAAGGTCGGCCGCGCGGACCAGTCCCGGGTCAAGAAGTTCTGCATGAAGCACGACATCGAGCTCTGACAAACGGGCCCGCCTTCGCGGTGGGCCTCTCTGCCTCACGAGGTGATTCGCTTGAGAACCATGGTCGCAGTGATTGTCGCGGCGGTAGCGCTGGGGGCCACTCCCGGCCTGGCGGCGGCCCCCGTGGAAGCGGGCAAGGTGTACGTCGGCCCCGAGGGCGAGGAGGTCGCGGTGGTGCCGCTGACGCCCCGCTCCGAGAAGAAGTTCCTCCTGCGCGTGAAGGGCACGGGCTCCGAGTTCGACGGGAAGGTGTTCCCCTTCCAGCTCCGCGACTGGAGCACCAGCAGCAGCACGCAGGTCAACTACGTCACCCAGTGGCACGGCCGGGACTACGCGGCGCTGCACGTGCGTGACTCGCGCTACGACCTGTACGTGCCGGGCCGCCAGCAGGCCATCCGCGTCAGCTACGACGAGAAGCGCACCGCGGCGCTCAAGCCGGAGGAGGTCTACGCGCAGTACGACAAGCTCCAGAAGGATGGCACCCTGGCGAAGCTGATGGCCTTCGACCGCAAGGGTGAGTCGGCCCGCCACGACAAGGCCCTGGCTGAGACGCTGGTGGAGATGAACAACGCGTGCCGCACCTCGGTGCAGGCCTCCATCGACTGGAGCAGCGTCACCGAGGAGCAGCTCAAGGAGCTGAGCATCTCCGGCTTCTGCGAGCCTCCGCTCAACGCGCTGAAGGAGCTGTGCTCCGTCTCCAACGTCGCGAAGCAGACGGTGAAGGAGAAGGTGAAGCAGGTGAGCTGCCGCTTCGGCCCCGCGCTGGAGCCGAAGCTCGAGGCCGACCGCCTCATCTGGACGACGAACAAGGACGCCAGCAACCAGGACACGTACGCCACCGGGTTCTTCAAGAAGAACCTGTAGCCGGAGCCTCTCCAGATGAACTTCCAGCGATTCGCAGCCGTCGCGGCCACTCTCGCATGTAGCGCCTCCCTGGCGGCCGAGCCCGTCACTCCCCCCTGGGGCAAGGAGGAGAACCTCGGCCAGAAGATGCTGATGGAGGCCACCTCCGTCTGCACCGACGACAAGGGCCACTACATGGTGCTGGCACCCAAGGAGGACGACAGCGGCTCCGTCCTCTACTACGGCGACGGGAAGACCTTCGTCGAGGTGCCCCCTCCCGGCCGGTATGCCTCGGCGGGCTCCTTCCTGGAGCCGCGCTTCTTCAACAAGGACGCCAACCCCAACTTCCGCGGCATGGACTACCGGGTCATCTCCAACATCGACCTGGACAAGAAGGACAACTCCTGCGCGCTGCGCTGTGGCGAGCGGAAGATTCCCTTCACCCTGATGGACGGCGCCCAGGCGGCGGAGCTGCTGCGCAAGGCGTCGTACCAGCCCAGCCCGCAGAAGTACGTGCCCTACGTGCTGCTGCGCGACACGAAGGGCAACTACTACTTCGTGGACCGGGGCTTCCACCCGTCCGAGCAGAAGAGCTACCGCGTCTTCATCGGCCAGCGTGGCTCGCTGAAGCAGCAGAAGATGACCAACGTCGTCGCGGACTCCGAGGGTGAAATCTTCTCCACCAAGAAGGGCGACCTCCGGCTGGTGCTGGACAAGAACAAGCCCTCCATGTGGATCGAGAACGCCAAGAAGCAGCACGAGCTGCGCGAGGTGCCCGTGCAGGAGAACCTGCCGCTCATCTACAACGACCTGGGCGTGTACGAGGGCGTCAAGCTGGGCACGCCCTGCGACGACCAGTAGCCGCGCCTGAAGCCTGAGGCCCCGCGGGCCGGGCGGTGCGTCCCCAACCCGGGCGCGCCTCCCGGCCCGTGCCATGTCGGAGGCCCGCCCTTGCGCGGGCCGCGCGGTTGCGAGACCCTTCCTGCTTCCGCCGTGAGCCATCCCCGCTACTTCGTCCCCCATGCCGCCAGCGCGGCCGAGCCCGTCCAGTCGGTCGCCTCCGAGATTGCGCACGTGGTGGACGCGTTCCGCCTGGAGGCGGGCCACCTGCTGGAGCAGGAGTGGATTGTCGGCATCGACGCGCTGGGCAGCGTGCACGTGGTGCCCGCCAGCCAGCGGGACTTGCTCCCCGCCGCCACGCGCGCCCAGCTCACGCACCACGAGGTGGCCTCCGGCCGCACGCCCCGGCGCATCCACGCCGCGGAGCTGTACTTCTTCGCGGTGGAGCTGGTGGAGCACCCCTCCGACGCGGAGGGCTTCAACGACCCCGTGTACCTCTACGGCCACCTGTCCGGCCCGTGGCCCGGTGACGCGCCCATGCGCGTGCCGGGGCAGCTCACCGTGACACGCGGCGACGTGCTCGCCGGGCTCGTGCAGGGCGCGGCGGACGCCTTCCACTACGTGCAGACGCCGGAGAGCCCGTCCGCGCCGCGCGGCTACCACGCGCTGCTGCCCGGAGACCGCCCCGAGCGCCTCGCCGAGGGCCGCGGGCTGGTGCTCGCCTGGCCGGCGGTGCCGCCGGAGCTCCAGGTGGGCAACGCGTCCAACGGCCCCATGGTGGCGCGGATGCTCCACGACGTGCTCACCCAGCTCCAGGAGGACGCGAAGGCGAATGGCGGCCCGGCGCCGCTGGCGGACCTGGAGCTGCCCGTCCCCAGCCGCGCCATGGCCATCGCGGACCTGGAGCTGCGCGGCTACGAGGTGAAGGGCGACGTGGCCATCCTCCGGCGCAACCACCCGGGCCTGCTCACGCGCATGGCGGAGTGGCTGCGCGCCGAGAAGGTGAAGATTCCGCCCGAGGCCGGCGCGCCCGGCTTCCTCGACGTGGCCCGCGCCGCGCTCGCCGCGCTCCCCGGCTGGCCCAGTGAGACGGAGCGGGTGCTCCGCGGGCTCGTCCGGGCTGGCGGCGGCGCTCCCGTGCCCCGGGGCGGGCTGGCGGTGCCTTCGGCTCCGGTGCCCGAGTCCAGGCGGCCCCTGCCTCCCCGCGAGCCCCCGAAGCCTCCTCGCCCGAGCGACTGGATGCAGGACTTCCTCGACGCGCATGCGGCGTCGCACCCGGGGGGCCCGAAGCCGAAGCTCACCCGGGCGAAGTTCTCCCCGCCGCCTCCGCCCGCGAAGCCCGGCACGCCCTCGTGGATGGCGGACTTCGGCGCGGCGCCCGCCTCCCCTCCGAGCACGAGCCCGAGCCGTGAGCCCCCGGCTCCGGCGCCTCCCGCCCGCACGGCACCGAAGGCTCCCTCGCCCGCCGCGTCACCAGGGAAGAAGCCGGACTGGATGTCCGACTTCGACGACTGAGCGGCCCCATTGCGACGCCTGCCTGCGGGGGGCTACCGTCGCGCTCCACCATCAGGGGGAGCACATGGGACACGAGAAGCCCGTAGAGCCGTTTTCGGACCTCCATGTCGAGGAGGGGAAGGTTCGCGCGGTGTTGCTGCACGACCCCACCGTCGAGGGCCTGGACGTGGCCATCTACATGGACGCGTCGGGCAGCATGCAGGACGAGTACAAGTACGAGACGCCCTCGCGCAGCTTCCTCGAGTGGATTCGCGGCGCGCCGCTGAAGGACCCCGCCAACATGGTGGAGCCCCAGGTGCAGTGGATGCTCGAGTACCTGGCGACCAAGGACCGCAACGGCCAGCTCCGTGTGGCGTACTGGGCCAGCGGCGCGTCCGGCCGTGACGTGGAGGTGGTGGGCGAGCTGAAGGGCGTGGACGTGAAGCAGTACAAGTTCCCCGGCGCGAAGAAGCTCGGGAGCCACACGTACCTGGCGCCGGCGCTGAAGGACTACGTGCGCTACCTCAAGGAGCAGGTGCCCAACGGCGCGCGCCGCGGCTGCGCGGTCATCGTCACCGACGGCCAGCTCCACGACGCGGACGAGGTGGAGAAGTTCTCCGCGCAGGTCGCGAAGGAGATTGCCTCCGGCAAGCTGCCGCGGCTGAACTTCGTCCTGGTCGGCGTGGGCAACGGCATCGACGAGGAGCAGCTGGAGAAGATTGCGCACGCCGAGTACCCGGGCGTGGGCCACCTCTGGTGCCACCGCATCGCCAAGGAAATCACCCAGGTGGCGGAGCTGGTGGCGGTGCTCGTCGACGAGAACATGACGGTCGCCGCCGGCGGCACCATCTACGACGACAAGGGCAAGGTGCTGAAGACCTACGAGGGCCGCCTGCCCGCGGTGCTGGAGTTCGACGTGCCCGAGGGCACGGAGAGCTTCACCCTGGAGGTGAACGGCCAGCGCTACACCCAGCCGCTGCCGGACGAGGACCACCACGACGAGGACGAGGACCACCACTGATGGCCGGCCATGAAGCCATCGTGCGTCCGTTCTCGGACGTGCACCGGATGGGAAACAAGGTCGTCGCCACGCTGCTGCACGACCCGACGGTGGAGGGGCTGGAAGTGGCCCTCTACATGGACGGCTCGGCGAGCATGGAGGACGAGTACGGGCCTCGCGGGGTGCTGGCGAAGCTGGCCCCCGTGAAGAACCTCGTCGAGCCGCAGATGCGGTGGATGCTCGAGTACCTCGCGAGCAAGGACCGCGACGGCGGAGTCCGCGTGGCCTACTGGGCCACGGGGGACGGCAGCCAGCTGGAGCAACTGGGGGACCTCACCGCCGTGCAGGCCAAGGACTTCCGCTTCCCGGGGCCGCGCTTCTACGGCAAGGCCACGGTGATGCTGCCCGTGCTGCGCGACTTCGTGGCGCACATGAAGGCCTCGGTGCCCAACGGGGTGCGCCGCGGGCTGGCCGTCATCATCACCGACTCGCAGCTCTCCGACGGCAACGACGTGCGGGCGTACGCCACGCAGGTCGCCAAGGAGATTGCCTCCGGGCGCCTGCCGCGGATGAACTTCGTGTTCGTCGGCGTGGGTGACCAGGTGGACGAGGAGCAGATGGAGGAGATCTCCCACGAGACGTACCCCGGCGTGGGCCACCTGTGGTGCCACCGCATCGCCGACCGCATGGAGGAGATGGCGGAGCTGGTGGCGGTGCTGGTGGACGAGACGATGACGGTGGCCGCGGGCGGCACCCTCTACGACGAGCAGGGGAAGGTCCTGAAGTCGTATGAAGGCCGGCTGCCCGCGGTGCTCGAGTTCGAGGTTCCGGCCGCGTGCAAGGCCTTCACCCTGGAGGTGGCGGGGCAGAAGTTCACCCAGCCCATCCCCGAGGAGCACGAGGACGAGGACCACCACGAGGAGGAGGAGCGCAAGCCCGAGCCGGCCAGCGCCCCCGCCGCAGCCCCCGCCCGCAAGCACGGCGGCCACCGCCACTAGCATCAGGAAGAAGACGCCATGTCCGAGCAGAAGAAGAGCAGTGAGCCGTCCGGCCACGTCCATGGGCCGGACTGCAAGCATGACCACGACCACGGTGGCCACGCGCACGGGCATGGCGAGCCGCACGTCCACGGACCGGGGTGCAACCACGGCCCCGCCCTGGCGGCGGTGAAGCCCGCGGGCAAGTTCGCCTTCAAGGAGCTGAAGCTTGTCGGCCCCGCGAAGGCGGAGAAGCACGTCCACGGGCCGGACTGCAAGCATGACCACGACCACGGCGGCCATGCGCACGGGCACGAGGAGAAGCATGTCCACGGGCCGGACTGCAATCACGACCACGGGCATGACCAGCACGAGCACGGCCCCGGGTGTGACCACGACCACGGCCACGGCGATGGGCACCATCACCACCCGAAGCCGAAGCGCATCCGTCCGCCCGGGCACCGGCCCGCGGAAGGCGGAGGCGTGGCGCTCCAGCTGGACCTGGAGGGCGCACTGCCGGGGGAGACGGATGACGCCGGCCGCTTCCAGAAGCTGGAGCTGGCACTGGAGGCCCACCGGGGCGTGACGGACGTCCACCTCCGGAGGGACTCGGGCCATGCGGAGGTCTGCATCCACTACAAGCCGGAGGTGGTGAGCGCGTCCGACCTCATCACCGCCGCGCAGCGCACCGGCGCCGAGGTGGCGGAGCGCTACAAGCACCAGACGTGGTTCGTGCGGGGGATGACCTCGGCGGACTCGGCGACGGCCATCGAGCACGGGCTCGGGAAGCTGAAGGGCGTCCTCTCCGCGAGCGTGGCGTACGCCAGCGAGCGCCTCGTCGTGGAGTACGACAGCGAGGAGGTGACGCTGAAGGACGTGGAGGCGAAGGCGAAGGCGCTGGGCTACGCGCTGGAAGTGCCCACCAGCGGCCATGCGTGCTCGCACCACGCGCACGGCGGCGGGCTGGCGCCCCTGCTGGAGATGCCGCTGGTGGGAGTCGCGGGCGTGCTGCTCGTCGCCGGCTGGCTGCTGGAGCGCTTCACCAAGGTGCCCGCCCTGGTGCCCACCCTCGTCTGGGCCCTGTCCATGGCGAGCGGTGGCTTCTTCGCCATCCGGGGCTCCGTGAAGTCGCTGCTCCAGCTGCGCATCGACATCGAGACGATGATGGTGGTGGCGGCGCTGGGCGCGGCGGTGCTGGGTGCCTGGTTCGAGGGCGCCTTCCTGCTGTTTCTCTTCGCCGCGGGCCACGCGCTGGAGCACCGGGCCATGGACCGCGCGCGGCGCTCCATCGAGTCGCTGGGCGCGCTGCGTCCGGACGTGGCGCGGGTACGCCGGGGTGGCGACGTGGTGGAAGTCCCCGTGGGCGACGTGCAGCGCGGGGAGCGCATCGTGGTGCGTCCGGGCGACCGCGTCGCGCTGGACGGCATCATCCGCGAGGGCAAGAGCTCGCTGGAGCAGGCGGCGATTACGGGTGAGTCCATCCCCGTGGCCAAGAAGCCTGGGGACGAGGTGTTCTCCGGCACCATCAACTGCGAGGGCATGCTGGAGGTGGAGGTCACCCGCCTCTCGTCCGAGTCGGTGCTCGCGCGCGTGGTGGACATGGTGGCGGAGGCGGAGGCCCAGAAGGGGCCCAACCAGCGCTTCGCGCAGCGGCTGGAGCGCACGGTGGCGCCGCTGGTGATGATTGGCGCGGTGGTGTTCCCGGTGGTGCTGGTGCTGCTGGGCACGCCGGTGAAGGAGGCCATCCTGCGCGCGGTGGCGCTGCTGGTGGCGGCCTCGCCGTGCGCGCTGGCCATCTCCACGCCGTCGGCGGTGCTGTCCGCGGTGGCGGCGGCGGCGCGCGGCGGCGTGCTGGTGAAGGGTGGCATCTACCTGGAGCTGCTGTCGAAGGTGAACGCGATTGCCTTCGACAAGACGGGCACGCTGACGGTGGGCAAGCCGAAGCTGCTGACGGCGGCGCCGGCGCAGGGCGTGTCGCGCGAGGAGCTGCTGGGCACGTCGGCTGCGGTGGAGGCGCTCTCGGCGCACCCGCTGGCGAAGGCGGTGGTGGACGCGGCGGCGGAGGGAGGCATCCAGGCCCCCGCGGGCAGCGACCTGGAGGCCATCCACGGCAAGGGCATCCGGGGCAAGGTGGCGGGCGCGGTGGTGGACGTGGGCAGCCTGGGGCTCTTCGAGGGTGAGGCCGTCCCGGCTGAGATTTCCGCGGAGGTGCAGAAGCTGGAGGAGGCGGGCCAGACGACGATGGTGGTGCGCAAGGCGGGACGCTACCTGGGCGTGCTGGGGGTGGCAGACACGCTGCGCTCGGGCGCGAGAAACGTCATCCAGACGCTGAAGGAGTCCGGCATCCAGAGCACGGTGATGCTGTCGGGCGACAACGCGCGGGTGGCGAAGTCGATTGCCGCGCAGGTGGGCCTGGACGAGGCGCGAGCGCCGCTGATGCCGGCCGACAAGGTGACGGCGGTCCGGGAGATGGGGCGCAAGGGCTCGGTGGCCATGGTGGGCGACGGGGTGAACGACGCGCCCGCGCTGGCGGCGGCGGCGGTGGGTGTGGCGATGGGAGGCGCGGGCTCGGACGCAGCGCTGGAGACGGCGGACGTGGTGCTGATGAGCGACGACCTGTCCCGGCTGCCCTTCGCCCTGGGCCTGGCGCGCGAGGCGACGCGGGTGATGCAGCAGAACCTGGTCATCTCGCTGGGCATCAGCGCCATCCTCATCATCGCGGCGGTCTTTGGCCTGACGCAGATCAGCCACGCCGTGGTGCTGCACGAGGGCAGCACGCTGCTGGTGGTCGCCAACGGCCTGCGCCTGCTCACCATCCGGCCGCAGGCCATGAAGCCCGCACCGGCTCCGGCCGTGGGCGTGCAGCCCGTCGCGGGCTGAGCAGCAACGAAGCGCATCGCGGAGCTGAAGCTCCGCGTGGCCGAGGACCAGGAACGGACGCGAGTCATTTCCCAGGCGCAGCTGACGCGCACGGGGCACGTGTCATCTCCAACATCGGCTCGTTCGGAGCTGACGTCTTCAAGCTCGGAATGACGCGGAGGCTCGTCCCGCAGGACCGCATCGATGAGCTCGGAGACGCTTCCGTCCCCTTCGAGTTCAATGTCCACACCATCATCCGCACCTCGGACGCGCCGGCGCTGGAGGCGGCCCTGCACCGCACCTTCGCCAGCAGGCGCGTCAACCGCATCAACGAGCGTAAGGAGTTCCTCCGGGTGTCGCTCGATGAGCTTGCCGCGGCCGTGCGCGAACACCACGGTGAGTTCGAGCTGACGCGGCTGGCCGAGGCCGCCGAGTATCGCAAGACGCTCGCCATCCTCGAGGAGGAGCGCGACGCCGCGGCAACAGCGACGCCGGCACGAGCCACCTCGGAGCGCGCCGTCGCGTGAGTCAGGACGCGGCTGAGTCCTGCATGACAGGGTGGGAGGAGCGAGCCCACGTGGAATGGGGGTTCCTTCCGAACCCCAGGGCGGGAAGAGCAGCGCCCCGTGCGGCCATGCCGTGCCAGTGCCCCACGTCCCCGGGCAGTCCGGGCGATGGCTTCCGTAAGAGCTGACTCAAGACCTGGAGGAAGCCCGCATCACCTGTCCCGCCGGGCCTTCCAGCCTCTTGCGCATCCTGGTCCTGTGTAGACCTGCCCGGTTGTCCGCCGTCAGCATGTCAGCCCCACCCGGTAGGAAGGTGCTGGCGGAAGGAACGTTCCTTCCGCGGGCGGGTCGGTCTGGCAGGGGGTGGGCAGATGATGGAGCTGTACCAGCAGTTCGTGGCCACGCGGATGGAGGAGGCGGCGGCGGTGATGGCGCAGCGGGGCTACGACAACACCCCGGCCGCGGAGCTGGCGCGGGTGATGCGCATGTCGGTGGGCTCGCTGTATCGGCGTTACGGCAGCAAGCGCGGCTGTGCGCTGGCCATTCGCGACTTCTCCGACGACGAGCTGTGCCGGTATGCGCGCTACGAGTTCCAGATGGCCAGCACGGACGAGGGCGCGGGCTTTCGCGAGGGCTTCTTCGCCCTCTGGCGGCTGCTGGCCAACTACGTGTTGCGGATGTCCGGCGTCTTCAGCTTCGTCTTCCTGCACCCCGACCCGGAACAAGGGCCTGACGACGAGCGAGGCTGGCGGGTGCGAGACCTGATTCGGGAGGTCATCAGCCAGGCCGAGCGCGACGGAGTGCTGGAGCCAGGTTCCACGATGGCGAGGACGTGCCTGGTGTGGGGCGCGCTAGCGGAGCTGGGGCGGGTGGCGGCGAGGTGGGAAAGCGCAGTCACGGAGGAGGACGTGCTCGCGTCGGCGGAGGCGCTCTGGCGGGCGCTCGGGCCCAGGGAGGAGTCGACGCCCCGGGGGCCCGGAGGCATGCCGCCTCCAGACGGCGAGAAGGCCCCGAATGAGGCGCCCGGCAATGGCGCGGCGGTGGCAATGGCTGAGGGGCCCGGCAGTGGCGCGGTGGCGGCAATGGATGACGGCGCGTCGTCGCACCCGCCAGGCGCACTGCTCGTAGGGAATGAGTCAGCCCTCCAGAGCCCGCAGGATGGCATCGGGACTGCCGTGCGCATCACACAGGGACTGGAACTCCTCCCTGTCAGGCACGCGGGACACGTACAGCTCCGCGCACATGGGACGGACCGTGCCATGTCGCCCATCAGAGAAGAAGACGCACTCCGAAGCATCCTGGCCCGCGCCCTCCCCGTGCAGGTGGACCGTCGGACGTCGCAGGAACCGAGCCTTCACGGGAGTGGAGTTGAACCCCAGGACAGCCAGTACCTTGGTCTTCCCGCGCTCGAGGTCGAAGAACAGGGGCACGACACAGCGCGGATCCCTGGCGAGGTCCGGGTCCTCCTTCCACTGAAGGAGCCAGCGCCGGGTGAGCAGGGCCGCGGGAAGCGCGGCCTCCGCCACCTCCTCGAAGCCCAGCTCCTGCCGGACGATGGCATGGGCTCCACGGAAGACCTGCTCCATCCACACCAACTCCTCCAGCAGGGGCACCTCCACCGTTCCCGCAGGAGTCACCCGCTGGGCATTGGCCAGGGCAGGCGCACCCAGGAACTCGCAGAGCACGTTCCTCAGGAAGGAATACCCCTCCGCCCGTCTCCGGTAGAACTCGGCAAGCGGCTCGATGGTGAGCCGGGGCTGGACGATGAGCGGCACGCCTCCGGCGGTGAGCTGCTCGAGCTGCTTGATATGGGTCTCTCGCGTCAGCGCGAAGAGCGCCCGGAACTGTTGCTCCAGCTCGGCGCGATACCGGGGGCCGATGACGAGCCGCTCTGCCTCCGGCATCCTCTCGGGCACCAGGAACGGCACCAGTGCATGGAACTGGTGGTCATACCAGCCGGAGCGCGTCGCCGGAGTGGTGTCGAGCCTTCCGTCCCGGATGCGGGCAATCAGCTCATCGACGAGCTGGAATCCCGGAGGCGGCGACACCCTCCCGAACAGCTCCTTCACCACCCTTCCCTCATGGGAGTCCGAGGGTGGGAGGAAGCAGCGCTGCTCGCCGTCCTCATCGAGGGCCGGCTTGGAGGTCGGATTCGTCAGCCGGCTGGGGAGCTGCACGTGCCGCCGCCACGCGGAATAAAGGCTCGCATCCGATTCGAGCGCCGCGAGGAGGGTCCGCGCCGCGTCCGGCTCCAGCTCCGTCTGAAGGAGCCGGTCCTGCTTGAACACCCCTTCCAACTGAGGGCTCCACGTATAGAAGCCCAGGGGCTTGGATGCGCCCTCCTTGGACTCGAAGTCCTTGAGGAACCGCATCACGAGCAGGCGGAGCTTCCTGTCGCCCTCATCCAATGGCCCGGTCATCGACAGGGCGGAGCGAAGGAGGACCAGGACCGACCTCAGTGGGTCGGAGTCCCCGGCGGACCATTGAGCGAGCAGCACCTGATGGACCTGCTCCAGCAGGCGCCGCTTTCCTGGCAGGGCGGGCGTGCCCCGCTGCACCAGCAGCTCGACGGCGGCGTAGAGGCCGTCGTCGAAGGCCTTGGCCTTGAGCGCGAACACCATGGCGGGCGTCCACTCCCAGTCCCGCTGGAGGCCGGCCAGAGTCGGGTGCAGGTACGGCTCGAGGGGACTCGACGTGTCGAGGACCCGGATTCCAACTTCGTCCACCCTCCCTTCCTGACTCCGCTGCCGGAGGCGCTCCCGGACGGACCAGAAGGACTCCTCGTCGTCCACCTCGAGCTCGAGCACCTGCGAGTCCAGGTCGACCTCCACATCCACACCGTGCGGCTTCGAGGTGAACACGTAGCGGGACATGGGAGGAGCGTACACGAGGAGGCAGCACCGCCAACGCACCGCGTCCAAGTCACGTCGGCGTCGACGCGCGGTGTTGAGACCCGACGAGCGTGCGTGCGTGCGCCCACTTCTTGGAGTGCCAATAAGCACGGGCTGTCCAGGCGAGGACCGTGCCTCGTGGGTGTCACTGGGACGGAAGAGGAAACGTGGCATGTTCCGCCCCCATGGCTGTCAGCGTCTTCGACCTCTTCAAGATTGGCATCGGTCCCTCCAGCTCGCACACCGTCGGGCCCATGCGCGCCGCGCTCACGTTCGCCCGGCGCCTGGAGGAGGGCGGCAAGCTGGAGCGGCTCTCCAAGCTGAAGGTGGAGCTGTTCGGCTCGCTGGGCGCCACCGGCAAGGGGCACGGCAGCGACAAGGCGGTGCTGCTCGGCCTGCGTGGTGAGACGCCCGAAGGCGTGGACGTGGAGGCCATTCCCGGCGTCGTGTCCCGCTGGCGCGCGGACGGCCGCATCGCGGTGCTGGGCAAGCGCGAGGTGACGTTCAAGGACGGCGAGCACCTGGTGATGCACCGCCGCCGCACCCTGCCCTACCACCCCAACGGCATGCGCTTCGCCGCCTTCGCCGCGGACGGCACCGAGCTCGAAAGCCGCGTCTACTACTCGGTGGGCGGAGGCTTCGTGGTGGACGAGGCCGCCACCCAGGGGCAGGACCCGCTGCGCCAGGACAGCACTCCGCAGCCCTTCCCCTTCCACTCCGCCGCGGAGCTGCTGGAGCACTGTGAGCGCCAGAAGCAGCCCATCAGCTCCATCATGCTGGCGAACGAGAAGACGTTGCGCAGCGAGGAGGAGATTCGCGCGGGGCTGCTCCGCATCTGGGAGGTCATGCAGGCATGCGTGCGCCGGGGCTGCACCAACGGCGGCATCCTCCCCGGGGGCCTGAAGGTGGAGCGCCGGGCGGCGGCCATGTACCAGCGCCTGCTCAGCCGTCCGGAGGCCGGGCTCACCAACCCCCTCACCGTGCTGGACTGGGTGAACCTCTACGCGCTCGCGGTCAACGAGGAGAACGCCGCGGGAGGCCGCGTCGTCACCGCGCCCACCAACGGCGCGGCGGGCATCATCCCCGCGGTGCTGCACTACTACTGGCGCTTCGTGCCGGGGGCGAACGACGACGGCGTGGTGCGCTTCCTGCTGACGGCGGGCGCCATCGGCGTGCTCTACAAGGAGAACGCGTCCATCAGCGGCGCCGAGGTGGGCTGCCAGGGAGAGGTCGGCAGCGCCTGCTCCATGGCGGCCGGCGCGCTCACGGAGGTGCTGGGCGGCACGCCGCTCCACGTGGAGAACGCGGCGGAAATCGCCATGGAGCACAACCTGGGGCTCACCTGCGACCCCATCGGCGGGCTCGTGCAGGTGCCGTGCATCGAGCGCAACGCCATGGCCTCCGTGAAGGCCATCAACGCCTCGCGCATGTCCCTGTCCGGGGACGGGCGACACTTCGTCAGCCTGGACAAGGTCATCAAGACGATGCGCGACACCGGCCGTGACATGAAGGACAAGTACAAGGAGACCGCGCGCGGCGGCCTCGCCGTCAACGTGCTGGAAGTGGCCAACCTGAGCGTCGGCCTCCCGGAGTGCTGACGCTCCCGGGTGGCGGCCACCGTGTCGCCACCCGGTGACGAGTACAACCTCGCGGCAGCAGGCCGCTGGGGACGTGCCTTTCGCCTCATCCCTCCGTGGAAAGTTGCGTCCCGGCCGCATTGGGATGAACCGCGCCGTGTTCCATTGTGAACGCGGCATGCGGGCGGAATGATGAAGGTGCCGCTGATGCGCCCGCTCCCCCCGGAGCGGGCCCGGCGGACACCAAGGAGACGTCCCGATGACCACACCGCAGTCAGGCCCCGCAAGGGGCATGCACCCCCTCGTCTCATTTCTGGCGGCCGCGCTCGCGCTCGCGCTGGTAGCCATTCCAGCGGGAAGTGCGCACGCCCAGCCGACGTATTCCATCTTCCCGGCCGGCTCCACCCCCGCCGTCCCCTCCGTCACCAACGACTTCAGCGCCGTGGAGCTCGGCGTGAAGTTCACGGCGGACGTGGCGGGCGACATCGTCGGCGTGCGCTTCTACAAGGGCGCGGGCAACACCGGCACCCACGTGGGCCACCTGTGGAGCGCCACGGGACAGCTGCTCGCCACCGCCACCTTCGTCAACGAGACGGCCACCGGCTGGCAGCAGGTGAACTTCACCACGCCCGTGCCCGTCACCGCCGGCACCACCTACGTGGCCTCGTACCACGCGCCCGGCGGCGCCTATGCCTTCACCAGCAGCGGGCTGATCTCCGGCGTGGACAGCCCGCCCCTGCACGCGCTGCCCGGCACCACCAGCGGCGGCAACGGCGTCTTCAAGTACGGCCCGTCGGGCACCTTCCCTTCCGACAGCTTCGGCAACTCCAACTACTGGGTGGACGTGGTCTTCCGGCCCGCGGCCCCCGTCTCCATCTGGCCGTCCACCGCCACGCCGGCCGTCGCCTCGGTGACGAATGACTCCCTGCCGGTGGAGGTGGGCGTGAAGTTCAAGGCGGACGTGACGGGCAACGTCGTCGGCGTGCGCTTCTACAAGGGCGCCGGCAACACCGGCACGCATGTGGGCCACCTGTGGAGCAACAATGGCCAGCTGCTCGCCACCGCCACCTTCGTCAACGAGACGGCCACCGGCTGGCAGCAGGTGACGTTCTCCAGCCCGGTGGCCATCTCCGCCAACACCACCTACGTCGCCTCGTACCACGCGCCCAACGGTGCCTATGCCTTCAACGACGCCGGCCTGGCCTCGGGGGTGAGCGCGGCGCCCGTGCACGCGCTGCCCGGCACCACCAGCGGCGGCAACGGCGTCTACAAGTACGGCCCGTCCGGCAGCTTCCCCACCGACAGCTTCCGCGACTCCAACTACTGGGTGGACGTCCTCTTCCAGGCCACGGGCGCGCCTCCGCCGCAGCCGCCTCCGCCCGCGAACACCTTCACCCTCTTCCCCGCCACCGCCACGCCGGGCACCGCCACGGCGAGCGACCCGGCCGCCATCGAGGTGGGCGTGAAGTTCAGGTCCGACGTGGACGGCACCGTCAAGGGCGTGCGCTTCTACAAGGGCTCGGGCAACACCGGCACCCACGTCGGCAACGTGTGGAGCGCCACGGGACAGCTGCTCGCCACCGCCACCTTCGTCAACGAGACGGCCACCGGCTGGCAGCAGGTGAACTTCACCACGCCCGTGCCCATCACCGCGGGCACCACCTACGTGGCCTCGTACTTCGCGCCCTCCGGCGGCTACTCGTATGACAACGGGGGCCTGGCCAACGGCGTGGACTCGCTGCCCCTGCACGCGCTGCCCGGCACCACCAGCGGTGGCAACGGCGTGTTCACCTACGCTTCGCAGTCCACCTTCCCCTCCGGCAGCCACCAGAACACCAACTACTGGGTGGACGTCCTCTTCGAGTCCAACGGCCCACCGCCCCGTCCGGGCGTCAGCGGCTCCGGCCCGGTGCTGGTGGCCACGGACCCGGCCAACCACTTCACCGACTACCTCGAGGAGCTGCTGAAGGCGGAGGGCATCACCACCTTCGCCACCACCGACGCGGGCAACCTCGGCAACTCGGTGTCGCTGACGAGCTACAAGGTGCTGGTGCTGGGCGAGGCCACGCTGACCGCCGCCCAGGTGACGCTCGTCACCAACTGGGTGAACGCGGGTGGCAGCCTCATCGCCATGCGTCCGGCCGCCAACCTGAATGCGCTGCTCGGCCTCAACCCGTCCGCGGGCACGCTGGCCAACGGCTACATCCTGCTGGACACCACCCAGGCGCCGGGCACGGGCCTCACCGCGGAGACGATGCAGTACCACGGCACCGCGGACCTGCACACGCTGACCACCGGCACGCGCGCGGTGGCCACGCTCTACTCGAACGCCACCACGGCCACGTCCTACGCGGCCGTCAGCCTGCGCACGGTGGGCAGCGGCAGGGCCATCGCCTTCGCGTATGACCTGGCGAAGTCCGTCATCTACACGCGCCAGGGCAACCCGGCGTGGCAGGGGCAGAACCGCGACGGCTCCGGCATCGGCCCGGGCGCGCGCGCCAGCGACATGTTCTACGGCAACGCGTCCTTCGACCCGCAGCCGGACTGGGTGAACCTGAACAAGGTGCAGATTCCCCAGGCGGACGAGCAGCAGCGCCTGCTGGCGAACATGCTCCACCAGACGAGCGCCACGCCGCTGCCGCGCCTCTGGTACTTCCCCAGCGCGAAGAAGGCCGTGGTGGTGATGACGGGCGACGGACACCCCGGCGGCCTCACCACGCAGCGCTGGCAGCAGTACGTCAGCGACAGCCCCGCGGGCTGCAGCGTGCAGGACTGGCAGTGCATCCGCGGCACCATCTACGACTACGTGGGCGGGCTGACGGCCACCCAGGCGGCGGGCTACGCCGCCCAGGGCTTCGAGTACGCGCTCCACGTCAACACCAACTGCGCGGACTACACGGCCGCCACGCTGGACCCGAACTTCTTCACCCCGCAGCTCGGCAGCTTCGTGTCGAGCTATCCGGGCGTGCCCGCGCCCACCACCAACCGCACGCACTGCATCGCGTTCAGTGACTGGGCCACCCAGCCCAAGGTGTCGCTGCGCCACGGCATCCGGATGGACACCAACTACTACTACTGGCCGGACTACTGGGTGCAGGACCGCCCGGGCGTCTTCACGGGCTCCGGCCTGGCCATGCGCTTCGCGGACGTGGACGGCACGCCCATCAACGTCTACCAGCTCGCCACCCAGATGACGGACGAGTCCGGCCAGACGTACCCGCTGCACATCGACACGCTGCTGGCCAACGCCCTGGGCACCAAGGGCTACTACGGCGCCTTCAACGCCAACATGCACGTGGACTCGCACTCCACGGCGGGCACCTCGGGCTCGGCGGCCATCATCGCCTCCGCGAAGCGCGAGGGCGTGTCCGTCATCACCGCGCGGCAGCTGCTCGAGTGGCTCGACGCGCGTGAGGGCACGAATGTGTCCGGCGTGGCCTACACCGGCACGACGCTCACCTTCACCGTGGCCACCCCGGCGCGCAACCTGTCGCTGATGGTGCCCACGCGCACCGCGTCCGGCCAGACGCTGGTCTCGGTGAGCCGCAACGGCTCGCCGGTGACGACGATGGCGCAGACCATCAAGGGCGTGGGCTTCGCGTTCATCAACGGCGCGCAGGCCGGCACGTACACGGCGACGTACAACTGAGTCGTTCCCCACCCTGCCCTCCAGGGCGAGGTGAGACGAGCGGTCCGGCGCGAGGTCCTCACGCCGGGCCGCTTTTCTTTCACAGGGGGTGAGGCGGCGCACGGCATCCCACCCGTGAGGTGGCCCTTCCGCCAGGGTGCGTCTTGCGTCTGGTCGCCCGTGGGCTCTAAGACGCGCCGCGGGCCCGCTCCCCCGCGCGCCTTCGTCAAAGGACCCACACCCCATGCTCAAGAAGCTCCTCGGTGGCCTCGCCGCCGTCATCCTCGTGCTGGTCGGCGTCATCGCCACCCGTCCCGCCGCCTTCACGTACCAGCGCAGCGCCACGCTGCCCGTCTCGGCCGACGTGGCCTTCGCGCTGGTCAATGACTTCCACCGCTGGAACGAGTGGTCCCCCTGGGACAACCTGGACCCGAACCAGAAGCGCACGTTCACCGGCGCTGAGTCGGGCACGGGCGCCAGCTACGCCTGGGCCGGCAACGACCAGGTCGGTGAAGGCCGGATGACCATCGAGGAGAGCAAGCCCAACGAGCGGGTCACCATCAAGCTGGAGTTCCTCAAGCCCTGGACGGCCACCAACACCACCACCTTCGCCTTCAAGCCCGTCGAGGGTGGCACCGAGGTGGTCTGGGCCATGAGCGGCACCAACGACTTCATGGGCAAGGCCATGTGCCTGGTCATGGACATGGACGCCATGATTGGGAAGGACTTCGAGAAGGGCCTGGCCAGCATGAAGACGGCCGCCGAGGCCGAGGCGAAGAAGCGCGCCGAGGCCGAGGCCACGCGCGTGGCCGCCGAGAAGGCCGCCGCCGAGAAGGCCGCCGCCGAGGCCGCTGCCGCCGCCGCGCCCGCCGAGGGTGGGACGGCCGTCGCCGCGCCCACGCCGTAGGGCACGAATCGCACGCTCGTGGACACTGCCACGAGCGTGCGGCCCGCGAGTCGCGGGGAAGTGCCCACTCGCTGACTGGCGGGGAGGCGCGTGCTGCACCTGGGTACAGGGTGGGAGGTACATCGCAGGCGCGCCCGCTGCTTCCGGCGCGCTTCCCTCCCCCCGCTGGCGACAGGTCCCTATGCGACTGCGCAGGTCCTCCCCGAAGACTCCCCCGACGTCCCTCAAGAGCGAGCAGCTGGAGACCTTCCGGGACCGCCCCGAAGGCACGGTGCTCACCACGGACCAGGGCATTCCCATCTCCGAGACGGACAACTCGCTGAAGGCGGGCGTCCGCGGCCCCACGCTCCTGGAGGACTTCCACTTCCGGGAGAAGATGATGCGCTTCGACCACGAGCGCATCCCGGAGCGCGTGGTGCACGCGCGCGGCGCGGGCGCCCATGGGTACTTCCAGGTCTACAAGTCGCTGGAGAAGTACACCCAGGCGCGCTTCCTCACGGACCCGTCGCTGCGCACGCCGGTGTTCGTGCGCTTCTCCACGGTGGGTGGCTCGCGCGGCTCGGCGGACACCGTCCGGGACGTGCGCGGCTTCGCCACCAAGTTCTACACGCCGGAGGGGAACTTCGACCTGGTGGGCAACAACATCCCCGTCTTCTTCATCCAGGACGGCATCAAGTTCCCGGACTTCGTGCACGCGGTGAAGCCGGAGCCGCACAACGAAATCCCCCAGGCCTCCTCCGCGCACGACTCGCTGTGGGACTTCGTCTCGCTCGTCCCGGAGACGGCGCACATGGTGATGTGGCTGATGTCGGACCGGGCCATTCCGCGCAGCTACCGGATGATGGAGGGCTTCGGCGTGCACACCTTCCGGCTGGTCAACGCGGAGGGCAAGGCGCACCTGGTGAAGTTCCACTGGAAGCCGCTGCTCGGCACGCACTCGCTCGTCTGGGACGAGTCGCAGAAGCTGTCCGGCAAGGACCCGGACTTCCACCGGCGGGACTTGTGGGAGGCCATCGAGAACGGCGACTTCCCCGAGTACGAGCTGGGGCTGCAGCTGATTCCCGAAGAGGACGTGCTGAAGTACGGCTTTGATTTGCTGGATGCGACGAAGGTGCTGCCGGAGGAGCTGGTGCCGGTGGAGCGGGTGGGCAAGCTGACGCTGGACCGCAACCCGGACAACTTCTTCGCGGAGACGGAGCAGGTGGCCTTCTGCGTGGCCAACGTGGTGCCGGGCATCGACTTCACGAACGACCCGCTGCTGCAGGCGCGGCTCTTCTCGTACCTGGACACGCAGCTGACGCGGCTGGGCGGGCCCAACTTCGCGGAGCTGCCCATCAACCGCCCGGTGGCGCCGGTGCACAACCACCAGCAGGACGGCTTCGGCCGGCAGACGATTCCCACCAGCCGGGCCAACTACCACCCCAACACGCTGGGCGGCGGGTGCCCGTTCCTCGCCAATCCCCGGCAGGCCTTCGTGCACCGGCAGGAGCGTGTGGAGGGACACAAGATTCGCCAGCGCAGCAAGAGCTTCAGCGACCACTTCAGCCAGGCCACGCTCTTCTACAAGAGCCTGTCGAAGCCGGAGCAGGAGCACCTGGTCAACGCGCTGGAGTTCGAGATTGGCAAGGTGGAGCGCCCGGAGATTCGCGAGCGCGTGGTGAACGAGGTGCTCGTCAACGTGGACTTCGAGGTGGCCACCCGGGTGGCGCGCGCGGTGGGCGTCGCGCCGCCCAAGCCGCTGAAGAAGGCGAAGGCGGGCAAGCCGGCGAAGTTCACGGTGGAGACGTCCCCCGCGCTCAGCCAGGAGCGCTCGCCGCGCGACTCCATCAAGACGCGGAAGATTGCCGCGCTGGTGGCGGACGGCTTCGCGGGGAAGGAGCTGGCGCACGTGCGCAAGACGCTGGAGGCAATGGGGGCGACGGTGGAGCTGGTGGGCCCCACGCTGAGCCCCGTCACCAGCCTGGAGGGCCAGCAGGAGAAGCCGCTCAAGACGTACGTGACGGCGTCCTCGGTGATGTACGACGCCGTCTACGTGCCGGGTGGGGAGAAGAGCGTGGCCGCGCTGAGGAAGGTGCCGCTGGCGGTGGACTTCGTGCGCGAGGCCTTCGTGCACTGCAAGGCGCTGGCGCTCTCCGGCGAGGCGGCGGCGCTCCTGGATGCGGCGGGGGTGAGCCAGCTCGCGCCGCCACCGGCCAAGGGGCTGGACGGGGCGCTGGGCGTCATCCGGAGCGCGAAGAGCGAGACGAAGGGCTTCACCCAGCTCTTCGCCGACGCCATCGCCGCGCACCGGCACTGGGCGCGCGAGGCGCCTCCGCCGGCATAGCCGCGCTCAGGCTCGGATGACGGTGACCGGGCGGCCCGAGGGAGTCCGGGCCTGCTCGGCCCGGGTGCGCTCGGCGATGGACGGCTGGCCGGTGCGGCGGTCGAAGAGCACGAGCCAGCCGCCTGGCTGACCGAGGCCCTGGAGGTAGCCGTCGAGCTGCACCAGTCCTTCGGTGAGCGGGTCGGGCTCCCGGTCGCGCCAGACCTTGATTTCGATGGCCAGCGTGTCCTGGCCATGGCGCAGGCACAGGTCCATGCGTCCCTTGCCGATGGCGTACTCACGCTCGAGGGTGCCTCCGCCGTTGACCACGCGGTGGAGGAAGGCCATCAGCACCAGGTGGGGTGCCACTTCGTGGTAGGGCGCGGTGGCCAGCAACGGCTCGCCATGCTGGCGCCAGAAGGCGAGGAAGGCGTCGCGCAGGCGCTCAGTGTCGCTGCGCCCGTCCGGCCGAAGCCAGGAAGGCTGGATGGAGGGAAGCGCTGCGCGCGAGGGAAAGGCCAGCTCACGAACGACGACCTCGCGGTAGATGGGATTGGCGACCTCCACGCCACCGGACGAAGCCAGCCGGATGAGTCCAAGGTCGATGGCGAAGCGAAGGTCGTCCGCGGGAATGGCGCCCGGGATTTCGCCCGCCAGCATGGGCTCGAGGATGGCGCGGATGCGCGGCTCACGCAGGCGGTCGGTGAGGCTGTCCAGGTGCGTCTCCTGGCGCTCGATGAGGAGCGCCTTGGCCCGCTCGATGTCGGCGCGGCGAACCGGCTGGGAGCTGTCTGGAACGAGCTCCTCGACAGCCACCTTCGCCAGGGCGTTGACGAGCCAGGGCTGCCCCCGGGTGAGCTCGAAGGCGAGGGCGAGCGCCTCGGGCTCGAATTGCTGACCGGTGTCCGCCGTGTGCTGTGCGTAGAGCTCGGCCACTTCATCGGCGGTGAAGTCCCGCAGCGTGAGGGAGCGGACCTTGATGTTGAAGGGACTGGCGGTGCCCAGGTAGTCCCGGTCACCGGTGGCCACCTTGTAGTCGCGTACGTCTCTCAGCCCGATGAGCGCGAGTGAGCTGGGGAAACGCTCGGGACGGCCGGAGAATCCGCTCCGGAGCTGTCGCAGGATGGAGACCAGGACTCCGTTGCGGAGCGAATCAATTTCATCCAGGAAGACGACGAGGGGCCGAGGCGCGGAGGCAGCCCAGGCCGTGAGTGCGGAGCCAATCCGACTGCCCGGAGGCGCATCCTGGAATGGAGGAGGCAGCAGCTCGTCCGGGAGCTGGCCAATCAGGCTGTCGCGCCAGGACTCCAGCACGGCGGACTCCGCAGCGCCGATATCCTCGGGAAACGCGGCTCCCACCTCCATGGACACCAGGGCAGCCACGTACTTACCGCTGGCATTGAGCTCCTGGGCCAGCGAGCGCAACGCGGTTGTCTTGCCCGCTTGCCGTGGCGCGTGAACGACGAAGTAGCCCTTCTGCTCGATGAGGCGCTGCACTTCCGGCAGCCGCCGCAGTGCCGGGAGCATGTAATGATCTTCCGGAGTGCAGGGACCAGAGGTGTTGAACCAGCGAGGCATGGGCGGAAGGTAGCACTGCCAGCCGCATGTGCCATGTGGCAACGCCTCAGCCCGGCGGCATCCGCCCCAGGTACAGCCCCAGGACGAACGCCAGCACGGCGAGGGTGACCGCGAGCAACACGGGAACACCCTTCCGCCGTGCCTGGGTCGAGGGGGCAATGCGCACCGCCCCCACCTCTTCCGGGACGATGATGCGCACCTTGATGACGGCCTTGACGAGCACCTCCTCCACGTCGGCGAGGAAGCGCTCGTACTCCTCGGGCTGCATCTCCAGGGGCTCGCCGTGGTGGGACTCGTACCGCTTCGCCGCGGCGTCGAAGTTGCGCAGCTGCGCCTCGCGCTTCGACACGTCCACCCAGCCGCACATGACCGAGGGGCCCGAGCCCTTCCGGGGCACGAGCGAAATCGCCTGCCGCGCCAGCTTCCCGCCAGCGGTGCTGGGGCCCTCGGGCTCGTCGATGCGCAGCACCCGGTGCGGCCCCCGGCCGTACATCTTCGACGCCATCGCGCTTCGGAACTGCTCCGCGAGCAGCGCGGAGTGGTTCGCGAACATCGTCCGGAGCGCCGGGGACTCGTCCTCGGCCGCCGCCACCTTGCCCTTCGCGGGCTCCAGCGGGCTCAGGCGCACCACACCCACCGCAGGCGGCGCCGCACCCGCCTTCTTCTCACCGCCACGGGCGAGCCAGCCCGCCGCCTTGCCGCCCTCCTTGCCTCCGCGAGCCGCCGCGGGCTTCGGGCTCATGATGTCCGTGCTGACGTCCATCGGTGCCTTGTGGCTCCGGACCTCCGTGCTCAGCTCCACCGGCGCCTTGGGGGGCCTGAGCTCCGTGCTGACATCCACCGGAGCCCTGTGCCCTCGGACCTCCGTGCTCGGGTCCACCGGCGCCTTCTGCCCTCGGACCTCCGTGCGGATGTCCGCCTGGGGATTGCGCCCCCGCACTTCGGTGCCGAGCTCCCCCGGCGGCGCGTCACGGCTCCCCCGGCCCGGAGGGGCCGGCACGCGC
The DNA here is from genome assembly GCF_024198175.1 of Pyxidicoccus xibeiensis. Taxonomy (NCBI): domain Bacteria; kingdom Pseudomonadati; phylum Myxococcota; class Myxococcia; order Myxococcales; family Myxococcaceae; genus Pyxidicoccus; species Pyxidicoccus xibeiensis. Next base: position 83,183 of record NZ_JAJVKV010000007.1, read on the forward strand.
GCCCTGCCACCCCGGACGGGGCGGGCGTCCTGTGACTCCAGGCGCGTCTGGATGGCGCCCTCCTCCGGCTCGAGCGGCGCCATGCGCGTCTCTTCGGGACGGTAGGGAAGCGAGATGTCCCCCGTCGCGTCCGCATCCACCACCGGGCCCATGTGCGTCTCTTCGGGACGCTCGAGGAGCGGGAGGTCCCGCGTCGCATCTTCGTCCTCCTCCGGCGCGATGCGTGTCTCGTCGGAGCGCCCCGGATTGGCGGCCCTCCTCTTCCCGTTAGACATGTGCGTCCCTCTCACGAGGAAGCATACTTCAAGGCGGCGCCCGCCCCCGTCAACGGACGCGTCGGCCCTCCGTCCTCAAGGCACCAGCAGGACGCGCAGGGTGCGCGCGTCGGAGCGGCCCCGGTCATCCACGGCGCGCACCACGTACGTGCCCGGCCGTGCCGCCCAGTGCAGCGGCTCACCGCGAGGCGCGGTGCCCACCAGTTGCTCGTCCACGAACCAGAACACGCGGCGCACGTCCGCGTCCGTCACCACCGCCAGCGGCACCGTCTGCGGCGCGGAAGCGGACGCCCGCAGGTTGTAGTCCACCCCGTCCTCCGGCGTCGTGATTTGCGGCGGCGTGCCCTCGCTGGCGCCCTGCTCCAGCCCGCAGCTCGAGTCCTCCGGCGGCGGCACCCGGCGCGGCAGGCCCGCCTTCTGGAACAGGCGCAGCAGGTCCGACGGCCAGAACTCGTACACCTCCGCCCGGGTGCCCGGCCCCGGGGAGCAGGAGCGCAGCCCCGTGCGCGCGTCCACCCAGACCTCCCGGTGCACGTCGCACGCGCGGATGGGCGAGGTCCCCGGGATGAACCACGTGCTCACCTTCCGGCGGCAGTGCGGCCCGGGGACGCCACCAGACAGCGCGCACACGTGTACGCGGCTGACGCCCGGAGGCGGCGCGATGCTCACGCGCCGCACGTCCGCGTCCCGCGAGCGCACCGAGTCCACCAGCTCGAACATCAGCGGCGCCGCCGCCGTCTGCCCCACGAAGGCGGGGTTGGACTCCCCGTCGAAGTTCCCCACCCACACCGCCACCACGTACGGCCCCACGATGCCCACGCTCCACGCATCCCTGAAGCCGGACGAGGTGCCCGTCTTCCACGCCACCGGCACGGTGTCCCGCGCCCACTCGGGCCGGAAGGACTGCGCGGGCCGGGGCCCGCGCGACAGCGCGTCCACCACCAGGAAGCTGGCCTCGGCGCTCAGCAGGCGCACGCCCTCGTCGCGAGGAGCGTCCACCTCCACCCGCAGCGGCCGGAGCACGCCCGCGTTGGCGAGCATGGCGTACAGCTCCACCAGCTCCACCATGGACACCTCCGCCGAGCCCAGGGCCAGGGCCAGGCCGTAGTGCTCCTCGGAGCGCAGGCCGGTGACGCCCGCCTTGCGCAGCAGGCCATGCAGCCCGGGCGCGGCGAGCCGCTGCGTCAGCGCCACCGCGGGGATGTTGCGGCTGCGCACCAGCGCGTCCTCCGTGGCGACGGGGCCCACGAACTCGCCGTCGAAGTTCTCCGGCGCATACCCCCGGTAGCCCCCGGGCGCGTCCTTCAGCATGGTGCGCGGGTGCACCAGCCCCTGGTCGAAGGCGAGCCCGTAGATGAAGGGCTTGAGCGCCGAGCCCGGTGAGCGCTTCGCCCGCGTGCCATCAACCTGCCCGTCGATGGACGCGTCGAAGAAGTCCGCCGAGCCCACCGCCGCGCGCACCTCCAGCGAGCGCCAGTCCACCACCAGCGCCACCGCGTTGCGGATGCCCACCCCGCGCCGCTGCTCCACGTACTGCCGCACGTGGCGCTCCAGCAGCCGCTGCATGGACAAATCGAGCGTGCTCTTCACGCTGGAGCCCGAGGGACTGGCCCGCAGCGCGCGCGCCACGAAGTGCGGCGCGAGGAAGGGCAGGTCCTCCGGCGTGCGCACCGGCAGGGGCTGCTCCATCAACGGCCGGCGCTCGGCGTCCTCCGCGTGCACCTGGGCCCAGCGGTCGAACAGGTGCAGCCGCGCCGCCGTCAGCGCTCCAGCGTCGCGGCCCGGGTCCCTGCGCGCGGGGCTCTGCGGGACGACGGCCAGGGTGAGCGCCTCCGTCAGGGACAGCCGCTCCACGTCCTTCGCGAAGTAGATGAGGCTGGCCGCGCCCACGCCTTCCACGTTGCGGCCGTATGGCGCCAGGTTGAGGTACGCCTCCAGGATTTCGTCCTTGGAGTACGTGCACTCCAGCTGGAGCGCCCGCAGCATCTGCAGCACCTTGCCCCCGGGCGTGCGGGACTCGATGCCGTAGCGGATGCGCGCCAGCTGCATGGTGAGCGTGGAGCCACCCATGCGGCGTCCGCCCGTGAGGTAGGTGCTCCACACGGCGCGGCCCAGCGCCACGGGGTTGACGCCGAAGTGCGTGCGGAAGTGCTGGTCCTCGTGGAGCAGCGTGGCCTCCACGAGCGACGCGGGGATGCGCTCCAGCGGCACCCAGAGCCGGTACTTCTCGTCCGGCGACAGGGTGAGCCGCAGGAGCCGGCCCTCGCGGTCGAACACCGCCTGCGAGAAGCCCAGCCCCTCGCGCACCGGCGGCCGGGGCACCACGGCGTACAGCACCGCGAGCCCCAGCACCGCCAGCAGCACTCCGCGCAACCGGCGGCGGCTCACGGCGCGAGCACCGTCACCTTCGCCCCCAGCGAGCGCGCCCGCACGCTCCGGTCATACATGCCCTCGGCGAAGGCCGGCGGCATCACGAACTGGCCGGTGTTGGTCGCCTTGATGCGGTAGATGTACTCGGTGACGCTGGAGCCCACCTGACCGTAGAGCACCACCCGGTCCTCGCGGATGTCCACGTACTCCGGAGCGAACGAGGACTGCTCGCTGCCCACCGGAGGCACCCAGCCGCCCGCGACGGGCTCGGGCTCGCTGTAGTACTGCTCCTCGCCCTCCCCTTCGTCGGAGCCCTCGTCCCCCTCGGAGGACTCCTCGGATTCGGGCTCCGACTCGGACTCCGATTCCTCTTCGGAGGAAGGCGTGGCGGGCTTCTCCATCACCACCTCGAAGCCGCCCGGCAGCAGGTCGGTGATGGCGACCTGGGAGAGGGCGTCCCTGAGCGAGCGCAGCTTCAGGTGGACCTCCACCTCGCCGCCCAGCGGCACCTCGGTGACGACCTTGCCGTCCAGGCTCCGCAGCTCGCGCTGCACCTCCAGCTTCTGGAGGATGGGCTGCGTCGGCAGCTCCAGGTCGTAGCCCGCCTGCGTCACCTGGAAGAACAGCGGCGCCGCCGAAGGCCCCTCCACGCGGACGGCGCTGGCCTCGTCGGAGAAGTCCACCCGGGGGAAGAGCCCCTCGGGCACCGTGAGCGGGCGGAGCGTGTCCGCCACCTTCTCCAGGATGGCGGCCCCGCTGCGCGACGGCATCCCCTTCGCGCCCAGCGCCTGGGCATAGGCCTCCAGCCCCAGGATGGCGTACGAGGAGGACAGCGTGTTGAAGCGCTCGTCGAGGATGGGCTTCGTCATGTCGGCCAGCGTCTTGCCGCTGACCTCCTCGAGCTTCTCCGGGAAGTGGCGCGACAGCAGATAGAGCACCTGCGAGTCGTAGACGAGCCCGTCATAGAGGTACGCGTAGTCCGTCTGCTGCGGCGCTCCGATGCGGACCGACTTGAGGACGCGCTCGGCCTCCTTGTCCTGCTTGAGCAGCCGGTACGTCGCCGCCAGGTACGCGGCCGTCAAATCCTTGGGCCACTGCTCCGCGTAGTTCAGGTCGAGGAACTCGCGCAGGGAGGCCACCGTCTGCCGGGACACCTTGCCGTTGCGGGTGAGGACGTAGTGCGCATACGCGAGGTTGCGCGCCTGGCCCAGGCTGGAGGGGCTGTAGGCCACCAGGCCCGTCAGCCACGTGAGGCCCCGGTTCAGCAGCTCGGGCGGCACCGGGAAGCCCCGCTCCTTCGCCTCGGTGAGGAAGTGCAGCGCGTAGATGCTCGGCAGCGTGGGCGCGTACGAGTTGGCCGCCCACAGCCCGAAGGCCCCTTCCTCGTTCTGCCGCGAGCGCAGCGTCTCGAGCGCGGAGGCAAAGGACACGTCGGCCACCTGCGGCCCCTGCCCCAGCAGCTCGCGCCGGCCCTTCAGCACCACCGCCGGGAAGGCGCGGCTGACGAGCTGCTCGGTGCACCCGTAGGGGTACTTCTCCAGGTACGTGGCCAGGCCGCGCGCCAGGCCCACCGGCAGCGGCGACGCGCTCACCTCCATCGTCCGGTACGCGCCGTACAGCTTGCGCGGCACCGGCAGGTCCGCCCTGCCGTCCTGGACGTAGCCGCCTGCCACGGAGGTGAGGAAGGGCACCGGCGGCCTCACGCTCAGGTCCACCGTCTGCTTCACGCGCTCCTTCCCCAGGGACGCGGTGAAGGCGAACGAGCCCGAGCCGAGCACCTTCTTCGCCCGCACCCGGAACGTCGTGCTCGCCTCGCGCCCCTCGTCAATCTTCAGCGGCCGCTTCACCTCGTCCAGCACCTCCAGGTGCTCGGACGTCTTCAGCTCCAGCACCACCTCCGCGCCCTTGCCGGAACCGTCCAGGCTGTTGGCCACCGCCACGCCCACGTTGAACTCGTCCCCGGGCGCGACGAAGGTGGGCACGCTGGGCGTAATCACGAAGGGCCCGCGGATGATGGCCCGCCGGCTCGCCGCGCCCACGGACTCCGTCCCCACGGCCACGGCCATGAGGCGCAGCTCACCGTTGAAGGAGTCGGGCACGTGGTAGGTGAGCGTCCGCTCCGTCTCGTCGATGTCGACGACGCCGGACCAGTACGCCACGGGCTTGTCCCGCTTGCGCTTGAACGGGTTCAGGTTCTTCCCGATGGCCGCCGCGCCCTCGTCGTCGCCGCCCATGGAGGACACGGCCCGGGACACGGAGAACTCCGGCAGCAGCAGGTCCAGGATCTGCCCGGTGCGCACCTCCAGCGCGCGCTTCTTGAAGTAGTGCGCCAGCGGGTCCGGCGTCGCGTAGCCGGCCACCTGGAGGATGCCCTCGTCCACCGCGAACACCACCGCCTTGCCCGCGCGGTTGCCGCGGTAGCGGATGCGGTACGGCTCGCCGGGGCGGGCCTTGTCCGCGCTGGTCAGCGTCACGCTCAGCGCGCGGCTCTCGCGGCTCACGGAGAACGGCACCACGCCGTAGCTCAGCGGGCTCATGAAGATCTCCTGCGAGTCCATGGCGCGCACGAAGGCCACGTTGACGTACCCGTTCCCCTCCAGGCCCGGCGGCAGGCGGATGGTCTGCACGGTGCTGGTGGCGTCCGCCTTGAACCACTTCCAGGCGTAGACGCGGTCTCTCTCAATCGTGATGAGGCCCGCGCCCGTGTACGGCGCCTTGATGCTCAGCTCGATGTCATCGCCCGGCGCGTAGTCCTGCCGCGCGAGCTTCACCTCCAGCTCGGCGTTCTTCTCCAGCGCGCGGGTGAGGTTGGCGTGGCCCGCCACGGAATACTCCACACGGCTGAGCTCCGTGCCCTCCGCGTCCTTCACCAGCACCACGAAGTCGCCGGGCTGCTCGGTGGACAGGGCGTACTTGAAGCCGCCCTCGCCCAGCGGCAGCTCGCGGGTGCGCACCACGGTGTCGCGGCGGGCGGACTGGTAGCTGTAGGTGCCGTTGGCCTGCTGCGTGAGCACGGATACCCAGCGCCGCTCCACCAGCTCCGCCTTCAACCCCTGCACCGCCAGCTTCTTCAGCGTGGGGTCCACGGCAATGAAATGCACCTCGCGCGCGGAGCCCTTGCTCAGGTACGCCAGGGCGCCATCCGGCTTGAAGCCGATGAGGTACGGCAGCGGAGACACCAGCAGCGACGCCTCGGAGGACACGCCCCGGCCGCCCTCGGCCTCGTAGCCCTCCGCCAGGAAGGACACGCGCCAGGTGGCCTTCTCGAACTTCTCAAGGCCCAGCTCCAGCGCCACCTCGCCATTCTCGTCGGTGGTGGTGTCCTCCAGGCGCTCGGTGAAGCTGCGCGGAGCGCGCAGCGGGTCATGGAAGAGGTAGCCGGGGTGCTTGCGGAAGCTGGGGTACGCCGGGCTGAGGGACACCTCGGCGGACACGCGCCGGTCCGCGGCGGGGATGCCGAAGAGGTTCTTCAGCGTCACCAGGCCCTTGAGCTCCTTCGGGGGCACCCAGCCCTCGGTGTTCTCGGCGCTGAAGCGGGTGGTGATGCGCATGCGGTCCGGCAGGAACTCCTCCACGCGCACGGTGGTGGAGCCCAGGTGGTTGCCCCGCTGGCCGTCCTTCACCACGTACAGGTTCACCTGGTAGTTGCCCGTGGGGGACGTCTCGTCCGTCGTGTACTGGAACCCCTCCAGGCCCATGGCGGAGAGGACGACCTTCTTCTTCTGGACCTCCAGGCCCCGCGGGTCGATGACGGCCACCTCCAGCGGCAGGCCGGTGGGCGGGCGGCTCCAGTCGGAGGCCTTCACCACCAGGCCCACGTGGAAGGTGTCCCCGGGGCGGTACAGGCCGCGGTCGGAGAACAGGAAGGCGGAGAGCCGCTCCGGCGTGGAGCCGCTCGTCATGCCGCCCACGTCGAAGCGGCTGAAGTTGAGCTGCCGGTCGGTGCGTTGGACGGGGATGAAGGCGAAGTCCTCGCCCTTGCGCGCCAGGTACACGACGGGCGTCTGCTCGCGGCGGAAGTCCGTCAGCCTGGGGATGGCGGCGTGGCCGTCCGCGTCCGTGGTGGCGCTCACCACCGGCAGGCCGTTCTTCCCCAGCACGCTCACCGTCACGCCCTCGGCGGGCAGGCCGGAGCCGAGGCTCTGCACGAACACGTCATGCGAGCCGTCCGAGTTGTCCTTCACCACCAGGCCCAGGTCCGTCACCAGCAGCAGCCGGGTGTCCTCCTGTCCCGTGGACCGGTCATGCGCCACATCCCAGCTCTTGACCTTGAAGAAGAACAGGCCGCGCCGGGCCTCGGGAGTGTCCTTGGGCGTGAGGTAGGGGGCCAGGTCGAAGGCGGCGTACTGCGCCTTGCCCCGGCCGGCACCTTCCAGCGGGCGCACCTCGGAGAAGCCCTCGGAGATGTTCTCCGCGTCGAACCGGTAGTTCTGGAAGTAGGGATGGGAGAAGCGGCCCTCGGTCTGCGTCACCAGGTGGTTGAGGTGGTTCGGCAGCACGCGGCCCAGCTCGAAGCGCAGCGCCTGGACGTCGCGCGACAGCACGGTGACCTTCTTCTCGCCCGCGAGGCTGAGCAGCGCACCCGCGTGGAGGATGCTCACCTCCTCCGGGAAGGGCGGCACGTCGAGGACGGTGTTGTACTCCTCGGCCAGCACGTAGCCGCCCGCGGACTGCATGCCCTTTCCGAGCCGCACGTAGAGGTAGCGCCCCACGTCCGCGCGGATGCGGAAGCTGTGCAGCGTGGCGTACTCCTTGTCCGCGGCGATGGGGTCCAGCTTCAGCCGGGCGGGGGCCGTGAGCAGCTCCTGACCGATGTGCCCCACGCCCTGGTTGGCCCAGTTCGCGTTGGGCTCCACGGGCTGGCCGTCCTTCGCCGGACGGTCCTTGGGGAGCACCCAGACCTGGAGATGCTTGCGCAGCTCCGCCTCGGTGACGCCGGTGGAGAGGTTGATGATGAGCACCTGCTCCGGCTCGTAGCGGTCGTTGCGCACGAGCGACACCTCGACCCCCTGCGCACGGAAGTACGTGTACATGCCGGGGATGCGGACGCTGCGGTCCTGCACCGTCAGGGTGCCGGCCCCGCCCCGGGATGCGCTGACGCCCGAGTCCAGCACCAGCTTCACGGAGGTGTCCCGGTCCGGAATCGGCATGAGGTCCGACTGGACGTAGGCCTGTCCCTTCAGCTTGTCGTAGGTGACGGTGAGGGGAATCTCCCGGTAGTCCGTGCCGAGCAGGGAGGTCTTCTCCTGGGGCATGCGCAGCGAGAGCTTGCGCACGAGCGTGGCCGAGTCCACCGGATGGGAGAAGGTCAGCGTCGCCACCACGCGCTTCTCCTTGGGATTGCGCGGGTCCTCGTAGAACTGCGCGTCGGTGATGGAGGCGGAGAATGCGGCGGAGCGGAAGGTAGTCTCGTACGCGTCGAGCAGGATGTGGCTCGGGAACAGCGTCCGGTCCAGGACGACCTTGTACTCCTGCCCCACGCCCCAGTCCTCGGCCGGGGTGAAGGTGAGCATCCGGTCATTGGCCCAGCGCCACTCACCGCGAACGGCGGGAGTGAGGGTGATGCCGGCCGTGACGGGCTTGCCAATCGCCTCCAGGGGCGCCACCGAGCCGGTGAAGTGGACGTAGACCGCCCCCGGCGTGGGGACGTCTTCAATCCGCGTCAGCGGAGGGTGGGTGGCGGAGAGCGAGTAGCTCACCGGCTTGGGGCGGTTCTGGTACCAGCGGTAGCCGGCATCCACCGAGACGGCCAGCAGCACCAGCAGGCCCAGGCAGAGCGCGATGCCCTTGGGGTGCTGGCGAACCCACGTGCCGCAGCGGCGCACGGTGCGGGCGATGGCGCTGCCCAGCGTGGCGGCCCAGGACGGCGGGGTCCAGCGAAGCTCTCCGAAGACGCGGGTGGCGAGCCGCGGTCGGGGCGGAGTGGGTTCCGATTCGTTTGAGGACATGGGGTGGGGTGCGGCACGAAGTGCCTGCTCGGGAGAGAGCAAGCAGGGGGCCAGCCACGCGGGGATGAAAGCACGACTGACGTCCGGACCTGAAACCGGCACGCCGTGGGTGGCGGGCCACGCGTGGGTGTGCGTCCGGGGCCGCGAGGTGAAGACGACTGTGGCTGCCTGGCCGCTCGCTCGTCAGCGGGAGCCGGAGGGCTCACCCGGCCACGGTGTGCGGAAGGTCCGGCGGGACCCGTCCCGCTGCGGCGGCGCGGGCCGCGCGGGCGGGCCCGGCGCCACCTGGGGAGGAGGTGACTCGAGGGACGGGTCGCGCTCCACGACGACGACCGGAGGCGTCCCCCACAGCTCGCCCGCCACCCACGCGCCGACGACCAGGAGCCCCATGCCCAGGCCTACGGTGAGCGCCAGCAGCGCCATGCGCCGATTCGTGCTCATTGGGGCGCGCGGGGCGGTGGCGGCCTGCGCGTCCTGTCGTGCCGCGGGCGCTTCGACAGGGGCCGCCAGGGCCGGCGGCGGAGCCATCGGAACTTCCCGAGCAGCTCGGAGGGCAGCGAGCGCTTCGGCCGCGGAGGCGAACCGCCCCGAGCGCTTCGGAGCCAGCAGCCGGCCGAGGAAGTCCCGGAGCCGGGAGGAGCCCTGGACGTGCTTCTCGAAGGAGAGCGCCATCCCCTCATCGAGCAGGTCCGACGGCATGCGTCCGCTGAGCGCGTGGACCAGCGTGGCGCCCAGTGCATAGAGGTCACTGGAGGGCTCCACCGTCCCGCCGAGCTGCTCAGGAGGCATGTAGCCGAAGGTACCCACCAGCGTGGAGCCGTGAGTCACGTCGCGGGCCAGATGCCGGGCGGCGCCGAAGTCCACCAGCGCCACGCGCCCGTCCGGGCGGAGGATGAGGTTGGCGGGCTTCACGTCCCGGTGGAGGAGCGCGGGCGTGCGCTCGTGCAGGGCCTGGAGCGTCCGGAGCACCTGCTCGGCCAGTGCCCACGTCTCGTCCTCGTCCAGGCGCTGCCGTTCGATGCGCTGGAGGAGCGACTCCCCCTCCAGGAACTCCTGGGCGAGGTAGAGCCGCGTCCCCACCCCGCTCCCCTCTTTGAAGCTCGCGACGAAGCGGGGGATGTCGGGGTGGCTCAGCGAGCGGAGCACCGCGGCCTCGCGCTCGAAGGCATCGAGTTGCTCCACACCGGGCACCAGCGCGAAGAGCAGCTCCTTGAGCGCCACGGGGCGCCCCTCCGGGCCCTCCGCGAGGTACACCCGGCCATGCACGGACTGGGAGATGAGCCGCCGGATGCGGTAGCCGCCCGGGGCCACCGCCGCACCGCAGTGGTCGCACCGGGGGCCTTCGAGGGGCGCCTCGCAGACCACACACGAAGCCCTGTCCTCCCGGCTCCCCGACACGGACTGGACGCGCTCCAAGGTGCACCTCCCGGCGGGCCCCAGTCTACGGGGCCCGGCGCGGGTGATGCGAATCGCGGGCCAGCTAGCTCCCCGTCGCCGCCGGGGCGGGCTCCGGCGCCCTGGGCAGCACGGTCTGGACCACCAGGCTCAGCACCACCACCAGCGTGCAGCCGATGACGTTGAACCACAGGTAGCCGATGTCGCTCAGCATGAAGAGGGCAATCACCGTCGACTGCGAGATGACGGCGGCGATGAACACCGCGTGCCCGCGCACGTGCTTGACGAAGAAGGCCACCAGGAAGAGGCCCAGCACCGTGCCGTAGAAGATGGACCCCAGGATGTTCACGGCCTGGATGAGGTTGTCGAGCAGCGACGCGAACGTCGCGAAGCTGACGGCCACCAGCCCCCAGAACACGGTGAACAGCTTGGACGCCACCAGCACGTGCTTGTCCGACGCGTCCTGGCGGAACACCCGCCGGTAGAAGTCCACCGTCGTCGTGGCGCCCAGGGCGTTCAGCTCGCTGGCGATGGAGCTCATCGCCGCCGCGAGGATGACCGCGATGAGCAACCCGAAGAGGCCATTGGGCAGCCAGCGCTTCACGAAGCCGATGAAGATGTAGTCGGAGTCCTTGGTCTCCACGCCCGGCAGCGCGCGGGCCACCACCGCCTTGGCCTCCTTGCGGACGTCACTGGCCTGCTTCGCCGCGCTCCGCAGCGCCTCTCGCGAGGTGGCCTCGGTCGCCGCGTCGCCCGCCTCGCGCGCCGCGAGGAAGCGCTCCACCTCCGCGCGCTTGCCCGACTGCACCTGCTCCCACTTCGCCTCGACCGCGGCGTACTCCCCCGCCTGCGCGGTGCCCTGCACGCGCTCACGGAGCGGCTCGTTGAACAGCAGGGGCGGCGTGCTGAACTGGTAGAAGACGAAGACGAGGATTCCGACGAAGAGGATGAGGAACTGCATCGGAATCTTCAGCACGCCGTTGAACAGCAGTCCCAGCCGGCTCTCGGTGATGGAGCGCCCCGTCAGGTAGCGGCCCACCTGCGACTGGTCCGTGCCGAAGTACGACAGGGACAGGAAGAGGCCGCCGGTGATGCCGGACCAGAAGTTGTAGCGGTCCTGCACGTCCAGGTCGAAGCTCACCACGTTCATCCGGCCAAAGGCGCCCGCCACGTCCACGGCCTTGCCGAACGAGATGTGCTCGGGCAGCCGCCACACGATGACGATGGCGGCCACCACCATGCCGCCCATCATCACCACCATCTGCTGCTTCTGCGTCTGGCTGACGGCGTTGGAGCCGCCCGTCACCGTGTAGACGATGACCAGCGCGCCCATGGCCACCACCGTGGGCTCCAGCGGCCAGCCGAGGATGGTGGAGAGGATGATGGACGGGGCGTAGATGGTGATGCCCGCCGCCAGCCCGCGCTGGATGAGGAAGAGGAACGCGCCCAGCAGGCGCGTCTTCAGGTCGAAGCGCGACTCCAGGTACTGGTACGCGGTGATGACGTTCAGCCGGTAGTAGATGGGGACGAAGACCGCGCTGATGATGATCATCGCAATCGGCAGTCCGAAGTAGAACTGCACGAAGCGCATCCCGTCCTCGTACGCCTGCCCGGGGACGGAGAGGAAGGTGATGGCGCTCGCCTGCGTGGCCATCACCGACAGGCCGATGGTGGGCCACTTCAGCTCACGGGCCCCGCGCAGGTAGTCCTCGCTGGTGGTGGCCTTGCGAGCCTTCCAGAGTCCCCACACCACGATGAACGCCGTCGTCCCGCCGAGGACCAGCCAGTCGAGCAGTGTCACGAGTACGCCTCGGTGAGCGCCCAGAACAGGGCGACGAACAGGACGAAGGTGCCGAGCACCACGAGGTAGATGTTGCGCCAGGACCCGAGCAGGGGCGGCACGTCATCCATCTCGGGGCGGGGCGAAGCGGGCTTCTCCAGCGAAGGACCGGGTGTGCTCATTGTGCGAGGACGTTCGCCAGGAGGCGGTAGGCGCCGGGTACACCGGCGGGGAGCTGACGGAAGAAGGCCAGCCCCGTATAGGCAAAAGTGCCTTTTCCGTGACGGGTGACCAGGAGCGAGCCCTGCAGCGGCGCCTCACCGGGGTCGCTCATCGCGAACACCGGGCGGTAGCGCTCGTCCCACTTGGAGGCGAAGTAGAGGCCACGCTCCTGGACCCAGCCCTCGAAGTCGGCGGCCGTCAGCGCGTTGGGCGCACGCAGCAGCGGGTCGTTCGGCGTGACGGGCGTCATGGCCGCCGTCTCGTCCGTGACGCGCTCCCGGCCAATCTCCAGCGGGTGCGGGCCGACGAAGGTGGTGAGCGGGCCCACGCGGCTATTGGTGTTGTACTGCACCACCAGTCGCCCTCCCCCCTCCACGTACTTCAGCAGCCGCTCGCGGTGCACGGCGAGGCGCGGGTTGGCGTTGAAGGCGCGCACGCCCACGAGGATGGCCTCGAAGCGCTCCAGCTTCTCGCCGGCCAGCCGCTCCTCGGGCAGCACCGTCACCTCGTACCCCACCGCCGCCAGGCTCTCCGCCACGCGGTCTCCCGGCCCGGGGATGTAGCCGATGCGCTTCACCTTCGTGGCCAGCGCGAACGGCACCAGCGACGCCTCCGACGGCTGCCGCACCGCCTGCGGAGGGATGTGCTCGTACGACACCGTGCGGAGGCGCCACGACTCGGTGCGGCCGCCGCTCTCGACGATGGCGCGCAGCCGCCCCTTCGCCGTGGCGCCCTTCGGAGGCGTCACCGAGAAGAGCACGGTGCGCTCGTCCCCGCGCGCGGCGAGCTGGAACGGAACCTCCGCGGGCTCCACGCGCCAGCCCTGCGGCACCTCCAGCCGGGCCTTGCCCGAGGCCTCACCCCTGCCCGCCGCCAGCACCACGGAGACGGACTGGGAGGCGCCATTGGGGAACATGAGCACGTCCCGCGCGAGCGTCGCGGTGACGGCGGGGACGATTTCGAGCGCGCGGTACAGCTCCCCGCGCACCGGGTCCGTCCACACGTAGACCACCGGCCGCGTCACGCTGATGCGCCGGCCGCTCGCCTCGTAGACGAAGGTCACCGCCAGCGCGGGCCCGCCCTCGGGCTGGCCGGTGAGCGCGCGGTCCGCGCCCTCCAGGGTGAAGAGGCCGCCCATGACGGGCTTGCGCAGCCAGTACGGCGTGGAGATGGTCGCATCGTCCGGGAGCTTCACCTTCCGCGACAGCTTGAAGGGCGCATGGCCGGCCAGCGCGGTGTTGGTGGCCACCGCCTCACCGCCCGGCAGCGTCACGCTCACCAGCCGGAGCCCGGCGGGCGAGCGGTTCAGCGCCGTCAGGTTCAGCTCCACCTGCGTGCCCGGCACCGCCGTGGGCTCGGCCGCACGGGCCTCCAGGAACAGGCCCGCGCACGCGGCCAGCAGCGCCTCCGTCTCACGCAGCTTGTAGGCCTTCCACGGGTGGTCCTCGGGCAGCGCGGACAGCGCCTCGTGGACGCGGACCAGCGCGGGGACGCTGCGGTGGGGCGCGCGGACGTCGAAGCCCTTCACCGCCTCGTCCACCGCGCGGGCCACGGCCTCGGTGCCGCTCCAGCGCTTCCACGTGAGGTCCAGCCCCTCGAACACGTCGGCCTTCGGGCGCGTCCCGGCCAGCGGCGAGAAGTACTCCAGCAGCGGCCCGCGCTCGGCCGGCACACCGAAGCCCTGGCTCTTGTGCTGGCTGCGGCTCTCCGCCGAGACCTCACCCCAGGAGCGCCCGAGCAGCGGGTCGTAGCCGCCCACGTCCACCTTCAGGTAGCCGGACATGTCCGCGTCGGGCTTCAGGTTCCAGGTGGAGACGTTGTGCAGCAGCCGGTCCGCCTTCCACGGCTTCACCTCGGGGAGCTGCTCGGGGAAGCGCTTCGGGTCGGCCGCGGCGACGAAGGCCTCCGCCGCGAGCAGCGCGGACGCGGTGTGGTGGCCATGGTTGGGCGGATTCGTGGAGAAGCGCGTGACGATGACGTCCGGCCGGAAGCGGCGGATGGCGAGCACGACGTCCGCCAGCACCTCGTCATGGCCCCAAATCTTCAGCGCCTCGTCCGCGCTCTTCGTGTAGCCGAAGTCCCGCGCGCGCGTGAAGAGCTGCTCGGCGCCGTCCACGCGCCGTGCCGCGAGCAGCTCGTACGTGCGGATGAGCCCGAGCAGCTCGTCCTGCTCGGTGCCGATGAGGTTCTGCCCGCCGTCGCCGCGCGTGAGGGAGAGGTAGCCGGCGCGCAGGCCGCGCTCCCCCACCAGCCACGCCAGGAAGCGCGTGTTCTCGTCGTCGGGGTGGGCCGCCACGTAGAGGACGCTGCCCGTCACCCCGAGCCGCCGCAGGCCCGCCGCGACTTCACCTGCATGGGGTTGCCGGGGAGCTTGCGCCATTGCCGACGACCCGAATCCGAGGCTCATGACCAGCGCCATTCCAAAGCTGAGCAGGTTCCGCATTCGCGGCGGACCCTATAACAAGGCCCCTGCTCGCGCGCGGCCCGCGTTCGCCCGACATGACGCAGCCAGCCAGGGGAATACGGGGGGTGCGGGCATGTTGCTTCCCGTGCCGTGCTCCCACCGACCTGTTATCACCCGCCCCCGTGACGTCCTCGTTCTCTGCCGCGTGGCTCCGCGGAGATGCGCGCGCGCTCTCCTTCCTCCCCGACCGCTGTCGTCGGCCCACCTCTCGTGCCGAGGCCGTGGCGGCCGCCGCGTCACGCTCCGTGCCTCCCGCGCTGCTCGACGTACTCGCGGCCCGTAACGCGCGCCTCGCCCCCAGCCCCGCCCGCGAGCGCAACCTGGAGCTGCTCTCCCGCCCGGGCACCGTGGCGGTGGTGACGGGGCAGCAGATGGGCCTCTTCCTCGGCCCGCTCTTCACGCTCTACAAGGCCGCGGCCGCCATCACCAATGCCCGCGCCATCACCCAGGAGACGGGCCGCCCCTGTGTCCCCATCTTCTGGCTCCAGACGGAGGACCACGACCTCCCGGAGATAGACCACTGTCACCTCCCGCGCTCCAGCGGCGGTCCCCTGCGCGTGGCGCTGGACCTGCCCGACGCGGCCGCTTCACGCGCCCCCATCGCCCACCGCTGCCTGGGCCCCAGCATCACCGCGGCGCTGACCACCCTGCGCGCCGAGCTGGGCGCCGAGCCCCACGCGGAAGAGTTCCTGTCGCTGCTGGAGCGCGCCTACCGCCCCGACGCCACGCTCGCGGAGGCCTTCGCCGAGGTGCTCTCGACGCTCTTCGCGGAAGAGGGGCTCGTCTTCCTCGACCCGAGAGACCCGCGCCTGGCGGCGCTCACCGCGCCAGTGCACCACCGCTCCATCGAAGAGGCCGCGGCCATCTCCACCGCGCTCGCCTCCCGGGCCGACGCGCTCGCCAGCGCAGGCTTCGCGGTCCAGGTCCACATCCGTCCCGGCTCGCCGCTCGGGTTCTACTCGCCGGACGGGGCCGAGGGAGCGCGCTACCGGCTGGACCCCGCGGGGCCGGACACCTGGAGCCTCGTGGGCCATCCGGACGGGAGGTCCGTCACCACGGCCGAGCTGCTGGGCTGGCTGGAGCGGGAGCCGCTGCGCTTCACCACCTCCGCCCTGCTGCGTCCGCTCCTCCAGGACACGTGGCTGCCCACGGCGGCGTATGTCGGCGGCCCTGGAGAGCTGGCCTACTTCGCGCAGCTCGAGCCGCTCTATGCGCACGCGGGCCTGCCGATGCCGCTCGTCGTGCCGCGCGCCCGCTTCCGCGTGCTCGATGACCGCGCCCGCCGCTGGCTCGGCAAGCTGGGCCTCACCGCTGACGAGCTGAGCACGCCCCGCGAGGAGCTGCTCACCCGGCTGGCAGCGCGTGACGCCACCCAGGCGCTCGAAGCCCCCGAGGCCCTGGAGGCCCGCCTCTTCGGTGCGCTGGCCTCCGAGCTCGACCGCCTCGAGGACCCGCTGCTCGCGTTGGACGCGAACCTGAAGGATGCGCTCCAGCGCACGCGGGGCACCGTCCGCGTCGCCGTGTCCCGCCTCACGGGCAGGTATGCGCGCGCGCTCGCCCGGCGTGACGGCACCACGGCCGAGCGGGTGGACCGCCTGCGCACGTTCCTCACCCCGAATGACGAGCCCCAGGAGCGCGTCCTCGGCCTGCCGTACTACGCGAGCCGCATCGGCATGCGCGCCTTCACGAAGCAGGTGCTCGACGCCTGCGTGCCCTTCTCCGGCGCCCTTCAGGACCTGACGCCATGAGCGGGTCCGTCACGGCCTACGGCCTGGACGCCCTCGCCTTCGGCCCGCACCCCGACGACGTGGAGCTGTTCTGCGGCGGCCTGCTCGCGAAGCTCGCGGGCCAGGGCTACCGCACCGGCATCGTCGACCTGACGCGCGGCGAGAAGAGCTCGCGGGGCACCCCGGAGACTCGCGCCCAGGAGACGGAAGCCGCCTCCCGCGCGCTGGGCCTGACCCACCGGGAGAACCTGGGCCTGCCTGACGGCTGGGTCAGCCCCTGGGCAGGCTTCGAAGCGCCCGAGCCCGAGCGTGCCCACACCTCCGCCGTGGCTCGCGTGGTGGAGGTCCTCCGCCGCCTGCGCCCGGAGCTCGTCGTCGTCCCCTGGGAGGAGGAGCGCCACCCGGACCACGAGGCCGCCAGCGCCCTGGTGACGCGCGCGCTCTTCTTCGCGGGGGTGCGCAAGTTCGAGGCGGAGCCCGCCAGCGCGCCCTTCACGCCACGGCAGGTGCTCTACTACCCGCTGCGCCATCTGGCCGAGCCGAGCTTCGTCGTGGACGTGTCGACCGTGTACGAGCGCAAGCGGGCGGCGGTGCACTGCTACGCGAGCCAGGTGCAGCCCCGGCCGGATGCGCCGCCCACGCTGGTGGGCTCTCCACTGTCCCTGTCCTCCCTGGAAGCCCGTGACGCCTTCTACGGCGCCCAGATTGGCGTCCCCCACGGCGAGCCCTACGTCGTCCGCGAGACGCTGGGCCTGGCGGACCCGGTGGAGCACTTCCGGCGGAATAGCTTCGCGCGACCCCTGTTCTTCCCCCAACGCCGATGACCGACTCACTCAACGTGGCCATCACCTGCTTTCCCACCTTCGGAGGCAGCGGCATGGTCGCCACCGAGATCGGGCTGGCCATGGCGGACCGCGGGCACCGCGTCCACTTCATCGCCAGGGACCTGCCAGTGCGCCTGCATGGCACCACCCGCAAGGTCTTCTTCCACGAGGTGGCGGAGAGCGACTACCCGGCGCTCCAGCACTCCAGCACCTACCCCATCGCGCTGGCCTCCAAGATGATTGAGGTGGCCAACTACGAGCGCCTGGACGTGCTGCACGTCCACTACGCGGTGCCTCACGCCACGGCGGCGTGGATGGCGCGCGAGGTGCTGGGGGACAAGGCGCCGCGCATCGTCACGACGCTGCACGGCACGGACACCACGCTGGTGGGCATCGACCCCAGCTACCTGCCGATTACCCGCTTCTCCATCCTGCGCAGCGACGCGGTGACGACGCCCTCGGACTTCCTCCGCCGTGCCACCTGGAAGGGCTTCGACATCCCCGAGAGCGTCCCCATCGACGTCATCTTCAACTTCGTGGACACCCAGCGCTACGCGCCCGTGAGAGACCGCGCGTGCCTGAGCACGCTCTTCCCGGACCTGCGCGAGCCGGAGCCGGTGCTCATCCACGTCTCCAACTTCCGGCCGGTGAAGCGCATCGCCGACGTGGTGAGCATCTTCACGGAGGTCCACCGCCGGCGCCCCTGCCGGCTGGTGATGATTGGGGACGGCCCCGAGCGCGCGCTCGCCGAGCGCAGGCTCCGCGCGCTGGAGCTGGAGGACCGCGTCGCATTCCTGGGCAAGCAGGACCGCTTCGAGGAGCTGCTCGCGGCGGCGGACGTCTTCCTCCTCCCCAGCGAGCAGGAGAGCTTCGGCCTCGCCGCGCTGGAGGCGCTCAGCTGCGGCATCCCCGTGGTGGCGAGCAACATCGGCGGAATCCCGGAGCTCGTCACGGCCGGCGAGACGGGCTTCCTCGCGCCGGTGGGCGACATCCAGGCCATGGCCGGGCACGTGCTCACCCTGGTCCAGGACCCGGCTCGCTGGAAGGCCTTCTCCCAGCGGGCGCGCCAGCACGTGCTGGAGCACTTCCAGCTCGGCCCGGCCATCGACCGCTACGAGGCGCTCTACCGGCGGCTCGCGGGAGCCCCCCGACGCTGAAGGGGCCCCCGGATACGAGGTGCGACGACTACTTGTTCTTCCAGTCGGCCAGGGCCTTGGAGACCTGGTCGCGGAAGAAGAAGTTCTTGTCCTTGTTGCCCAGGTCCCAGGCAATCTGCGCGGACTTGCGGGCCTCGGCGTAGTTGCCCATGCGCGCCAGGATGTCGGCGCGAATCCAGTTGTTGAACCAGTTGGACTGGATGGCGACGGACGCGTCCGCGTGCTTCAGCGCGGTGGCGTAGTCCTTGGTCGAGTCCGCGATGTAGCGGGCCGCGGCCATCTGCATGCTCGCGGTGCTGTTCTGCGCCGCGGCGATGTTCGCCTTGGCGTGCGCGGCGGTGTCCACCTTGATGGGCACGGAGACGCGCAGCTTCTCCCACTCCAGGTCCAGCGACGTCGAGTCATCGGTGGTGTTGGAGAAGAGGAACGTCAGGCGCTCGCGGTTGGGGACCTCGGCGGTGGTGGCGGCGACGCTGGCGACGTCCTGCTTCGCGTCATAGGGGTTGCCACCCGACCACAGGGTCAGGTCCTTGTTCAGCATGACCTTCCACCCCTTCTGGGAGGGCATGCTGACGATGGTGTACGTGCCGGCGGGCACGGCCTTGCCACCGAAGGTGACGTCGCGGCTGAAGGTAATCTTGGTGGCCGCGTTGGCGCCGGTGCGCCACGCCTTGTCCCAGGGCACCACGTCGCCCCAGACCTTCCGGCCCTTCACGCCGGGGCTGGAGTAGTCGATGGAAATCTCGGTGACACCCACCTCCTGGGAGACCTTGGCGGCGGGGCTGGGGGCCGGCAGCTCCAGCTGGGCGGCGGCGGGCGTGGCCACGAGGGCCACGAGCGCGGAAAGCAGACATCCGAGGGCAGCGTTCTTCATCGTCCTCATGTGCGTCCTTTCTCAACCTGTCAGGTTGAAGAATCGGCGCACTGTATAGACGAGTCGCTGCCCCACCACACGTTTCAGTTCAGCCCGCACCGCGTCATGGTGCGGGCCCGCTCGGAGCGCGCTACCAGCCCTTCACGCCGCGGCCGGTGCCCGTGGGCAGGCCCGCGTCATCCAGCTGCGGGCCGCCCGCGGTGCCAGCGTCCGTGGCCCCCGCGGCCCCGGCGCCGCCCGTGCCTCCGGTGTTGGCGGCGCGGTCCGCCGACTCCTTGTTGCCCTGGGTGCAGCCCGTGGCGCCCCCGACCAGCGCGCCCCCCATCACCAGCACCTGGAACAGCTTCTGGTAGTCCATGTCGGCCCGGCCCTTTCCGGCGCGAACAACCCATGCGCCGTCTGGAGAAGCCCTTACCCTACTCCGGGACGGGGTTGCCCTGCTCGCGCGGGCGGGCGGGCGCGTGGACGTGGACACTCGCGTGACTCAGGTGTTCCCCCCTGGGCCCGGGGTGTCCATGCTGCGAGCCGAGGAGTGACATGAAGCTCACGCGGCTCGTCGTCCACCACTACCGCAGCGTCGTACCGGGCACCGAGCTCGTGTTCAGCCCATCGCTCAACTGGGTGCTGGGGGAGAACGGCACCGGGAGGACGACGCTGCTGGAGCTGCTCGCCACGGTGGTGGGCTCGGACTTCTCCAGCCTCATCCACGAGTCCTTCGCCCTGGAGTACGACCTGACGCTCCCGGGGATGAAGCTCCACGTCTTCGTCCGGAACGAAGCGTCCCTCCCCACGGCCGAGCCCGGGGGCCCGCCGCGAAAGGGCTCGGAGCTGCTGCCCCTGCGCACGCCGCAGCCGGCCGGGTCGGGGCTCCACCCCCGCATCGAGGTGGACCTGTGGCTCACGGCTCCCGCCGCCCACGTGATGATGCGGGCCGACGAGCAGGGCATCGACTGCAAGGTGGATGGAGAGCCCGCCTGGTCGCGGACCATGCACTGGTCGCTGCTGGACCGCTCGGTGTGGACGCTGCTGTTCATGACGGCGCAGTACATCGACCGCGACATGAAGGAGCGGCTCAAGGAGCTGCTGCGCCGGACGTTCCTGCTGGCGCCCCAGCGCTTCGACGAGGCGCTCGGGATGTTCGAGCGGCTGGGCGCCATCCGGTACGCCATGGAGGTGCGGGACGGTGAGGTCTTCCCGCTCGGGCTGATGGCGCTGCCCACGTGGATGCCGGGCTGGCTGCGCGAGCAGGTGGAGCGGGAAGCGCCGCCGGACGTGCTGGAGCTGCGTCACGACGCCATGGAGCGCAGCTTCCTGGCGCGCTTCGTGGCGCTCGCGGGCTTCACGGCGGGGACGTTCCGAGTGGAGGTGCAGGAGAAGCGCTCGTTCGAGAATGGCGGGCGTGTGGGCTTCGGCGGCTTCGGCTTCCACTTCACGCGGCGGGACGGCCGGAGCCAGTCGCACGCGGAGCTGGGCTTCGGGCAGAAGCGGCTGCTGTCGTTCCTGTACTACCTGGACGTGAATGAGGACTTCGCCATCGCGGACGAGCTAGCCAACGGCCTGCATCCGCGCTGGGTGGAGGCCTGCATGCGCGAGCTGGGCCCGAGGCAGGTGTTCCTCACCACCCAGAACCCGCTCCCCTTCGAGCACGCGGTGTTCTCGTCGGAAGAGGAGCTGCGGGCCTCGCTCGTCCTGTGCGGCGTGACGCTTCGGGAAGGACAGGAGCGCATCACCTGGGCCAATCCCTCCTGGGCGGCCACGGGGACGCTCTTCGACGCGCACCGGATGGGGGCGCGCCCGCTGGGAGCCCTGCTGCGTGAGCAGGGCCTGTGGTGACGGCCTAGAAGCGTCCGGCCCGCGCCTCGTCGAAGTCGACGCGGTGCTTGAGGTACAGGGTGTCCAGCATGTGGTTGCTGATGGGGTTGAGATTGCCGTCGGTGAAGCGGTGCACCACGGCGCCCTTGCCGGCGTCCTTGAGGAAGGACAGCGGGTCCACGCTGCCGCCCAGGCCCGTGAGGGTGGGCACGGGGTCCGCGTTGTTGACGTAGTGGACGTAGTTGGGCCCGTCCGGGTAGCGCGTGGACGCGGCGCCGAAGGTCTCCACGTCGAGCTTGCCCATCAGCTTCTCGACCTGCGCCTGGGACATCCCATCTTCGATGCGCAGCCGGTTCTGCACGTCCTGCAGGGCCCGCGCGGTGATGAGGCCGCCCTGGCTGTAGCCCATGAGGTGGACTTCGCGCCCGGCCTTGAGCTCGTCGTAGATGGTGTCCGCCAGCGTATCCACGGCTGGGTTGCTGCCCTTGTCCAGCTTGTCGCCCACGCACTGGGCCAGGTCGGCCGTCAGTCCCTGGGTGGCGTTGTGGATGCCGACGACGCGCGCATCCGCGCTGTTGGCGATGGCCTGCATCTCACTGAGCTGCCCGGCCATGGGCGTCATGATGCCGTTGACGTAGAGGAGGGTCTTCGACGGGCTCGGGTTGTCCGTCGGCATGACGCCCGGGATGTTGCTCAGCGGCGTGCCCGGCGGGAAGGACTGGCCCTTGGCGCCCACGAGCTTCCCGTCGCTCATCCGGGCCGGCTTCGCGTCGCCCCCGAAGAGGCGCTTCAGCTCGCTGAGGTGGGAGGCCTCGAAGACATCCTTCCCCATCTTCACGAAGCGGGGGAGGTCGGCCAGCCCCTGCTTCGCGGCGTCCACCACCGCGCCAAGGGGGTTCTTCAGCGCCGTCGCGGAGGTCCGCGCCTGCGTCGAGGGCGGCACGGTGGGGAGGGTGCGGCTGCGGTCGACGGGGCTCATGGAGGACCTCCGGCCCAGGGGGCGTGGGCGTCCCTCCATTTTCTCAAATCCCGTTCCGGAGTTGCGTCCCCGGCGGGGAGTGAGGCCCCGGGCACGCTGCTGGAGCGGGTCTGCGCTGCCCCAGCTCCTGGTCCTCCTGTAGCGTCGAGGCGGGATACCCGGCGATGAGGGGGCGCCAGAACCGGGGGCTCGGATGAACTTCCGTCGTGCCGTGGCAGTGTGGATGGTCTTGCTCATGACGGGCTGCGCGAACACTCGCGTGGTGCGGCTGGAGACGGGGCGGGGCCGGCCCGTGGAGTACGTGCCCGTTTCCTGGGATGCCTCCGTCGAAGTCAGCGAGGACGAGTTCAAGGATGCGCTGGTCCAGCTGGCACTGGAGGTGCCGCTGACGCTGCGTCCCTCCCAGGTTGGCGGCTGGGTCCGCGCATCGACTTCCGGATACGGCAGCGCCGCCGACACGGTGTGGCAGCTCGCGCTGCGCAAGGACTACGGGCGCTGGTGCCGGGCATATGAGGCGCCGGGGGACTGTCTCTCCCTGCTGGAGGACGGCCTGGGCTTCTCTTCCACGGACAAGCTGGCGATGGCGCTGGGTCTGTCGCTGGACCCGATGCACGAGAGCATTGCCGAGGCACTGGAGGGCACCTTCAGCCCCACGTTCTTCAAGGCCGTGGTGGTGGCGGCGCTGGTGTCGTGGGCCATCCTGGCGGCGAACCCGGAGCCGGTGTTCACCAAGGCCGCGGCTGTGCTCGCGGTGGTGATGCTGGCGTACCTTGGGGTCGACTCCTTCCTGTCAGTGGTGCGGGCCTGCTTCGAGTTGAAGGTAGCGACCGACAGGGCCACCACGTTCCAGGAACTGGATGCCGCTGGCGTGCGCTTCGGCCGAATAATGGGTGAGGAGGGAGCCCGGGTCTTCGTGCTGGCGGCGACGGTGCTGCTGAGCCGGGGAACGGCGGCAGGCACCGCGTGGATGGCGGCACGGCTGCCCCGGTTCACGGAGGCTGCAACGCTCGGTGCCCGGCAGGTCGGGCTGCGCCTGGAAGCTGCGGCGGAGGTGTCGTCCGTGGCGGTAGTGGACGGGCTGCTCGTCATCGCCCTGGCGCCCAACGCGGTCGCCATGGCGGCGATAGGTGATGGGAACACGGGCGTAAAGGTGCTCCCCACCGGCGGTCCAGGAGAATGGGTGCAGGTAAACGAGACGATGCCCGAAGCCGCCCGCGCCTATCAGAGCAGGGTGACGGGAGCGCCCAGGGGCTACACCTACCGCGTGAAGCGCAATGGTGAGGAGGTGGACTTCGACGGCCTCGACCCGAAGGACGAAGCACTCCTGGAGGTCAAAGGCCCCGGCCTGGCGAAGTTCTTCGACGG
Organism: Pyxidicoccus xibeiensis; assembly: GCF_024198175.1. Taxonomy (NCBI): domain Bacteria; kingdom Pseudomonadati; phylum Myxococcota; class Myxococcia; order Myxococcales; family Myxococcaceae; genus Pyxidicoccus; species Pyxidicoccus xibeiensis. The sequence goes on from NZ_JAJVKV010000007.1 coordinate 106,375, forward strand.
CGAGCTGAATCCAGAAGTGTTCTTCACAGGCGCGCAAAAGTTCGTCATTCAGGCCCAACGTCAGAAAAGAGCCGCAGGCGGGATGCGCGTCCGATGGATCGTCGCTGAGAAGAAGTTTGCCGATGCACTACGGAAGCTATTCGATGATACCCAGCTCGCCGACATCGAAGTCCGTCATCTCCCATGAATCACGAGACATGAACGACACCTACTATGCAGGCTGTTACTGGTCCCTCCGTCATGAGCCCGTTGAGACCTGTGCGCGACGTGCGGAGGACTTTTTTCGGCGAATCAGCCCGCTGGAGCCCACCTGGAACCAGTGGCATGAGCCGGGGAGCTCCTTTGCAAAGGCGCGTAAACTTCAAGTCTCCACGGATGAAGCATCCTTCCTGAGGATATTCAGAAAGAAGAAGAACAGGATTGCTGACGATCAATTTCTATTCTGGCTATGGGCCGGCGACAATCCCAAGGAGACATCTGGCGTCAATGGCTCCTGTGGCTCGGGCGACCCCTGGGCTAGCCTCTGCTGCGTGCTCAGTCCCCCAAGTAGAGGAGCCGTGGCAGAACGGGTCCTGACCGCGCCTGTCATGGCTGAAGTGGTGCGCGCCATGGCCCTGGCTTGGGACCCGGAATGCGCAGTGGCGACGTCTCACCTGCACCGAGAAATAATCGTGCAGCGCCCCCACCCAGGCACCTTCACAGGCTGGCTCACCTACTTCTCCCGCCAGCGAGGCACGGTGCCCCCGCTCCCCGCCCCCGTGCGCATCGAGCCCGTGGAGGACAGGGGCACCCTCATCATCCTCACCCCCGAGCGCTTCACCGCCGCCAACCCGGAGCACGTCGCCCTCGCCGCCCGGGTCCAGGAGCTGCTCGACCGTGCGGGCCTGCTCCGCCCCCTGCAACAACCCGTGGCGAAGTAGGGCGGGAGCCACGCCCCCGCCCCTCACCGCTTCAGCCCCTCAGCACCCCGGACCCGAAATCTGGGACGCCTCGCAGCCGAGCAAGCCGCCGCCCTGGATGGGAATGAGCGTCACCGCCCTCAATGTGGCGCCGGAGGAGGCGGCGGCTCACTCCGCTCCGGCTGGGAGACGGACTTCTCCACGTGCTTGCGCATCAGGCGCCGCGTCTCCATCTCCTCCTCCTCCGTCTTCTGGCGCCGCCGCACCAGGCCCTGCGTCTCATCCACGAACCAGAAGAGCACCCGGAAGAAGGCGGCGATGACGGTGACCAGCAGCGAGGAGAGGAACCAGCTCAGGACGAGGCCCGGCCAGCCCTCCAGCACCACGTCGATGGCGTACGTGCCCGTGAGCGGCACCAGCGCGAAGGCGGCGTAGTGCGAGACGCAGTACGGGCAGGACACCAGGTAGCCCAGCCAGGAGTCCTTCCCTCCCAGCCGCTCCCGCACGGGGGCGAAGATGCGCTCCTTCGCGATGGTCTGCGACACCCCCATCACCACCGCCGAGACAGCCAGGAGCTGGAAGAGGTCCGCCATCCCCACAAGGTGGCGATGATGTGTGCGTCCCGGAACGCCCGGCTGCCCTGCAAGAGCCCGTCCGCCTGCCTGTCCTCAACGGAGTCACTCGTCCCCGCCCCGCGTCGGCCGGTGGACAGTCGGAAGAGAGTTCGGAAAGGCCCCCTGTAAAAACGACCGGGTACCGGCCCTAAGCACCCTCGGCCTTCGATGCAAACCCGCGTATCGACTGGCCAACGGGGCTGATCCGCCTTGGCACGCGCATCGCAAAGGGCAACCCCCGTCCGAAGCAAATCGGTCCCCCGAAAGATTCGATCTCTTTTCCCCGAGAGACACCATGCAGACCACCAACTCCTTCGCCTCCCCCGACTCGCTCTCCACGTACCTCTCGGAGATCAACCGCTACCCCCTGCTCACCCAGCCGCAGGAGCAGGAGCTGTCGCGGCGCTTCCGGGCGGGCGACCTGGCCGCCGGCCACCACCTGGTGACGGCCAACCTGCGCTTCGTGGTGAAGGTGGCCTACGAGTACCGCTCCTACGGCCTGAAGATGTCGGACCTCATCCAGGAGGCGAACATCGGCCTGATGAAGGCCGTGCAGAAGTTCGACCCGGACAAGGGCATCCGCCTCATCTCCTACGCCGTCTGGTGGATTCGCGCGTACATCCAGAACTGCATCCTCAAGAACTGGAGCCTGGTGAAGCTCGGCACCACGCAGGCGCAGCGCCGGCTGTTCTTCAGCCTGGCCCGCACCCGCCGCGAGCTGGAGAAGCTGGGCGCCGGCGAGGGCAACATCGTCAACGCCGAGGAGATTGCCCGGAAGCTCAACGTGAAGGCCTCCGAGGTGCGCGAGATGGAGCAGCGCATGGGCGGCAGGGACCTCTCCCTGGACGCGCCCATGGGCGAGGACGGGGACGCCACGCACCTGGACTTCGTCGAGTCCGAGTCCGCCTCCCAGGCCGACGAGGTCGCCGACCGCCAGCAGGCCGACCTCACCCGCGAGCTCGTGCAGCGCGCCCTGCGCCGCCTGGACCCGCGCGAGCGCTTCATCATCGAGCAGCGCGTCATGGGTGACGCGGAGATGACGCTGAGCGAGCTGGGCGAGCACTTCGGCTTCTCCCGCGAGCGCGCCCGCCAGCTCGAGATTCGCGCCAAGGACAAGCTGAAGGCCGCGCTCGCCACGCTGATGGCCGAGGCCGGCGTCGACGAGGCCACGCTCGCCGCGTAGCCAGCCGTCTGCGACACGAAAAGTCCACGAGCCAGGACGCCCATTCCACGGGAGTCCTGGCTCGTCGTGTTTCAGGGCGCCGGGAGGCTACAGCGCCTCCAGCCGGAACTGCTGGCAGTCGTTGTTGGACCAGGTCCACTGCTGGAGGATGGTGCCGTCACCGCTGGTCCAGCAGTTGAGCACGTCCAGCGCCTTGCCGCTGTGCCGCGCCTCCAGCCGGTGATAGCCATTGCCCAGCGACACGGCCCGGAACTGCTGGTTGGCGCCGCCGACATAGCCCCACTGATGGAGCCGCGCGCCGTCGGCGGTGCTCACCTCGGCGATGTCCAGCGCCTTGCCGCTGTAGCGGGAGATGAAGCGCACGTAACCGCTGTCGGTCGGCTCCATCACCCACTGCTGGCTGGTGCCGGAGTGGCAGGCCCACTGGTGGATGGTGACGCCGTCGGCGGCGCTCGGACCGTCGATGTCCAGGCACTTCCCGGTCAGCTTGTTCACGATGCGGTACGCCGTGCCACCACCGGGGGGCTGCAGCACCTGGGCGATGGCGCTCAGCAGCGACGTCGCGCCCGTCGTGTCCTGGGTCAGCTCCCAGATCATCACGCCCCCGCCCTGCTGGAGCGCCAGCCGCGCCTTCGCCTGGATGGTGGGGATGCCGTTGTAATAGACGTCGCCGACGTTGTCCTTGTAGGGCGCCTGCGAATCCCACGCGACGAGCTGCGAGTAGGCGACGTAGGACGACGGGGAGCGGCCGTAGAACGGGACGCCCAGCACCGCCTTCGAGCGGGGCAGCCCGCGGCCCACCCAGTAGTTCAGCGACTGCACCGCCAGGTCATACGTCGAGTGGGGCTGCCCACCGTCGTAGGCCATGATGTTGATGAAGTCGAAGTCGGCGAACGACGACGTGGGGATGCCGCCACCGTAGTAGCCGTTGGCGACCACGGCCGCCGTGAGCAGCTTGCCCCGGCTGTGCATCGCCGCGCCCAGCTCGCGCGTCAGCGCCCCGAAGTTCGTCGAGGACGCGCCCGGGTCCGGGTACTCCCAGTCCAGGTCGACGCCGTCCAGCCCGGCCGCGTTGACGAAGTTCACCAGCGTGTTGACGAAGTTGGTGCGCGCACCGGCGTTGGCGGCCATCTGCTCGAACGCGCTGTCATCGCCGTTGTTCCAGCCGCCCACCGCGATGAGCACCTTGACGCCGCGCGCGTGCGCCGCCTGCACCAGCGACCGCAAGCGGGCATCCCCGCTGCTCACCCCGGTGAGGCCGCCCTGCGCTGTGGGGAGCGCGAACGCGTAGTTGATGTGCGTCAGCTTGTCGTACTGGATGGCATTGACGTCACCGGCCCAGGTGGGGAAGTAGCCAACCACCCGCGTCGCGAGCGCCGGGGACTCCTGCTCCCCCAGCGACTCCGGGGACCCGGCCAGGTCCTCGGGTTGCCCGGAGCAGGCCAGCCGGGTGGCAAGACATGCGGCGCCGAACGTCAGGGACTTCCAATGCAAGGCATTGTGAGACATGGGGACTCCTTCCGGGTGGATGAGGGGGACTACCGCCACTGGTAGACGCGGACCCAGTCGACTTCCATCTGCTGCGGCGTCTGGCGGATGAGGTCCAGCGTGGACTGCGGCACGCCGTAGTAGGGCGTGCTCGCGCCATTGACGCCGAACGGATAGGTGCCGCCGACCGCCAGGTTCAGGATGATGTAGAACGGCTTGTCATACACCCAGGGGCCGTAGCGCTGGACCTCCGCGCGCGTCACCGTCTTCACCAGCACGCCGTCGATGAACCACTTGATGTCGGCGGTGGAGAACTCGGTGCGGTACACGTGCCAGTCGCTGACGGGCGAGCTGGGGAAGAACTGGCCGTTGATGGGCGTGTTGCCGAAGTAGCCCGGGCCGTGCAGCGCGCCGGAGGTCCAGTTGGCGTAGCCGACGTTCTCCATGATGTCGAGCTCGCCGCAGTCGGGCCAGCCGACCTGGCCGATGTTGTTGCCGAGCAGCCAGAACGCCGGCCACAGCCCGGGGCCCACCGGCAGCTTGATGCGCGCCTCGATGCGGCCGTGGCCGAACTCCCGCAGGCCCGCGCTCTCCAGGCGGCCCGAGGTGAACGGGTAGCCGTTGTTCCACTCGTTGCGAGCGATGAGCTTCAGCGTGCCGTTGCTGACCTGCACGTTGTTGGCCGAGCTGGTGTACTGCTGCTGCTCGTTGTTCACATGGACGCCGGTGTTGTGGAACCAGTTGGACGTGTTCACCCGGTCGCCGTCGAACTCGTCACTCCAGACCTGGGCCCAGCCGCCACCGCCGCCGCCCACGGAGCCCCAGGTGAACGACTCCCAGCACCCGGCCGTCCCACGGCTGGCGTACAGCGGCGCGGAAGCCCCGCGGTCCAGGTCGGCGGACACGAACAGGTTGTTGCTCCGGGCCCGCAGGCCGATGGAGCCATTGCCGAAGTCCACCCACTGGAACCGCTCCCAGTCCTGGATGGTGGCGCGGTTGGCGACCAGCTGGCCGCCGAGGTTCGTATCGGCGGACACATACAGCCCGGAGCCGCTGGCCCGCAGGGCGATGGTGCCACCGCCGGCATCGACGACCTGGAACTGCTCCCAGCCCTGCACCGTCCCCCGGTTCGCCACCAGGGGCGCCGTGGCGCCCAGGTTCTGGTCCGCGGAGACGTACTGCTGCGTCGAACAGGCCCGCAGCCAGATGTTCTGCCCGATGGGCTGCGCCACGGCCTGGGCGCTCAACAACAGACTGCCTACCGCGAGCGCCAGCGCCCAGCGGCCCGGCGCCGTCTTTGTAGACTCAACCATTTGCTCCTCCCCGTGAAAGCTGACGAACAGCTATCACGAGGAAAGCAGGTTTTGTCCACCTTTGTTCTTCGTCTGGAGAAAGTCAAGGAGGAGTGAAGAGTTCTGTATCCAGGAACGCCCAGCGCAGCAGAATCCACTGGCGCATGTAGGCGACCTCTTCGTCGAAGGTGGTGAAGTCCGTGCGGAAGGACCACAGGGGAAAGGCGCGATACGCGGCCTCCCAGCGCCGCGCATCCCGCCGTGCGCTCGGGCCAATCTCCTCGGCCATCGCATCCAGCCGCGCCTGGAGGAGCGCCGGGGCCACGTCCGTATAGAGGGCCGCCGACAGCCGCGCCCGGAGGGGCCCGGTGAAGGTGGGCTCGGACAGGATGCGCCCGAACATCCCGTTCTCCGCGCCCGAGTCCAGCGGCGCGGTGGGCCTCAGGCGCTGCGTCTTCCACGTCTGGCCGAAGGAGCCGTCCAGGTCCCACGGGATGTAGCGCCAGGGGCCGCCCTGGGGGTCGTGGTAGTGATAGGCATTCTTGATGTCCGAGTCGATGGCCACCAGCAGCGTGACGAAGGCCCACCAGTCCTCGTAGTCGCGCAGGCGGATGCGCTGGGGCCCCTGGGTCCGGAAGTCCTCGTCACTGGCGGTGGCGACGAAGGTCACCAGGGCGTCCAGGTCATCGAACGCGCCCGGCTCGCCGGCCTCGGGCTTCCCGTCCTGCTTCTCGAAGCCCGCGTGGGGCGTGCGCTTGGGCACGCCATTGCCATCCACCAGCTTGAAGTTCGCCGCCCCCGTCTCCGCCTTGTAGAGGTTGCCATTCCGGCTCAGCCCCTGTGCGGCCATCAGGTGTTTGTTGACGTGGTCGGCCACGGTGTAGAGCCCGTGGTAGGCCCCGTCGAGGAACACCACCGCGCTGAAGGTCTTCACCTGGAGGCTCTCCGGCGACAGCCGGCCCCACAGCTCGAAGCCCAGCCTGGCGCGGAGGTATGAATTGTCATTGAAGTTGTTGATGAGCACCAGCGAGCGCCGCTGCGTGAAGCCGTTGCCCAGCTCGGGCTCGCTGAAGGGGTCCTCTTCGGTGAACTTCACGGTGTAGCTGTTCTTCGGAAACGCCAGCGAGCTGCTGCCGCGCAGCTTCCCCTCCGCCACGTGCGCGTGGCCCCGGTAGGTGACGGTGATGGGGACGTGCGCGTCGGGGTTGAGCCGGGACGCCCCCTGGATGTGGAAGACGGGGAGCCCGTACTCCTCGGTGTAGCGCGAGACGTCGACCACGGGGACGTTGCCCGGAGCCTCCCAGTTGTCCGCCACGCCAATCTTCACCGTGCCCGTCTCCTTGCCCGGCGCATGGAGCGTCAGTGTGTAAACGGCGGCCTGGTCCAGCCCCGGCGTCCACTGCAACGTGCCTGTGTGCTTGTCGTAGTGTGCGCCGGGCGGCAGCGGCTCGATGCCGAAGCCATTGCCCCGGACGCGCCGTCCGCTGGCACAGGTGAGCGTCAGCGTGAGGGGCTCACCCTCCTTCAGCCAGTGCGGCCCTCCCGCGGTCAGACCGCAGCGCGGCTCCTCTTGCTCGTCGTGCTCGGGCGCCGCGGCCCGTCGGACGGAGGAGCCGGGCTCCACGGGCACTCGGTCCTCGTGTCCTCCACACCCGGACACACCCAGCAGCAGGATGGTCACCATCCCGCCCACCACGCTCGTTCGCACCATGAAGTCCCTCCCAGGGGACGGGAGGGTGGGAGTCCGCGCGCGTTCCAGCCATTGCCCCCTGGCGTGTCGGAGGTGTGTGGCCGAGCACAGGCCCGTCCCGCCGGCTCAGCGCCGGGACAGTCCGTACAGCGACATCACCAGCTGCTCGAAGGTACGCGAGGGCAGGAACGTCTTGGCCAGCAGGCTGATGCGCTGGGACAGGTGGCCCACCGTGTAGCGCACGCGCACGCGGCGGCTCTCCGTCAGCGTGAGCACCCTGCGCGCCACCGCTTCCGGCGGAACGCCCTCCCCTTCCTCGGTCTCCACCGCCTGCAGCACCTTCATGAAGGCCTCCCGGTACGCGGAGCCGGCGCCGGACTGGCGGGACTTCACGCGGTTCTCCCGGACGCGCGTGCGCACGTCGCCGGGCTGCACCAGGGTGGCTTCGATTCCGAAGGGCGCCACCTCCTGGCGCAGGCTCTCCGTCAGCCCCTCCAACGCGAACTTGCTGGCGCTGTAGAGGCCCTGAAAGGGCAGCCCCGCCGCGCCGCCCAGCGAGCTGATGTTGACGATGAGGCCCGACTCCTGCGCGCGCATGGCCGGCAGCACCGCCTTGCACACGCGCAGCACGCCGAAGAAGTTGGTGTCCAGCTGCTGCCGCGCCTCCTCCACGGAGACGTCCTCCACCGCGCCCGCCAGGACGAAGCCCGCGTTGTTCACCACCACGTCGATGCGCCCCTCCGCCGCCAGCACCACCTCCACCGCGCGCCGGACGGAGTCGTCACGCGTGACGTCCATCTCCAGCATCTTGTAGTGCTCGCCATCCGGCGCCGGCCTGCGACTGGTGCCGTACACCGTGTGGCCATTCCTACCCAACAGCTCCGCGCAGGCCTGACCGATTCCAGAGGATGCGCCGGTGATGAGAACCACCCTGCCACGTGAGTTGCTCATGCGTACTCCTGCTCAGGGGTGTTTCTTCTATTAACGCCCAGACTCCGGAACTTGTGGACTTATCCGACAGACGAACGAGCACGCCTGTCTGGCTCAATGCCAGCCCATTGAAGGTTTCCATTGGCGCTGGTGAAGGTTTGCGCGGGCGCTGAAAAACAGACGTCACCCATCCAACCTGACAGGGAGCGTCATGACGTTGCGTGCGTCATTCCTTGCGCTGCGCGTCGGAGTGGGCGCGGCCGGACGCCGTCAGGTCCGCGCGGGCGCGGGAGGCGCCTTCTCTTCGGGGTGATGCCGGCGCAGCGCCGCGCCCACCAGCAGGCAGATGCCGGCGGCGATGACGCCACTGAGGAAGGGCGCCCCGGGGCTGACCCGCGAGTAGAGGAAGCCGCTCCACACCGGGCCCACCACGCGCGCGAGGCCTCCCGCGGACTGGACGATGCCGAGCACGCCGCCCTGGAGCTCCGGCCCGGCGAGCGCGGAGGCGACCCCCGCGAGCACCGGCTGCAGCATCCCCATGCCCGTGCCCACCAGCACCATGGCCACCACCAGCAGCGCGGGGTGGCTCGCCAGCGCGATGCACGCCAGGCCCGCGCCCATGAGGAGGGCGCCCACCAGCACCAGCGTGGTGCCCTTCGCCACGCGCGTCATCCAGCCGATGGCGAAGGCCTGCAGCACGAAGGTCATCAGGCCCATCAGCGCGAACAGCCGCCCCACCTCGCGCTCGCCCCAGTCGAAGCGCGCCTGGGCCAGCAGGCCGAGCGACACCTGGAGGTTGGTGATGCCGATGAAGGTCAGGAAGAAGATGGCCAGCACCGGCGCGATGCCCGGCTGGGCCAGCGCCTGGGCGAGCGACACGCGCGGCCGCTCCGCGGGGGCCTGCGTGACGCCCTGCCCGTGACGGGGGTGGGTCTCCGGGAAGAGGAAGAAGACGCCCGCCAGCGCGGCCGTCGCGAGGAGTGCCGCCGCGAACGGTGGCGCCCAGGCGCCCAGCACATGCAGCTGGCTGCCGATGACGGGCCCCAGCACCATGCCCAGGCCGATGCCGGCGCCCACGCGGCCCATGCCCGCGGCCCGGGATTTGGCCTCCGTCACGTCCGCCACGGCGGCCTGGCACGCGGCCAGGTTGCCCGCGGTGGCCCCCGCGAGCAGCCGCGACGCGAAGAGCACCGGCAGGAAGCGCACCTGCGTGGCGTACGCGAAGAGGAACATGGAGAGGGCGTTGCCCAGCAGGCTCAGCAGGATGACGGGGCGCCGCCCCACCCGGTCCGACAGCCTGCCGAGAATCGGCGTGGCGATGAGCTGCGCGGAGGAGAACAGGGCCAGCAGCACGCCCGCCGTCGTGGCCGAGCCGCCCATCGACTCCACGTAGAAGGGCAGCAGCGGGATGATGAGCCCGAAGCCCACCAGGTCCAGGAACACGGTGATGAAGACGAGCGCCCTCACCCGGCGCTGGACACTCAGGGACACGGCGGGGGGTGACAGAGGCACGGCCATGGACCGGATGATTCACGGTGCCGTGGGTCGGGGGAACCTGAATCGCCCGGGCGTCGACCGGAAGGCAGAAGGGCCCCGATGCGGGGCCCGTCCCGGAAAGCAGAAGGGCCCCGACTAGGGGCCCTCGTGATTCGGACTAGCCGGGACGGGTCCAGGACTTCGGCCAGTCGTCGAACTCGACGATGCTCTGCCCGTCGACGAGGAGCGTGTACATGGACTCTTCCGGGAAGTCGCCCAGGCGGACGGTCAGCGTGTGGCCATCCACCTGCGCGCGGAAGGGGTGGAGCGGGTCGGTGGTCTTCGCCCAGCTCAGCTTCCGTTTGATGAAGTCGTTGCCAGTCATAGCTAGGACCCTGAGGTATTTCCGAGGAGGTGCTGATTCACCGTCTGGTTGGTCCGGTTCGAGCTGCCGATGAGCTCCTTGAAGACATCGTCGCCCCGGAGCCCCTTGTCCTCGGCCTTCTTGACGAGCTGGTTGAAGCTCGGGCCATTGATATTACCGTAGGTGAACAGGTCCCTGGCGCGCAGCATCAGCACTTCCAGCGGGTTCTTCATCATCTTCCGGGCCTCCAGCCGGGCGTCGTGCCGGATGGCCACCGCGCGCCTGGCCCGCTCCTCCATCGGCACGCCCTGGGCGGCCCACTTCTTGTCCAGCTCGGGGATGGTGCCGACCTTCTCCAGGTACCACTTGCGGATGTCCGAGTTGGTCGTCGGCTTCGCGCCGCTCGCCTCCGGGCCCCGCACCCGCTCCGTCTGGACGTCCGACGGCCGGCGGGGCCGCGTCCGCGAAGCCCCGGTCTCGAACTCGTCCCTCCGGCGGGCGGCGGACGGCGTCTCCGTGGCCGGCTTCGGGCGCGAAGGCCCCGGGTCCGAGCTCGAGCGCGTCAGGGGCGAGCCCTTGGCCGGAGTCTTCGACGGAGGGAGGGTCAGCTCGGTGCGAGACGGCAGGGAGTTCGTCTTGCGGATCTTCATGGGAGACCTTCGCGGGGGGGCGGAAAGAATACGTACACCTACGTTATCGGGGCAGGTGGGGAATTGTTGCTACGTCCACCCACCTTCCCTCACTTTTCCTCCTGCCGTCCGGGGGCGGGGTACGGCGGGTGAACATGTAGATTGGCGGACATGAGTGCCCAGCGGCCCGAGCGCCCCGCCAGCCCCGAGGCCCCGGAGGCGGCGCCGACATTGGGAGGTCCCGCTCCCGCGCCGCGGCCCGAGCCGGGGCGTCCCCCTCCGGGCTCCGTCCGGGACACCGCGCGGACGGAGGGCGCTCCCGACGCCCCGCCCCCGGGACGCCTGCTGGCGGAGCGGTACACGGTGCTCTCCCTGCTGGGCCACGGTGGCATGGGCCTCGTCCTCGCCGCCTATGACGCGCGGCTGAACCGGCGCGTGGCCCTCAAGCTCCTGCGCTCCCGCTGGAGCGCCGACGACAGCGACGACCCCCAGGTGCGCCTGCTGCGCGAAGCCCAGGCCATGGCCCGCCTCAACCACCCCCACGTCGTGCACGTGTACGACTCGGGACGGCTGGAGGACGAGTCCGTCTTCATCGCCATGGAGTACGTGGAGGGGCAGACGCTGCGGCAGTGGCTGCAGCAGCGGCCCCGCGCCTGGAGGGAGGTGCTGCGGGCCTTCGTGGAGGCGGGCCAGGGCCTTTCGGCCGCGCACGCGGCCGGGCTGGTGCACCGCGACTTCAAGCCGGACAACGTGCTCGTCGGCCAGGACGGCCGCGTGCGGGTGACGGACTTCGGCGTGGCCCAGGCCACCCAGCTGATGGGCGGCGAGGCCCCGGGGCTGGCGCGGCCTCCGCCGAGGACCTGGGTGGAGCCGCTCACCGAGTCCGGCAAGGTGCTGGGCACGCCCCGCTACATGGCCCCCGAGCAGCTCCGGGGCGGGCTCATCGACGCGCGCAGCGACTTGTTCGCCTTCTGCGTGGCCCTCTACGAGGCGCTCTACGGCCAGCGCCCCTTCGCGGGTGACACCTTCACGGAGCTGCTCGACGCGCGGGCCGACGAGCGCATCATCCCGCCTCCCACCCAGAGCGAGGTGCCCGCGTGGGTGGCGCGCGCCACGCTGCGGGGCCTGCGGGCCGACCCGCTCCAGCGCCCCGGCTCCATGCGGGAGCTGCTGGCGGAGCTGCAGAACGACCCCCAGCAGCGGCGGCGGGCCCGGGCGCGGATGGCGGCGCTCGCGGGCGGCGCGGCGCTGCTGGGCGTGGCCGCCGTCTGGGGCTGGGTCCGGCAGGAGGAGCCCGTCTCCACCTGCGCCACCATGAGCGGCCGGCTGGCGGGCATCTGGGACGGGGCCCTCAAGACGCGGCTGGAGGGGGCGCTGGTGGGCACGCAGCTGCCCCATGCCCGGGACACCTTCGAGCGCGTCTCCCGGCTGCTGGACACCTATGCGGCGGACTGGGTGACACAGCGGACGGAGGCATGTGAGCAGGCACGCCAGGACGGCGCGGCCGGGCCGCTGCGGCTGGCGGTGCTGCGGGAGTACTGCCTGGAGCGGCGGCTCGACCAGCTCGGCGCCCTCACCGAGGTGCTCACCCGGGAGCCGGACCCGCGGCTGGTGGACCAGGGGGTGCAGGCCGTCCAGTCGCTGCCGTCCCTGCGGGACTGCGCGGATGCGCGCGCGCTCATGTCCGCGGTGCCGCCCCCGGAAGACCTGGTGGTGCGGGCCCGGGCCGAGCCGCTCCAGCGGCAGGTGGACCGGCTGGGCGCCCTCCTGCGCGCCGGCAGGTTCAAGGAGGGCATCGCGCTCGCGGACGCGCTGCAACCCCAGCTCGCGGCGCTCGGCCACCCGCCGCTGCACGCGCTGGCGCTCTACACGAAGGCCGGCCTCCAGGACGCCGCGGGCGACTACAGGGGCGCCGAGGCATCCCTGCGCGAGGCCCTCCCGCTGGCCGCCCAGGGAAGGGATTCCGAGCTGGAGGCGCGCGCCTGGAACCTGCTCGTCACGGAGGTGGGCGCGCGGCAGGCGCGCTACGCGGATGCGCTGGCGCTGGAGCTGCCCCTGATGACCGCCGCCAGGCGCGTCGGTGATGACCAGCACCTCGCATTCGCGCTGGAGAGCATGGGCAACATGCGCTGGATGACGGGCGAGTACACGCAGGGCCTGGAGTACTACCAGCGCGCGCTGGAGGCGCTGGAGCGGGCGCCGAACGTGGACGAGCTCGGCATGACGCGCCTGCTCAACAGCCTGGGCAACGTGCTGATGGACCTGGGCCAGCACGCGAAGGCGCGCGAGTTCTACGAGCGCTCCCTGGTGATGAAGCAGGAGCTGCTCGGCGCCGAGCACCCGGCCATCGCCAGCACGCTCAACAACCTGGGCATCGTCGACGAGGAGCTGGGCGACTACGTCCAGGCCCAGGCCCGCTACGAGCACGCGCTGGCCCTGAGACAGAAGCTGCTGGGGCCCGAGCATCCCCAGGTGGCGTCCTCGCTGGCCAACCTGGGCGACGTGCTGCTCGCCCGGGGACAGCTCGACACCGCGCTGGCGCACCACGAGCGGGCCCTGGCGCTCAGGCAGAAGGCCCTGGGCCCCGAGCACCCCGGCGTGGCCTACTCCTACAGCAGCCTCGGTGAAGCGCGGGCCTCCCTGGGACAGGACGCGCGAGCCCGTGAGGCCTTCGAGCGCGCGCTGGCCATCCACGAGAAGACCCAGGGCGCCGAGCACGTCGAGACGGCGGAGGCCTGCGTGCCCCTGGGCCGGACGCTGGTGCGGCTCGGCCGGTGGGAAGAGGCCTCCCTCTACCTGCGGCGCGCCCGGCTCAAGGGGGAGCAGCTGCTCGCCACCGATGGGCGACTGCTCGCCCGCTCACTGCTCGGCATGGGCGAGCTGCACCTGGCGCGAGGCCAGTCCGCGACGGCCGTCCCCCTCCTCGAGCGCGCGCTCACCCTCATCGACGTCCGCCATCGCCCTGAAGTGCAGTGGGCCCTGGCCAGGGCCCTGTGGGACGCGGACCTGGAACGCGCTCGCGCCCGGGAGCTGGCAGCCCAGGCCGCGGAACATTACCGCCGCACTGGCCAGGAGCGACAGCACACCGCAGTAGCGCAATGGCTGGTGCTACACTCCCAGCCCTTGGCGACCCAGGCTCCATGAGCCCGGGGCATCGGCACCTGGCTGCCACCCCCGACGCCTCAGGATTCACATGCAGCTGAAGACTTCCGACAACCTGTCGACGACTGTCGAGCACGCGCGGGGTGGAGAGGTCTCCACCCAGCGCGTCGTGCCCGCGCTGACCATCGTCTCCCACCCCCAGCCGGGGCGCGTCGGGGAGCGGGTGCTCCTGGAGGCGCTCGTCGCCGGAAGGGTGGCGACCCTGTCGCGCAACGACCCGGACTTCTCGCCCCCCGGCGGAGGGCTGGCGCAGTCGCTGGGAGACCCCTTCCTCAGCCGCACCCCCATCCAGTTGGAGCCCGGACCGCGCGGCAGCCTGCGGCTGCGCGTGCCGGAGAATGGAACCCAGGTGCGGGTGGCGGAGGAGCCCGTCGTCGGAGGCCGGGAGCTGTCGCTCCAGGAGCTGACGGCGGGCGTTCCGCTGGTGCTCGCCGAGCGCGTGGTGCTGCTGCTCCACCTGGCCCACACGCCCGAGGCCACTGTCGCGGAGGACCTGGGCATGGTGGGCCGGGGCGACGGCATCCACCGCGTGCGCGAGGACATCACCCGGGTGGCCGACCTCAACGTGCCCGTGCTCATCCGCGGCGAGACGGGCACGGGCAAGGAGCTGGTGGCCCGCGCCATCCACGACCGCGGCCCCCGCCGCGCCGGCCCCTTCGTCAGCGTCAACCTGGGCGCGCTCGCCCGGGAGCTCGTCGCGGCGGAGCTCTTCGGCGCGCAGCGGGGCGCCTTCACCGGCGCCACGAGAGACCGCGAGGGCTTCTTCCGCGCCGCCCACGGCGGCACCCTCTTCCTGGACGAGGTGGGCGAGGCCCCGCCCGAGGTCCAGGCCGCGCTCCTGCGCGTGCTGGAGACGGGCGAGGTGTATCCGGTGGGCGGCCACTCGCCGGTGGTCGTCGACGTGCGGCTCGTCGCGGCCACGGACTCCAACCTGGAGGCGCGCATCCAGGAGAAGCTCTTCAAGGCGCCGCTGCTGCACCGGCTCGCCGGCTTCGAAATCCAGGTGCCGCCGCTGCGCGAGCGCCGTGAGGACATCGGCCCGCTGTTCCTCCACTTCGCCCGGCAGGAGCTGGAGGCGATTGGGGAGTCCGAGCGGATGACCTCCTCGGACCCGCGCGCCGAGCCGTGGCTGCCCGCGTCGCTGGCCGTCCGCCTGGTGCGCTACGCGTGGCCCGGCAACGTGCGCCAGCTGCGCAACGTGGCCCGGCAGCTCGTCATCGGCAGCCGGGGCCTGCCCCGCCTGCGCGTGGATGCACGGCTGGAGCAGGAGCTGGGCTCCGCCGCCCTCTCCGCCCCCGGCCGCGCCCTGTCCACCTACGCGCCCCAGCTCCCCGTGCCCGGCCCCGAGGACACGCCCGTGCCCGAGGAAGCCGTCCCCACCCGCCGCAAGCCCGCGGACGTGAGCGAGCAGGAGCTGCTGGAGGCCCTGCGCGCCAGCGCGTGGGACCTCCAGGCGACCGCCGGCCGGCTGGGCATCTCCCGCGCCTCCGTCTACCTGCTCATCGACAAGAGCTCCCTGCTGCGCGCCGCCGGAGATTTGAGCCCCGAGGAAATCACCCGCTGCTTCCACGAGTGCGGGGGCGACCTGGACCAGATGGTGCAGAAGCTCGAGGTCTCCCGCCGCGCGCTCCAGCGCCGCGTCCGGGAGCTGGGCCTGGGCAGCGCCTGACCCACCCGTGCCGCTGACGCGTCAACGCCTCCGTGGACACGTCAGCCCCGGGGAGCTTCCGTCGCCGCGAGCCGCATGAGGCCCCCGCCTGGCCCGTGGCCTGCCACGTGCACAGGGACGCTTTCGCCACTTGAAGTCTCTCAGTCCGAGGTAACCCCCATGGAAGCCCTTGTCACGCAGCTGAAGTCGCTGGCCCTCACCGAAGCCGTTCCGTTCCTGCTCAAAGCCATTGGAGCCCTGGTGCTCTGGTTCGTGGGCCGGACGGTCATCAGCGGCTTCCGGCGCGTGCTGAACGCCACCCTGCAGAGGCGCCAGTTCGACGCGACGCTGATCCGCTACATCGAGTCGCTCTTCACCGGCTCCCTCACGCTCCTGCTGCTGCTCGGCATCCTGGGGATGATGGGCTTCGAGACCACCTCGTTCGCGGCGCTGCTGGCCGCGGCGGGCATCGCCATCGGCACGGCCTGGTCCGGCCTGCTGTCCAACTTCGCCGCGGGCATCTTCCTGCTGGTGCTGCGCCCGTTCCGCGTGGGTGATGAAATCTCCGCCGCCGGCGTCAGCGGCATCGTCCAGGAGATTGGCCTGTTCGCCACCACTGTCGACACGCCGGACAACCTGCGGGTCTCCGTGGGCAACAACAAGGTCTTCGGCGACAACATCGTCAACTTCACGCACCACCCGCACCGCCGGCTCACCATCAAGCTGCCGCTGCTCTATGGCGGCGACATCCAGGGGCTCATGGGCGCCCTGGCGGAGCGCGTCGCGGTGGTGCCCGGCGTCCTCGCGAAGCCCGCGGCTGCGGTCGGCGTGGCGGAGTTCACCGTGCTCGGGCCCGTGCTCGCCATCGGCGTGAGCTGCAAGCCCGCGGAGGCCGGGGCGGTCATGGGGGCGACCACCGTCGCCGTCACGGAGTTCCTCATCGCCGCCGGCTACATCGTCCCACCGCAGACCGCCGCCCAGGTCCTCGCCAAGGCGCGCTGAGGCGGGAGAAACACAGACATCCGCTTCAAGAGCGCGGACGCCTCTTCCTTCGGGAGCAGGTGTCCGCGCTTTTTCGCGTCCGGAGTCTCGCGGACATGCGGAAACACATACCCCCAAAACGACAGTCGCCAGCGGGCAATGGAGCCCACTGGCGACTCGACAGCCGACAGTCTGATACGACTTAGACCGCCACCTCGTCGTAATAGATGCTGATGCCACCGGGGCCGCAACCGCGAGGACCGCCACGAACCTTGGACTTGATCTTCATGTGGTTTCTCCTGGTGAGTGCTACGTGCTCCAGCAGCGCGTCCGGAGGCTACCCGGCCGCCCCGTGGTGCGAGCCAAAGTAATCAGGGTAAGTACGTAAGTCAAGGCTCGATACATCGAGCCACCGCGTCAATTCCGGCGGGAAATCAGCCAAAAGACTCACAGGGTTGTCGCGTCGATTTTCGCGGAGCAGACCTGCCCCATCCGTGAAGACAGCCACCCCGCGCGACCTCCGCCGGCAGCCCTGGGACGGAGCTCGAGCGCGCTGGGAGCGACGCGCGGCAGCCGTGTCACGTCGGATGTGACAGCCGGGTCACCCGCAACGAAGGGCGCGAATAAAAAACCGCCGGGAGGCCCACCGGGGCCCGAGGCGGGGGGAGCCTCGGACCGCGGCGATGGACCTCCCGGCGGGAGAGAACGCGCTGCTGCGACCTGCGCTAGCCGCGGCGACCGCGGCGGCGCAGCCCCAGCAGCCCCAGCAGGGCCAGCCAGGACGTGGCCGGAGCCGCGCTGCAGCCACCTCCCGCGAAGGCGCGGGTGTCCGCCACCGTCCACGTGTACACGGCGGGAGATGCGTCCACATTACCGGCGGAGTCGACGGAACGGACGCTGAGTGTGTGCTCTCCCGTCGAGACGTTGTAGGCGTCCTCACAGGGGGCATAGGGCCGGCCGTCGAGGCTGCACTCGTATGTCACGCCGTCCTCGTTCGAGTCGTACCCGAACTCCGCGTCACCCTCCTCGGTGAGCGTGGGCGGGTTGCGGGAGAAGGACGTGTCGGGCGCCTGGGTGTCGATGGTGAAGGAGTCCGGGTTGGAGACCGGGCTCGTACCGCCCGCCGTGGTGGTCGTGGCGGTGATGGTGTGGGGGCCATCCGGGAGCGGCGTGGCCGGCACGCAGCTCCACGCGCCGGTGTCGCTGGCGGTGGTGGTGCAGAGCACCGTGCCACCCTCGCGCACCGTCACCGTGCCGCCCGGCACCGCCGTGCCGCTCAGGGTGGGCGTCGAGTCGGTCAGGACGGAGCCCGGCGTCGGGCCGGTGATGACCGGAGCGGCCGGCGGCAGGCCCGCCTCGGTGGTGCACGTGGCGCTGCAGCCGTCGCCCGCGGTGGTGTTGCCGTCGTCGCACTGCTCACCCGCTTCACGGGCCCCGTTGCCGCAAGCATTGGCGCTGGCGCAGGTGTCACTGGTCGGGTTGCAGACGCCGCTCTCGCAGACGCCGGACGCCATGCACGGCTGGCCGTTCTCCCTCAGGCAGCGCGGCGAGCAGGTGTCCCCGCCCGTCAGGTTGCCGTCGTCGCACACCTCGGTGCCGGCCACGATGCCGTCACCGCAGGAGGTGCGGCAGACGCTGGGGGCGCCGCTGCACGCGTAGCCGCTCTCCACGGCGCAGGTGCCGCCGCAGCCATCGCCGGCGGTGGTGTTGCCGTCGTCGCACACCTCACCGCTCTCCACGCTGCCGTTGCCGCAGGTGTTGAAGCACACGTTGCCGGGCGCGGGGCAGCGCCAGCCGGACTCCACCTGGCAGGTGCCGGAGCAGCCGTCACCCACGGCCGTGTTGCCGTCGTCGCACCGCTCGGCGCCCGCCATGATGCCGTCGCCGCAGAGGGTGACGCAGGCGCTGGGCGCACCCGAGCAGCTGTAGCCGGTCTCCACGCGGCAGCCCGACGAGCAGCCGTCACCCGCGGTGGTGTTGGCGTCGTCGCACGTCTCGTTCGCGTCCAGCGCGCCGTTGCCGCAGGACTGGGTGCACACGGAGGGCCCGGCCGCCGGGGTGCTGCAGGCATAGCCCGGCTCGACGCGGCACTCGGTGCCGCAGCCGTCCAGCGGCTGCAGGTTGCCGTCATCGCACTGCTCGCCCGGGTTCATGGTGCCGTTGCCGCACGTCTCCACGCAGGCCTGGCCCGGGGTGGGGCACGCATAGCCCAGCTCCAGGGTGCAGGCGATGGAGCAGCCGTCGTTCTGGGAGGAGTTGCCGTCGTCACACAGCTCGCCTGGGTTCAAGGTGCCGTTGCCGCACAGGGGGGCGCAGACGGACGGGGTACCGGCGCACTCATAGCCGCGCTCCACGCGGCACGCCCCGGAGCAGCCGTCCGAGTCGTTGCGGTTGCCGTCGTCACACAGCTCGCCGTCGTTGATGGTGCCGTTGTCGCACGTCTCCACGCAGGCCTGGCCCGGGGTGGGGCACGCATAGCCACGCTCGACGCGGCAGCTCGCGTTGCAGCCGTCGTTCGCGGCGGTGTTGCCGTCGTCGCACTGCTCGCCCGGGTTCAGCGAGCCGTTGCCGCACGTCGCGGCGCAGGTGCTGGGAGTGCCCGTGCAGCCGTAGCCGGCCTCGATGCCGCAGCTCGCGCTGCAGCCGTCGTTCGCGGCGGTGTTGCCGTCGTCGCACTCCTCGCGCAGCGAGATGGCGCCGTCGCCACACCGGTCGTCGTACGCGTCCACGAAGAGGTAGCGGAAGGCGTTGGGCGGGGCGTTGGAGTTCTCGTTGCAGAGCTCGATGCGGTTGAGGCCCACGCGCCAGGCCTCGTTCGCGCCGAACTCCCGGAAGATGCTCTTCTGCCACGGCTGCCCGGCGGGCTCGCTGACGGTGACGGGCGTGGCCGTCACTCCGTTCACCCTCGCGCCAGCGAAGCTGTTGTCATTGAAGGTGGCCAGGCGCAGGCGGAACTGGGAGATGTTCGTCGTCGAGGGCACCATGAAGTCCTGGTACACGCAGGTCTCACCGCCCAGAGGACCCATGAAGCGCGCCGTCTGGATTTCCTGCGGCCAGTCATTGGCGGTGCGCGCTCCGGTGGCGGCGCCGGTGGTGGTGCCCGCGTAGAACCAGTGCGGGTCCGCCCCCGACTCCAGCCGGCGGTTGTTGTCGTCCACGCCCGTGTTGAACACCGTCACGCCGGCCCGCACGCAGCGGCTCGGGGTGCCCGCGCAGGCGAAGCCGGACTCCACCTCGCACTGCCGGCTGCACCCGTCACCTTCGAAGCGGTTGCCGTCGTCGCAGACCTCCTGGTCGAAGTTCGGCCACTGGCGGTTGTTGAAGGCGCCGTTGCCGCACAGGGACAAGTCGCACGTCGCCGAGCAGCCGTTGGCGCCAGCGGCGGTGTCGCCGTCGTCGCACGCCTCGCCGGGGTTGATGACGTTGTTGCCGCACAGGCTCGCCAGCGAGCAGGCCCGGCCGGGCACGTGACAGAGATAGCCGGCCTCGAGGGCGCCGGAGGCGGAACAGCCGTCTCCGCTCGCGGTGTTGCCGTCGTCACATTGCTCGTTGGACTGGAGCCGTCCGTCGCCAACGACAGACGCGGACTGGCTCGCCAGCACGGCGCTGGGGGTGGAGGGCTGGGAGACATTCGTCTCACAGCCGGTCAGGGTGAAGAGGAGCGCGAGCGCCGCCGCGGTGATTCCCACGCGCGAGGCCTTCATCGGCGCCGGCTCCCTGGGGAGGGATTCGATGACATAGGTAGACATGAGATTCCTTCTCACTTCTCGGTGGTGTCGGCGGACGGGGCGCCCTGCTGCGTCTGCACGCCCGCGGTGTCCCCGACGATCTTGAACTCCACGCGGCGGTTCTTCGCGCGGCCTGCCTTGGTCTTGTTGTCGGCGATGGGCTGCGCGGGACCGAAGCCCTGCGGCTCGAGGCGCTCGCGCGCCACGTTCTTGCCCACCAGGTACTGCACCACCGCCTCGGCACGGCGCTGGGACAGGTCCAGGTTGTACGCCGCGTCACCCGTGTTGTCGGTGTGGCCCTCGACGCGCACCTTCTCGATTTCCGGGTGCGAGGCGAGGATGGAGGCCACCGTGTCCAGCAGCTTGTGGCTCCGGCCGATGATGACGTCCTTGTTGTTCTCGAAGTAGACGGCCTCGAGCACGGCAATCTGGCCCACGTCGATGCGCGCCAGCTGCTTCTCCTTGCAGCCGTGGTTCTTCTCGGTGCCCTTCTCGTCCGGGCAGTTGTCGAGCCGGTCGACGAGGCCGTCCTCGTCGCGGTCCTTGTCGGGGCAGCCGCGATTCTCACGCGGGCCCGACTCGTTCATGCAGGCATCTCTCGCGTCAGCGACGCCGTCCTGGTCGTTGTCGGTGTCGGGGCAGCCGTTGGTGTCCTCGAAGCCGTCCAGGTCCTCCGCCTCGCGGGGGCAGGTGTCCTTGGAGTCGGCCAGGCCATCGCCGTCCGAGTCCGGGTCGTCCGGGCAGCCGTCGTCGTCCTGGTGGCCGTTCGCAGTCTCGGCCTGGGCGGGGCAGCGGTCGGCCAGGTTCATCAGGCCGTCCTGGTCATCGTCCTTGTCCGCGCAGCCCTGGAGCTGCGAGAGGCCCTTGTCGGACGGACAGCGGTCCGCGACGTTCTTCGTGCCATCTCCGTCCTGGTCCAGGTCGGGGCACTGCTCCACGGCGTAGGGCTGGCCCTCCACGCACCGCGACGCCCGGCCGGAGTCGGCGCCGAAGTTGACGCCCGCCAGCACGCGGAACTCGGGGGTGCCCGGCGTCTGGCCGAAGCCGGGGCCGCCCATGACATACACCTCGGTGCCGCCGCTCATGGGCGCGCGCAGGCCCAGGAGCACTTCCAGGGACTCGGGAGCGTCCGCCACGGGCACGGTGCCGCGCACCACCAGCTCCTCGCGCAGGCCGAAGAGGCCGGCGGAGAGGTTGAGGCCGCCATTCACCTCCACGCCCAGCTCGTCCCGGACCGGAGTGGCCCCGGGGGTGAGCGCGTACGTCTTGGTGCGCACCAGCGCGCCCACGTCGGCGCCCACGCGCCAGGTGCCGCCCAGCTGCTTGCCGAGGCCCAGGCGCGGCTGGAAGACGAAGCCCTCGTCGCGGGTGAGCACCTCGGCGCTGCCCAGCGGCAGGGCCACGCCCAGGTGCAGGCCCACGTCGAGCGGCCCTCCGCGCTGCTCGGAGAGCAGGCCCGCGCGGGCCTGCACCCAGGGGGTGCCCAGCGCGCTCGTCCCGGGCGTGGACACGCCCAGCGGCGCGGTGTTCGGCCCCCACTGCGACACCAGCGGAACCTGCGCGCCCAGCTCGAGCCAGTCGGTGAGGGCATAGGCGCCGCTCAGGTGCACCGTCACGCGGTCGGAGACGATGACGCCCTGGCGCTCGTCGTTCCTCAGGAGGACGAGCGGCTCGTTCTCATAGTGCGCGGTGAGCCCGATGCGGTACTCGCCGTCCGGCAGCAGGTCGCCGGTGGACAGCACGAGGCTGTCGCGCGCCGCGGGGTTGAGCTGCAGCCGCTCCAGCTCCAGCCCGGGAACGCTCCGCTGGGCCTGGGCCTGGACGGTGGACGCCCAGAGGACGGCCAGTCCTCCGAGCCATGTAATTTGGTTTCTTGGAAACAAAGGTTTCTCCCTCTCCATGGGCCTCGGCACCAGACACGAGGCTCGTGATGACCATGGCTTCGCGGAGCGCGTTTGCATGCACCGCGCCATGAGTCAAGGAGGCTTCCCAGGAAGGCCCTCGGAGGGGAACCGCCCCGACGCCTCGGGTGGGGAGGGGGCGCTGACGCGTCAGGCGCGGGAGGGAGGCCCGCGGCGGGGCCGCTGACGCGTCAGGCCGCGAGGCCTCGCCAGCCCGACGCGTCGGCCACGGCCAGCAAAAACACGACGGCCACGGAGGGGCCCTTGAGCCCTTCCGTGGCCGTTGGATTCAGACAACCGCCGGAGCGTCAGGCGTTACGGGCAGGGGCCCAGGCCATTCGCGCCCGTGACGGGCAGCGGAGCGCGGTTGGGGATGGGCAGCTCGGGGTGGTCGAACGGGGCGCGCTTCTTCTCCACGCGGCAGTCCGTGAGGGCGTTGGTGAGGAAGTCCACGAGCGCCGCCCGCTCGCTGGGAGTGAAGGCGCGCGGCTTGATGTCCTTGGACAGCTCGGGGTTCGCGAAGTCACCACCGCGGGCGTAGAAGTCGACGACGGCGTCCAGCGTGGGGTAGCCGCCGTTGTGGAAGTACGGGGCCGTCAGCTTGACGTTGCGCAGGGTGGGCGTCTTGAACGCGCCCATGTCGAAGGGCGAGCCGCTCTGCGAGTTGGGCACGCCGCCGAAGATGCCGAGGTCGCCGCGGGCGAGGTCCTCGTCCGTGGGGCGCACGCCGATGTTGTGGAAGCCCTGGTCGCCACCGTCCTGGTTGAGCGGGCCGGCCTTCTCGTACCAGCTGACCGTCGCGTCGGTGAGCATCGCGCCGACGTGGCAGTTGACGCACTGGCCCTTGCCCACGAACTGCACCAGGCCGCGCACCTGCCGCGCCGTGAGCGCGTTCAGGTTGCCGGACAGGAACTTGTCGAACGGCGTCTGGTCGGGAATCAGCGAGGCCTGGTACACCTGGAGCGCCTCGCCCCAGATGATGGAGAACTTGTCCACGGCCTGCGCCGCCAGCTCCGGACCGAAGGCGTCGCTGATGAGCTGCCCGTAGGTGCAGGGCGCGTCGCCGCAGCGCAGACCCGGACCGTCCGGGTTGGCCAGGGCGCCGAGCACGCTGTCGTCGGTCGCCACGCGCTGGAACTGCAGCGGCGTGCGGGCCAGCATCTTCCCACCGAGGCCACGGGTGCCGTTGAGCGGACGCCCGGAGCAGGTCATCTCCATGAAGTTGCCGATGGGGCCCACCGCCTGCGAGGCGAGCGAGGCGTTCTGGACCGCGGCGATGGGCGTCTCCGTGTTGTTGCCCGAGTCACCCCAGATGTTGATGCCGTTGAAGAGGACGTTGGCCTCACCGCCCCAGAACTGGTTGCGGTAGAAGCCCGAGCCCACCACCGACGGCGAGTGGCGGAAGCCCACCTGCAGGTTGGGGCCGAACGGCGGCGCGGGCAGCAGGCGGCACTGCTCGGCGGCAATCGTCGGGTCCGCGTTGACGGACTGGAACAGCGCGCGGAGCATGCCCTGCGAGCCGATGCGGTCATCGCCGGTGATGCGCTCGGGCACCCACGTCTGGCCGGGGCCGGTGACGCCGCCCGTCTGGAAGATGCCGTCCAGGCCGGGGTGGACGGTGTTGGTGACGCGGTCATCCGCGCCGCCGGCGAAGTGACAGCTCGCGCAGGCCGTCTTGCCGTCAGAGCCGACCTGCATGTCCCAGAAGAACGCCTTGCCCAGCCGCAGGGCCGCGGCCTGGTCCACGATGTGGTGCCCCACCATCTGCGGCACGGGCTCGTGCGACAGCGGGCGCAGCGAGAAGATGGCCAGGCTCGACAGCAGCTCCTCGCGGTTGACCGCGAGCTCCTCCGCCTCCGGAGCCGCCGCCGGCTTCTGGACCTCGTCGGTCGACTCCACGGCGCACGCCGGCATGAGGGCGGCGGCCGCGGAAAGCACCAGGGCACGGGCGAAAGGACGAGAAGCGCGTAACGACGCGACGCGGGTCATTCATTACCCCCTTATGGGTCAGGGCTCGTGTTTGGTTAATCGACTTGAGAACGATGACTTCAGCCCGACGGCCAGAGTTATACTGTTTCCGTATTATTCTTGTCTAGACGTGGGAATAAAAAACAGGTCGCGCCCTACCCAGGGAGTGAAACCGGGTGACTGTTGCAGGGCACGCGTGTTCAGGGCGTAAGACCTCCCAGGTCCTCAGGGATGCGCGATGACGATGAGTGTGGGTGCCCGGGCCTCGACACAGGCCATCACCTTCCGCATGGTCATCGGGTCCAGCGCACCGAAGGCCTCGTCGAGCACCACGACGCGCACGCGCTGCAGGAGCGCCCGCGCGACGAAGATGCGGCTCTGCTCACCATGTGAGAGCTGCCAGCCGCGCTCACCCACCATCTGGAAGAGGCCGGACGGCATCCGCGCCAGCAGCTCCCCCAACCCCAGCTCCTCGCAGATGGCCCGTGCGTGCGCGAGGTCCTCCGCGTTGTGGGGCCAGGAGCGCCCCAACAACAGATTCATCGCCAGGGTGCCGGACACGACGTGGTTCTCGTGGAACTGGGGCGCCCCGGCAATCTGCGCGCCCCAGCCGTCCGTCGTCCAGGTGGCCATGTCCAGGCCCCCCAGCAGCACCACGCCCGAGCCCTGCCCGCGCAGGCCCGTGAGGATGGAGGCCAGCGTCGACTTCCCGGAGCCGGAAGGCCCCTCGAGCAGCACGCGGTCTCCGGCGCGCACGAGCAGCGAGGCGCCCTCGAGCACCGCCCGCGGTGCCCCCGGGTGGCGGAAGGTCAGGTCGCGGACCTCGAGCAGGGCCTGGTTCTTCTCGGGCGGCGTCGCGGTGACCAGCGGCGCCGTCACGGGGGCCTTGGCCGAGTCTCCGTCAGAGGACGCCTCCGCCGCGGCGGCGGTCAGCTTCGCGGCGTCCAGGATGGGCCGGACGCTGCGGAACAGCACGCGCGCGCCCACGAGCGCGATGCCACCGCTGGTGAGCGCGGCCACCGCGCGCGTCGCCAGCAGCGCGGCGCCGACGCCCACGGCAATCTGACCCGTGGAGGCACCCGCGAGCACGCCCGGCAGCGTGGCGATGATGGCCACCGGCATGAGCCCCCGCCTGGCGAGTGTCATCACCCGCGCGGTGCCTGCGTCCCAGGCCTCGGAGGCCCGGGCGTAGTGGGCCAGCTCCTGGTCCTCCTCCTCGTGCCAGCGCGCCGGCTGCTCCTGCGCCAGCCGCGTCCGGTGGCCGAGCATCCGCTCGATGAGCGCGTGCGTCATCACCACCCGCGCCTCCGTCCACTTGCGGAAGAGGACGGCCTGGCGGGCGACGAGCGCCACCATCAGCGCGCAGAAGCCTCCGACGGCCACCAGGCCGTACCAGCCCGCGGGCCCCGACATCATCACGCTGCCGGCCAGCACCATGTCCACCGCCGCCAGCAGGCTGGTGAAGCTGCCCGCCAGCGCCATCTGCTCCATGCCGGCGCTCTCGAAGGTCCGCCCGACGTACTCGCCGATTCCGCCGCGGCGCGCCTCGTCCACGGGCATCGCCAGCGCCCCCGCCAGCAGCCGCCGGCGCAGCAGCGCGGACAGGTCCATCCCCAGCGTGCCCTGAGACCAGGCCAGGGCCGCCTGCAGGGGCACCACCGTCAGCAGCATGAGGCCCCAGGCCTGGAGCCAGCCCATGTCGAGCTGCCCCTCGAAGGCGCCCCGCCCTATCAGCCACCAGCCGAACAGCACGCAGCCCTGGATGATGACCGCCAGCGCGAAGAGCAGCAGCACGCGCCGTCCGGCCTTGAGGGCGCCCAGGTGCTTCAACAGCCGGGCGCCAGGGGGCAGCCGGAGCGAGCGCGCGGCGACGAGGTGCGTGTTGGCCAGCTGCGCCCCCAGCAGCGCCTTGCGGGCCAGGGCGCGCTCGGCGTCCGGCAGGCCCGCCCGCGCGAGGACGCGGTCGGCGATGGGCCCCTGCTGTATCTCGACGAGCGCCTGCACCGCGGCGGTCAGCGCGGTGTAGGGGATGGGGCACAGCGACTCGTCCGGCGCGAGGACGTAGGCCGTGTCACCGGAGGTGGACACGCGCAGCAGCGCGACCAGCGCGTACCGCTGGCCCAGCAGGACCTCCACCAGGGCGGGCGTCGCCCCGCGCAGCGAGCGTTCGACTTCGCCGTGGCGCGTGTACAGCAGCGACAGCTCCAGCCCCAGGGACTGGGCCGCCGTGTCCAGCCACGACGCCAGGCGGCTGGCATTCAAGGGGGCCTTGGAGAAGACCGGGAGGGGGTTGGGCAGCGGCAGCCGCGCCGCCCGCGCCAGGGTCTCCAGCGCGTCGCCCGCGCGCTCCACCGGCCAGGCCAGCTCCTCCAGCGTCGTCGCCCGCGCGGCCGGCGAGGGCCCGAGCGCGGCTTCACCCGCCATGAGCGTCACGACGCCTCCTTCCGCGCCGGGAAGACTTCAGTGGACGGGGGCTGCTCGGAGAGCACGCCATGGTCCAGGACGAGCCGCCTCCACCCGCCACGTCCCGTCAGGTCGCGCCGCATCTCCTCCTCCTCCTCCAGCAGCGCGCGGTAGACGGAGTCCTCGCGTGCCGCGAGCTCCTTCGGGTTCGCGTCCTCGACCAGCTGTCCCGACTTGATGACCAGGACGCGGTCGAACGTCAGCGTCTCCGCGATGTCGTGCATGATGCACAGCAGCGTGGTGCCCGCGAAGTGCGCCCGCGCCCGCTCCAGGAGCGCCGAGCGGCGGTCGCGCTCCAGCCCGCGGAACGGCTCGTCGAAGATGGCCAGCCGCACGTCGGGCCGCAGCAGCGCCCGCCCCAGGCGCACCCGCTGCCCCTGCCCGCCCGACAGCAGGCTGCCGCCCTCGCCCAGGCGCGTCTGCAGCCCGTGGGGCAGCTTGTCGAGGAAGTCGATGAGGTCGGCCGTGCGCAGCGCATGCCCCACCCGCGGCAGCACGTCGTTCATCTCGACGCCATAGGCGAGGTTGTCCACCAGCGACTTGTTCCAGAGCGTCACGTCGGGCTCCACCCACGCCGTCTCGCGCCGCAGCCGCGCCAGGGCCTCGCCCGCCAGCGGCTCGCCATCCACCGACACGGTGCCGCCCGAAGCCCGGTGCCAGCCCAGCAGGATGCCGACGAGCGACGACTTGCCCGCGCCCGAGGGCCCGACGATGGCGACGTGCTCTCCGGCCTTGACGGACACGTTGATGCCCTCGAGGACGGTGAAGCCCGCGGCCTTCACCTCCACGTCGCGCAGCTGGAAGGAGGCGCCCTTCGGCCCCTCCTCCGCGGGCTTGCGCGCCTCGGTCTGGATGAGGGAGGCCCCCACCTCGTCCGGCGCGAGCAGCGGCTCCATCAGGCGTCCGGTGAGCGACGAGGCGGCGGGATACTGGCGCAGCGCCTCGGCGAGCTGCTTGCCCAGCGTGGCCACGGCCAGCGCCCAGTACACGAGCAGCAGGACGGCCCCGGGCTGCACGCCCCCGGAGAGCGCGTGCATGACGATGGCCACCGAGCCAGTGGTGGCGAGCAGCGTGGCCAGGGTGTCGACGACGATGCCCCGGCTCAGCAGGGTGCGGGCGGCGTTGACGAACTCGTGCAGCGGCTCCTCGTGGGCGCGGTTGAGCGTCATCTCCGCGCGGTGCGCCCGCAGCGCCACGGCCCCGCGCAGCGCGTCCAGGTAGAAGCGCGACAGCACGCCGTCGAAGTCCCGCATGCGGCGGTCCGCCTCGAGCAGCGAGCGCTGCGCGATGAGCGGCACGGCGAGCGCCATGGCCCCGGCCAGGATGATGAGGGGCGCGCTGCGCGGCGCCAGCCACACCAGCCCCCCGAGCGTCACCAGCAGCTCCGCGGAGGCGCGCACCAGCGTCACGCCGAGCGTGGGCACCGTGCGCACCATGTGGATGCCGTGGCAGCGCTGGGCCATGTCGGACACGAGCCGGCTGCGGAAGTAGCGGTCCCCCAGGCGGGGAATCTTGTCGAGGAAGGCGAGCCGCAGGCGCACCTCCAGCCTCCGCCCCAGCTGCAGCGTGCCGATGGCCAGCGGGAACTCCAGCGTGAGCATCACCCCCAGCAGCACCAGCAGCGTCGCGATGCCGGCGATGCGCTGCTCCGCTGTCGTCAGGTAGCGCCCCGCGTCGATGATGCCTCGCAGGAGCAGCGCCTCCAGGAAGCCGCCCACCGCGGCCGTCGCGGCGATGGCGGCGAGCACCGCCGGCGCCAGCACGCCGTCGCGGCGCAGCATTCCCAGCAGCTCCTTGAGCGGCCGCGTGGGAGGCTCGAGCAGGGCCGCCTGGAGCTCCGCGGACAGCGGCGGCTCGTCCTCGGCCGGCTCGCCACGCAGCCCCTTCGCGAGGATGCAGACGACGCCGCGCAGCGTGACTTCCTCCTCGCCGGGCTTGCCCACCGCCGTCCAGTAGGGCGGGGGGATGAGCTCCTCGGCGCGCCCCTGCTCCAGGGCCTCGCGCACCTCGCGCAGCAGCTGCTCGGCGAAGCGCGCCGCCACCTCGCCCCGCTGCACGCCACCGCCGTCCACCAGCGTCTGCACCAGCCGCACCGTCGCGTCCAGGCACGCCAGGCCCTTCCAGGAGGCGTCCGCGAGCCCTTCCGCGACCAGCCGCTCCGCCAGGGCCCCGCCGACGAGCGCGGCCACCCTGCGCCGCAGCCCCGCGAGGAACTCCTCGGTGCCGGCCCACTCGCGGAACGCGTCCGCGGGGACCTGCGTCGAGTGCACGTAGAGGCGGTCCATCAGCTGGGAGACGGTCACCCACTGCCGCCCCAGCGCGGGGTCCATGATCTGGATGCGGTTGCCCCAGCGCTTCCAGACGACGACGAAGTGCAGGTTGCTGTCCGCCAGGCGCACCACCGCGATGGCCGGCAGCGCGCCGGTCTCAGGCATCAGCACCTGGTCCCGCGGGAGCATGACCTGCGAGGCGTTCAGGCCCAGCTTGTTGGCCAGCTCCTCCAGCACGTCGATGGACGTGCCGTCGATGTCCGTCTGGCAGGCCTCGCGGAGCCGGCCGTAGCTGACCTGCAGCCCGAAGCCGTCGAACAGCGCCTTGAGGGCCGCCGGACCGCAGTCCATGGCGGAGGTCTGGATGACCTCGGGGATGAGAAGACGCGTGGCGCCGGCCATGGCTTCAGCTCCCGCCCCGGGACAGCTCCACCTCGTCGCGCGCCGCGGGGCCGCCCGTCCCCGCGCGCGGCGGCGCCTCCAGCCCGCGCCCCAGCGAGCGGAGCACCAGCCGCATGGGGGTGGCCTGCTCCACCGCGATGTCCACCGAGCCCGGCAGCCCGTGCTCGAGCGGGATGCCCTCCGGCATGTCGTCCACCGACAGCTCGACGCGCACCAGCCCGTCGCGGGCCTCGCTCGCCACCGCCACCACCGTGGCCTCCAGCATGCCGAACTCCGTCCAGGAGAAGCCCTCCAGCCGCATGCGCGCCCGCTGCCCCGCCCGCACGCGCCCAAGCGCCGTGGAAGGAGACAGCTGCGCGACGATGCGCACGTCGCCTCCCGCGACGACGGTGGCCAGCCGGTCCCCCGCCCGGACCTGCGCGCCCACCCGCACGGAGCCCGTCTCGCCGATGACGCCGTCCGCGGGCGCCCGCACCACGCGGCGCTCCAGCTCCTCGCGCAGGCGCTCCACCGTGGCCCGCGCCACGCTCTCCGAGGCCTCGAGCCCGGCAATCTCCCGCTGCAGCGAGGCCACGCGGATGCGCCGCTCGGAGGACTGCATCGTCCCCTCCAGCTTCACCCGCGTCAGCGCGGCGCGCGTGGCCTGCTCCGCGGCGCCAAAGCGCTCCAGCTCCGAGCGCACCCGGCCCCACTCCGCCTCGCTCACCAGCCCCTGCGTCCAGAGCTTCTCGGTGCTGGCGCCCTCCTCCCGCGCCCGGCGCGCGAGCGCCTCGGCTTCGATGAGCCGGGCCTTCGCCTCCTCCACTCCGGCGGCGCCCTGCCCCTGCTGCGCCACCATCGCGCCCAGCTCCGCCTCCAGCTCCGCGCGCGCCGCCACCAGCTGCGGCCCCACGCCCTGGAGCACCGCCTCGGCCTCCGCGAGCTGCCGCTGCTCCTGCTCGCGGGCCAGCTCGACGAGCACCTCTCCGGCGCGGACCTGGCGGTGCAGCTCCACCTGCGTCTTCACCAGCCGCCCCTCCACGGGAGCGTCGACGGAGTAGACGTCGCGGTGGACCTCCAGCCGCGCCCGCACGCTGGGCTCGTACACGGTGATTCGCGCGCGCAGGAACCAGGTCCCCCACACCGCGAACAGCCCCACCGGTAACAACCAGAACGCCGACCGCCCGCGCCCGCGCACCAGGGCGCGCAGGGTGCGTGGGAACATGCCTTCAACCCTCATGGATGAAGCCTACCTCAATGCGCGGAGCCGGCCGAATCGCCGAAGGAGATGTCTTCAAGGTCATGGACCCCACCCGAGCTCGTTCCACGCCGACGCTACCGCGCGCGTCTGACCCTGGCGGCCCTCATGTCCGGTCCTTGAGATGCGGTGCTGCGACTCGCGCGGCGGGTCCCCCGGCTCCGCACGACTCAGACAGCCACCAGCAAGCGGATTCCCGCTCGCTGGTGACTGGGTTCAACACGCCGTGTTTCAGGCCAGCACGACGTCGTACGTGCCGCAACCACGGGGACCGCCACGAACCTTGGTCTTGATCTGCATGGTCTTCTCCTGGTGTGAGTCGCGAACTCCAGAACGCGGATGGAACAGCCCATGCGCATCTGGAGTAGAAAACTTAAACCTAGGCATTACCCGCGAGTCAAGACCCCCTGAGATTCACCCTTCTTTCCACCATCACGGAACATCGCGTCGTCCTCGAAAGCACCTGACGCACCGCGACAGCCGTGCGGGCCGTCCACCGGGGACTCCGGGCAAAAAGAAATCGCCAGCGGGCGATGCTCCGCCCACTGGCGACTGGTACTGCCCCATCTATTCGTGAGGACTAGATGACGGCGGCGCAGGCGCGGGGACCGCCGCGAACCTTGGTCTTGATCTGCATGGCCAGCTCCTGGTGCAGGTGTGTTCTCCAGTCACGTGCATGAGACCGCCCCATGCGCGCCTGGAGTAGAAAGTGTATTTCCATGACAGACCGGCTAGTCAAGGGATTCAGGCTGTTTTCTTCGCGCGCCGGGGCCCTCTATTCGAGGCACGTCGCAGGGCTGACTGTGTTCAATGAAACCCGTGACATCACCTTTGACGCACGTCGGAAGCATGCGCCCGGCTCCACTCGGAAACACGCGACCTCACGGGTCCGAACGACGCGGTGTTTCATCCCCACCCCGCTGATGACATCCACGTCTGGATTGACGCACCGTTTCTCCCGGAGAGGTTTGACAGCTGGACCCTCCGTGTTTAAATGAGATTTCCACTTCGCGGCCGGTGCGGCCGGGCGCGAGGCTGGGACCCACGTATCACTCACCGGGAGCAGACCATGCAGATCAAGACCAAGGTTCGTGGTGGTCCTCGCAGCTGCGGTACGGTCCGGCTCTAGAGCTTCGACCTGCGGTAGCGCTGTACGTGGTTGCTTCAGCTGGGTCGTCCGCTGACTCGATGAGCGGACGTGCAGTGCGCTTCATGTCTCACTCTACCGGTGCGTCTGGATTGTCCATTCACGCGGGTGGAGTCCACGTGTCGTAGCCACCAGGAGAAATACCATGAAGATCAAGACCAAGGTTCGCGGCGGTCCCCGTCTCTGCGGCGCGGTGCTGGAGTAGCACGCAGCAAAGCATGCGCAGCTGACACACGTCGCCAGTGGGCGGAGCACCGCCTGCTGGCGATTTTCATTTCGGCCTGGTGGAACCCCCACCCCTTGAAGGGCCTCTCGCGGCTGTGAAAGAGTCCACGTCCGTGATGCCTGGAATTTCGCACCAGGCCTGACCTCCAGGAGCAGTCCAATGAGTCGGGAAGAAGTGTCGCCGGTGGATCCCCACGAGACGCTGTACCTGCCCATGAGGCGCCGCTTCGTGAGCGAGTACGTGTCCAATCCGGAGGGCGTCCGGGAGCTGCGCATCTATTACGGCCTCAAGGAAATCACCATCGAGGAGCCGGAGCTGCAGCCCTTCGGTGAGAACCTGCTGAAGCAGGACGAGTTCATGGCCGGCAGCGCCACCACCTGGACGAATGGCGAGCCGCTTCCCTGGCAGCGCGTCCAGGAGCTGCTCACCGCGCTGGTGAAGGAGAACATCCTCTCGCGCGAGGCCCCGAAGGCCGCCACGGAGACGGCCTACCACAAGCGGCTGCTGCAGATGGAGGCGGAGCGGGTGGCCCCCACCGAGCCCCTGTGGTGGAACCCGGACACGGCCCACGTCACGCGCACGCTCACCGGGCGCCCGCTGGAGCTGGGCTACGTGGAGGCCATGCTTCCCGTGCACCGGCTCGCGCATCCCGCCATCGACGCGGAGAACCGCCACGTCGGGGAGAGCAACGTCTTCCCCGACACGATGCGCATGAAGAAGGAGACGGAGTTCAAGGCGTGCCCCTACCCGGGCAGCCGCTACCGCGACGACGCGCTGATGAACGTCACGGCGCTCCGGTCCATGACGCGGCACTGGAAGCCCACGCTCCAGGGCGTGCTCAAGATGCGCGAGGAGTTCCTGCGCCGCTATCCCCTGCTCCCGGACGGGCGCTGGCGGCTGGGTGACCTGCACGCCTTCTCCTGTGCGGTGCTGGCGCTGCCCACCCTGATGCTGATGCGGCAGCACGACCCCATCCCCAACGGGACGATGGACCCGGTGCTGTCGTCCATCTTCCGGGTGACGGACGGCGTGCGCATGGTGGCCATCTACCTCATGCACCTGCCGGAACAGCCGATGCCGTACGACCACCCCATCTCGGCGGCCGAGCTGCTCCACCTCACCGAGCGCGACAACCACTTCCTGTCGACCCGCGGTGTGTGCGCCGGGCCTCCGCACATGGTGGACGAGTTCTTCGCCACGATGCTGGACGGCAAGCCCCTGGCGGACGGCAGCACGCCCACCACGGGGCATGACGCCGAAATCCCCAAGGCCATCGACTACGGCCTGCGGGGCATCCAGCACTACAGCCTCCAGTTCAACCTCTGGAGCCACATGGGGCTCGCCTACGAGCGCATCCGCGAGCAGGTCCTCAAGGTGGAGGACCCCTCCGAGGGCCCCTGGGGCAAGCTGCGCAAGCGCGTGGAGCTCGACTGGAAGATCATCATCCCCACGCGGCAGCACACCTCCGTCCAGCGGGAGTGGGCCGGTGACCGCTACGTGGAGATGTTCGAGAACGCCCAGCGCGGGCTTCCGGGCTTCCGGGAGGACACCCTGGTGCGCTTCAAGCCGGTGTACACGCCCGAGAGGACCGCGCAGGACGCCCGCGTCGCCCAGCAGCTGCGCGAGGTGCTCCACGCCCGCGCCGGCACTCCGCCGGGCGGTGACGAGTCCATCATCGGCGCCATCGCGGACGCGCTGACCGACTTCCTGGCCAAGGAGCGCTCCGTGGTGGGCGCCCTGGAGGACATCCAGCGCCACGTCAACGTGCTGGCGGGGCGCGAGCACCCGACGCGGCGGTTCACCAACCTGGACCTCGCCATCCACCTCAACCTGCGCAAGAACACCATCGGCGTGATGCCGTACCTGCTGGAAGTCTTCAAGGAGCAGTTGGGCATCATCATCGAGAGCTCGGCGGACACCACGCGCATCGAAACCGCGGCGGTCGCCTCGGCGGCCTGACCCACTGCGCGAGTCACATGAATCGCCGGTGAGCGGAGCCTCGCTCGCCGGCGATTTGTTTTTTTCAGGACATCCCAGGGCGGGCAGGCCGGCCCGAGTTCGACGACACTGTATTTGTCCTGGGGGGATTGACGTGGGAAGGAATCACGCCGTCTAATCCCTTGCTCCAGCAAACGGGTGGCGACTGTATCCGTCTTGCTGGAGCCTCCGTATCACCCACCAGGAGACACCATGCAGATCAAGACCAAGGTTCGCGGCGGTCCCCGTGGTTGCGGCGGTCCCATCGTCATCGGTCCCGTTCGCGGCATCGACGGCACCTACACCCAGATCCCGTAGTCTCCGCTCGCGCATGAAACATGCGCGGAGGACCCCAATCGCCAGTGGGCGGAGCACCGCCTGCTGGCGATTTTCGTTTTTGATGGCCGTCACTTGTTTCTCAGATTCCCAAACAAACACAGCTCATCCGCTGAGAATCCAGACGCCCGTTTTTATCAGGACTGTATTAATGCTCGGGGGCTTGACGTGAAGAGTGGCCACGCCTTTTAATCCTTTTACTCCAGCAAGTGGATGGCTTTTACGTCCGCATCACTGGAGCCAGCGCATCAAACACCAGGAGAACACCATGCAGATCAAGACCAAGGTTCGCGGCGGTCCCCGTGGTTGCGGCGGCGTCATCACCACCACGGGCGGCGTGCGCACCCAGATCCCGTAGTTCCGGTTCGCGCGGAACCCCGCGCGGTTGATTCGCTGAAGTTCATGTAGCACCCACCAGGAGAACACCATGCAGATCAAGACCAAGGTTCGTGGCGGTCCTCGCGGCTGTGGCGGCGGTATCGGCCCCATCATCGTTCGCGACCCCGTGCTGACCACGCAGCTCCCGTAATTCCAGGTCGCGCATGAGCAGGCGCGGCTGAAGCGAGTCGCCGGTGAGTGGGAGACCACTTGCCGGCGATTTGTTTTTTCCGGGCCTCGAACCAGGCAAGCTCCCCCGCCTGGCACAGCGCACCATGATGCAACACCGTGTATATTGACATACAATCTACAGTTAAGACTTGACGTGGGTCGCCCATCCGTCTCTGATTGCACCACTCCGCGTGCGCTGCTGAATCCACTCGCACGACTGGAGCCACGCAGCAAAAACCAGGAGAAGACCATGAAGATCAAGACCAAGGTTCGTGGCGGTCCTCGCGGCTGCACCGGTGGCGTCATCCGGGCCAACATTCCGTAGTCCCTCCCGCGCACACGCGCTGGGTTCAAATCGCCGGCGAGCGGGAGACCGCTTGCCGGCGATTTCGTTTTCGCGGTGTTCCCAGGCGCGCCACCGCTGCTTCCGAGGGCGTGGAGTGGCCCGGCGGCTCTCGCCACCATTCGCAGGAGCCAGCACGAGGGGCAGGCGGCGCAGCCACTCCTCAGGGCGCCGGCCCGTGGCCAGTAGCAACCGGCTGCACGCACAGTCACACTCTTCCACCCGCAGCGAAGCCTCTGAGTTGTTCTACGCGCGAATGCGGAAGATTCCAGCGCGGGGCAACGAGCGTTGCCTGGGCGTCCGAGTCCCCTTTTCTTTTGTGAAAAATCCTTGAGATAGGAGCTTCGCAGCCGCCTCTAGGACTGTGCCGAGCCAACCACCGGAGATTGGAATGACATTGAAGGTCTTCAGGCATGACGCATCACGATTCGTTGTCGCGGCTTCGCTGCTGTCCCTGCTGGGATGTGGGCCGCAGGAGGCCGAGGCGCCCCTCGAAGCCACCACCGCCGCGTCCCAGGCACTGTCGACGGTGAGCTACCGGAGCAGCAGCACGGCCAGCGGGAAGAGCATCACCTCGCTCACCATCGCAAAGCCGACGGGTACGGTGGCGGGTGACGTGCTGCTCGCGCGCATCATCAACCGGAACAACGTCGCCGCCGTGGCGACGGCTCCCGCGGGCTGGACGCTGCTGCGCTCCGACCAGAGCGCGTCTCAAATCAAGGCCTGGGTCTTCTACAAGGTCGCCGGCAGCGCCGAGCCCGCGAGCTACGCGTTCACCATCGACCTCGCCAGCTACATGGCGGGCAGCATCTCGGCGTTCTCGGGCGCGGACAACGCCAATCCCATCGACGCCCACAGCGGCCAGAAGAACGGGACGACCGCGAGCTTCGACACGCCCGCCATCACCACCACTGCCGCCAACGGCCTGGCGGTCTGGTTCGGCGCGCAGATCTGGACCGGCGCGGCGTGCCCCGTCAGCCCCATCGTTCCTCCCACGGGCTTCACCGAGCCGTTCGACACGTGCCTGGTCTCCTCGTCCACCGGGCTGCTCTATGACGCCGCCTACAAGGACCTGGGCGCCGCGGGGCTCCAGCCCGCGTTCAACGGCAGCTCGCCGTACGCCCAGACGAACGTCGCCCAGGTCGTCGCGCTCCGGCCCGCGGGCGCGCCCGCGTGCACCGTGGGAGACACCTTCGCGCCCACGTACACGACGGTGGGTACCGTGGCGTCCACCGCCATCGTGGAGCCGTCCGGCCTGGCCGCCAGCCGCCTCACGCCGGGCGTCATCTACGTCCACAACGAGGACACCACGGCCGTGGTCGCCATCAGCGCCGCCAATGCCAGCACCCTGGGCACCTTCAACGTCGCCGACGTGACGCCCGCGGACTGGGAGGACGTCGCCACGGGTCCGTGCCCGGCCGGCAAGTGCATCTTCATGGGAGACATCGGCCGCGCCAGCGCCAACTTCCCCACGCCGCCGTCCACCTTCGCCGTGTATCGGATTCCGGAGCCCAACATCGGCGGCGGCCAGACGAGCGGCAGCCTCACGGCGGAGAAGTTCCCCTTCCAGTACCCGGACACCCCGAAGGACGCCGAGTCCATCATGGTGCACCCGACGACCGGTGACATCTATGTCATCACCAAGTCGTCCACCGGCCTGAGCAAGGTCTACAAGTTCCCCAAGCCGATGCCGGCGCCGGATACCCTGACGACGCTCATCTTCGTGGCGAACCTGCAGCTGCCGACGAACTCGGACCCGGAGTTCCCCAAGGCCACGTCCGCGGCCATCCACCCGTGCGCCAACCGCTTCATCCTCCGGACCTACCGCACCGTCTACGAGTTCCGCGCCCCGGCGGGTGCCGCGTTCGAGACGGCCTTCGCGGCCACGCCCGTCGCCCTGACGGACACCGTGGAGGGCCAGGGTGAGGCCATCGAGTACGAGGCCAACGGCGCCAGCTACTTCACGATGAGCGAGTCTCCCTCGCCCTTCAGGCTGAAGCGCGTCGTCCGGCAGTAGCGAGGGCCCCTGCGGCGCCTCCAGGCACGTCCTGGAGGCGCCCGCGCCCCGCGGCTGCTCCTGGCCACGGCCACGGCCGCTGTGCCACCCTGGCCCGGGGAGCCCCGTGAAGGTGACGCACGAAGAAGACCTCCAGCAGCTCGTGGAGCATGCCGTCCAGCGGCTCGTCGACGACTGGTCGTCCCGGGAGCCAGAGCGCCGGCCGTGGGGCATGTGGGTCCTCCGCTGGGGCCCCATCCAGGACGAAAGCGAGCTGGACGCACGCCAGCCCCCGGTACCGCTGCTGGCGGCCTGGTTCCTGACGGACTCGGGCTTCGTGCGTCGCGACGTGTGGAGCTATCTGCGCCATCGAGCGATGGTGTGGTCCAGCCTCGCTGGCGTACGGCTGGCGCCAGTGGGAGTGCTGGAGGTCGCGCCCTACCTGGGACGCAGTGCGGTGTACGCGGCGGCACACTTCGGTCCGAGAGATGCAAATGGCTTCCGTCTGGAGCGAGACTCGCGCGGCCAGCCGGGAGTGCACCGCCTCTGGGTCTCCTGACGGAAACAACGGGCGAAACGAACTTGACCTGAACGGTTGTTCCGTCCAGTTTGCCGCCGCCCCGTCTGGCGCGGGGCCTCACTCAGGAGCTCACATGCCGAAGGCGATTCCCGAGGGCTATCACACCCTGACGCCGTTCCTCACGCTGCGCGATGCCGCGAAGGCCATCGAGTTCTACAAGGCGGCGCTCGGCGCGGTGGAGCTGTACCGGCTTCCAATGCCAGGCGGCAAGGTCGCTCACGCCGAGCTGCGGATTGGCGATTCACGGATGATGGTGGCCGACGAGATGCCCGAGTGGGGCAACAAGAGCGCGAAGACGCTGGGAGGCTCGCCCATCGGGCTCTCCATCTACACCGAGAACGTGGATGCGCTCGCCGAGCGCTTCGTGAAGGCCGGTGGCAAGGTGCTCCGGCCCGTGGAGAACCAGTTCTACGGTGACCGCTCCGGCCAGTTCGAGGACCCCGAGGGCAACAAGTGGACGCTCGGGCAGCACGTCGAGGACGTGTCGCCCGAGGAGATGCAGCGCCGCATGGCGAAGATGGGCGGCTAGCGCCGGCCGGACCTGCCGGCGAGGGCGGCCATGTTAGGCTGACGCCCCATGAAGGTGCTCGTCGTCAACGTCGGCTCGACCTCGGTCAAATACAACCTCTATGAGATGGACACGGAGGCGCGCCTCGCCGCGGGGCGTGTCGAGCGTGTCGGCAGCGCGGAGGCCGTGCACGTCCACGAGGGTGGCAACACCCCCGTCGACGGACGGGAAATCCAGGGCGCGCTGCGCTCCATCATCACCCACCTGACGCGCACCGGCGGCCCGCTGCCGGACGCGAGCGCGCTCGCCGCCGTCGGGCACCGCGTCGTGCATGGGGGCGAGCGGCTCATCACCCCCACGCCCATCGACGCGAAGGTCGAGGCCATCATCGAGGAGTGCGCGCGCTATGCGCCGCTGCACAACCCGGTGAACCTCGCCGGCATCCGCGCGGCGCGCGAGGTCTTCGCCTCGGTGCCCCACGTCGCGGTCTTCGACACCGCGTTCCACGCGCAGCTCCCGCCCCAGGCGTACACGTACGCCGTGCCGCACGAGCTGTATCTGTCCAAGGGCGTGCGCCGCTACGGCTTCCATGGCCCGAGCCACCAGTTCATGGCGCTGTCCGCGGCCGAGCACCTCAAGACGGACCTGTCGCGCCTCAAGCTCATCACCTGCCACCTCGGCGGTGGCGCCAGCGTGTCCGCCATCGAGCGCGGCGTCTCCGTGGAGACCTCCATGGGCATGACGCCGCTGGAGGGGCTGGTCATGGGCACGCGCGCCGGCGACGTGGACCCCGCCCTGCCGCTGCTGCTCGCGAAGGACGGCATGACGACGGAGCAGATTGACACCCTGCTCAACCGCCAGTCCGGCCTCGCGGGCCTGTCGGGCATCAGCGCCGACTTCCGCGACGTGCAGAAGGCGGCGGACGCCGGCGACCCGCGCGCGCGCCTGGCCATCGACGTGTTCGTCCACCGCCTCCGCAAGTACATCGGCGCGTACGCGGCCGTGCTGGGCGGCGCGGATGCGCTCGTGTTCACCGGCGGCATCGGCGAGAACTCCGCGCTGGTGCGCAGCCGGGTGTGCGAGGGGCTGTTCTTCATGGGCGTCGCGCTCGACGAGAAGGCCAACGAGACGAAGCGCGCGGCGGACCATGGCGGCATCGTCGAAATCTCCGCGCCACGCGCCCCCACCCAGGTGCTGGTGGTGCGCACCGACGAGGAGCGGATGATTGCCCGCGAGGTGCTGCGCTGCCTGGTGGGGCCCACGGCCACCCTGCGCAGCGTGCGCGCGCGGCCCATCCCCGTGGGCGTCAGCGTTCGCCACGTCCACCTCAGCCGCGCCGACTGCGACGCGCTCTTCGGCCCGGGCTACGAGCTGTCGCCGAAGCGCGACGTCACCCAGCCGGGCCAGTACGTCACGCGCGAGACGGTGGACCTGGTCGGCCCCAAGGGGGAAATCCAGCGCGTCGCCATCATCAACCCGCTGCGCAAGCAGACCCAGGTGGAGCTGGCGAGGACGGACGCCTTCACGCTCGGGGTGAGTCCGCCCCTGCGCGAGAGTGGCAAGCTGGAGGGGACGCCGGGCATCACCCTGCGCGGCCCCGCGGGCACCGTCACCATCCCCAGCGGCGTCATCCTCGCGCTCCGCCACGTCCACATGAGCCCGGAGGAGGCACGCGAGTTCGGCGTCCAGGACCGCAACGTCATCCAGGTGCGCGTCGAGGGAGACCGCGAGATGACCATGGGGGACGTCATCGTCCGCGTCCACCCCGACTTCCGCCTGGACATGCACGTCGACACCGACGAGGCGAACGCCGCCGGCTTGACGAGCGACAGCGTCGTCGCCTTCGGGGGCGTCCAGGAGGCCGGGCGGTAGCGCCCGGGTGGCCCCCTACCGCCGCCACTCCTGTGGCACCTTCTTCTGGGTGGCGTACTGCTCCAGCTCCGCGAGCTGGTTGTGCGCAAGCTTCAGCTCCACCTCCACCTCCCAGCGGCGCTTCCCGGCGCTCTTGCCCGCGGCCTCGGCCTCCAGCAGGCCGCGCTTCTCCTCCTCCAGCGTGGCAATGCGGGCCCGCGCCAGCTTGAAGCGGCTGCGCCAGTCGTCGGTGTCCTGCCGCGAGCGCTCCTCCTCCACGCGCTGCTTCCAGAGGACCTGCTGCCACTGCTGGATGCCGCCCCGGTTGCGCTGTCCGAGCGCCTGCGCAGCGCGGACCTCGGAGAGCGGTACCTCGAAGCGCTCGGCCTCCCCGCTGCCCTGGGCCACCTTCAGGTAGGCACTGCCCGTGCTGAACTGCGGGCAGTCCTCGAGGGGGAGCCTCGCCACCCCGACGTGGACGCCTTGCGTGAGCCCACGCGCCACGAACCAGCGAAGGCGCCGCGAGTCATCCTCGGAGGACATCGAGTCCCGGACCGGCCGCCAGTACTCGAAGTCCACCTTCAGCGGGCACGTCTGCCCTCCCACCTCCAGCGCCAGCTGGCGCACCACGCGCCGGGGCAGCGCGTCGAAGCGCTCGACGAGCAGCGCCACCAGGCCCAGGTTGGTGATGCTCCGGACGCCGAAGAGCACCGGCTGCTCCGTCTCCCGCTGGAAGCGCTGAATCTCCCGCTCCTCGTCGCGTGCCACCCGGGCCAGCAGTGCCTCCCAGCGCGCCGTCGCCTCCGGCGTGGAGGGGACGGTGATGAGCTTGCTCGCGTAGGGGATGGGCAGCGCGAGCCCCAGGCCGTCCGCGTTCTCTATCTTCATGGAGACGACGCCCACCACCTCGCCGCGCCCGTTCAGCAGCGGCCCTCCGCTGTTGCCCGGGTTCACCGACGCGTTGAACTGCACGTAGCCCGTCCCCAGGTACTCGCGGCCCAGGAAGCCCACCTTCCCCTCGTGGACGGTGAAGTCCAGCCCCTTGGGGCTGCCGATGAAGACGAGTCGGTCCCCCGGCTCCAGGCTCGTGACGTCCCCGAGCTTCAGCGGGGGCGCATTCGCGCCCACCACGCGGACGGTGGCGAGGTCCAGGTCCACGTCGGACTTCAGCGTCTCCCCGACGAGCTGCCGCCCGTCGGGCAGCACCACCGTCATCAGCTTCCCGGGCGGGCAGACCACGTGCTCGTTGGTCAGCACCAGCTCCTTGTCCACGAAGAACCCGGAGCCCGTCTTGCCCTCGCACCGCAGGCTCAGCGTGCTCGGAGAGGCGAGCTTGGAGATTTCCTGGGTGGACAGCTCCGCGGGCCCGGACTCGCGCACGGGCTCCGGGGCACCCACCGCGCCCCCCGAGAGGGAGTGGGCCGTCTGCTGGAGCGCGGGCGAGCGGGCCGCCCAGACGCCGAACGCGACGCCGCCGAGGACCAGGACCGCCAGGCCCGCGACCAGGGCGCCTCGGGACGAGCGCCGGGGGGCTTCCTCCGGAACGCTCGAGGGCTGGAGGTATGCATCCGCGCCATGCGCATGGAGCACGTCCAGGAGCTTCTGGGCGAAGGGCGTGGAGACGCCCCGGGCCACGCGGTCGCCTGGAATCGCCAGCACCACCCGCGCCTGGGAGAACGACGGGGCCGGTGGACCGAGCAGGGCCAGCGCCCGCGCGAGCCCGAAGCGCTGGCGCTCATCCTGTACCGCGCCCTTCAGCACCACATCCATCAGGAGACTGGCACCACAGGCACAGCGCGCCCTGTCCCCCGCATCCGGAGCACCGCACCGGAGGCACCTCGACTCGACCACCTCGGACATCTCGACAATCCCCTCGCGGCCGCACCGGCTGCGTCTGTCGGCCCCTGCCCGACTGGACGCGGCAATCCTATACCGGGAGCGGTGGGAGACGGAGGCGCGCGACTCCGGGGTGGGAGTGCCCCAGACGGGTGGTGAAGTCCTGGCGGGAAGGCCACCGGCCCTGGCGCACCGCGTGCCAGGGCCGGTGGGCAGCCGAGCCTAGCGGGACGCCCGGGTGCGGCCGCGCGTGGCCGGCTTCGGCGGCTGGCCCGACGCGACGGAGGCCGACACGCCGAAGACGACGTCATCGTTGTCGTCGTAGAGGCCGAAGGTGCAGCTCGACAGCGGGCTGCTGGCCTCCACGAACTGGGCCCGGAGGGCGTGCTGCCCGGCGCCGCTGCCCACCGTGAAGGTGTGGGAGAACGTCCTCGCGCCGCTCCCCGTGCACGTCAGGCCGGTGGCCAGCGTGCTCCACAGCGGGAAGCCCGGGGTCGGCGTGTAGTAGAGGTTCAGCTTGTCGGTCGCGTCGTAGCACCACACCGTCACGTCCACCTTCACCTGCTTGCCCGGCGTAATCGGCCCGCCGTCCACGCTCTTCAGCACCACACGGTCGATGCTCTCGTCGAAGTGGTAGAAGCCGAAGGGCCCGTCCGGGCAGCCATCGAGCGTGTTGGGCTGGTTGGGCTCGGCGCCGAGGAACTGGCTGCCACGGCTGTTGACGAGGGTGCCCGTGTCGCAGCCGCACCCGGTGCCGCACGCTGGCGTCCCGAGCGTGGCGTCGTAGGCGGCGACGGT
Organism: Pyxidicoccus xibeiensis; assembly: GCF_024198175.1. NCBI lineage: Bacteria > Pseudomonadati > Myxococcota > Myxococcia > Myxococcales > Myxococcaceae > Pyxidicoccus > Pyxidicoccus xibeiensis. The sequence goes on from NZ_JAJVKV010000007.1 coordinate 148,847, forward strand.
GGCCTGGCACGTCCCACCTCCCGACTGGGTGGTGAAGCGGAAGGCCCCGCTGTAGTTGCCCGCTCCGCAGCCGTCCACCGCCCGCGCCCGCCAGTAGTACTGCGTGTTGGCGGTGAGCGCGGGAGAGACGCTCCAGGTGCTGGTGCCCAGCGCCGAAGCCGAGCGCACCACGTTGGTGAAGGCAGCGTCGGTGGCCACCTGCACCTCGTAGGACGTGGCACCCGTCACGTCACCCCAGTCCAGCGTCGGGGAGAGCGAGACCCCCGTCGCCGCGTCCGCGGGGCTCGTCAGGACGGGAGCCGCCGCCGGCTGGCAGGTCGTCCCCGTGGTGGTGAAGCGGAAGGCCGCGCTATAGGCGCCGTTGGCGCAGGCATTCACCGCGCGGACCCGCCAGAAGTACTGCGTGTTCGTGGCCAGCGCGGGAGAGACGCTCCAGGTGCTGGAGCCCAGCGCCGAAGCCGAGCGCACCACGTTGGTGAAGGCGGCGTCGGTGGCCACCTGCACCTCGTAGGACGTCGCGCCCGTCACGTCGGCCCAGTCGAGCACCGGCGCCAGCGCCACGCCCGTCGCCGCGTCCGCCGGGGTGGAGAGCGAGGCCACTCCGGGAGGCGTACACGGGCCACCCGGCGTCGCGCAGACACAGGCGGAGGCAGGGGCGAAGCAGGCGCTCGAGCTGGCGGGGACGATGGAGTAGCAGTACCGCTGGTCGTTGGCGACCTCGCTGTCGGTGTAGGTCGTCCCGGTGGCCGTGGCCACCTTCGCCTTGCCGAAGTTGCAGCCGGCGTAGCCCTCCGTCTTCATCACCCAGTACTCGCTGGCATTGGCCACGGCGTTCCAGCTCAGGGCCACCTGACCGTCGCTGGGTGTGGCGGTGACGGTGGGCGCGGTGCTCGGGCCGCTGGCGCAGCCCGCGTTGGCGGGGGCGGGTGTCGAGCAGGCGATGCCGTGGCGATTGAAGGCGGCATGGATGGCCGTCATGTGCGGCGTGCCGTCGTTCAGGTTGCCGTTGTCGTCATCCGCGGCCAGCCACTGCATGTAGCCATGGCTGGCGCCACAGCCGTCTGACGTGCCGGCGGTGCAGTTGCAGGCGTGCCACGAGCCGACGTTGCCGCTGCCCTGGTAGAAGATCTTGTTGCCGATGATGAAGGCCGTGCCGGAGTCGTAGTTGAACGGCGCCGCCTGGAGGTCCCTCGCCACCAGGTCCCACGCGGCCTGACGGACAGGGGACGCGGCGCAGTGCACCTGCTTGCCGCAGGGGCCCGTGCCGGAGCTGCACTTGGGGCACACGTAGTTCTGCGGCGTGGCCGGCGTCTGGTTCGCGTGCGCCAGGTAGTCCGCGTCGCGGACGCCCGAGCAGCGGGTGTTGCACCAGGCCGCGCCCACCTGGGCCTCGTTCTGGTTGTAGCCGGTGCCGTCCGGCGTCTTGCCGCAGCCGCGGTCGGTCGTCTGGAAGAAGCCGTAGCCCACGCACGAGGCCTGCAGCCGGTAGATGGACGCGATGTCCGCGTAGCCCTCGCTCGAGTTGCTGAGCGCGCCCGCGGCATCGAAGTCGTCCATGCCATGGCCCCACTCGTGGTCGAAGATGGCCGCGATTTCACCCGTGTTCCGGCAGCCGCCGCCACTCCGGTAGAAGTTGACGGTGGAGCCGTTCCAGAAGGCGTTGCAGGTGCTGTTGATGTTGACGTTGGCGGTGAGCTGCCCCTTCAGCCAGGTGTTGTTGGGGAGCCAGCCACGGGCCAGCTCGGCAATCCGGTTCGTCTCGTAGAAGGCCGAGCGCGCCGCTGGCGTGTTGCCCGCCCCACCGCCTCCCGTGGCGCAGTCATGCTGGCCGTTGGTGCCACCCATCTGGATGTTGCCGGTGGCGGAGCTGAAGGTGACGGAGCCGCAGGTGTCCGTGACGCGCACGTACTTGCCGGCCAGGGTGGTGGTGACGTTGCCGGAGCTGTAGGCGAAGACGCCGGCGCCGTCCGTGAAGTTGTTGGGAGCGGCGAGCCCCGTGTTGGCCCACGGCATGGGCATGTTGGGCTGCAGGGTGCCGCACGTCTCGTTCGCGGGGCAGATCTCCGTGTTGGTCAGCGGGTAGATGCCGCCCTTGATGGTGGCGTCCAGGTAGTGGTTGTCGTCCTCGAGCGCCAGCACCTCGCCCGTGTGGGCGTCCACCGTCACCTTCCAGCGCTCATTCTCTCCGGGGTTCTGGAAGCCATAGGTCCACACGAGCTGGTGGCGGTAGCCCTCGCCGAAGCCCGGCGTCCCGGTGCGGGCCATGGGGGCGAGCTCCAGCGTGGGCTGCATCCAGAGCTGGCCGGGCGTCTCCAGGAGCCCGAAGCGCTCACCTCCGGCCGTCAGCGCCTGCTGGGCATCCAGCGCGGGCTTCGTGGAGTCGGTGACGTTGCTCCACGCCTCGGTGCCGAGCAGCACGAGGTTGCCGTGGCTGATGGTCGCCACGAGCCGGCCGTGACGGACCGGGATGCCGTCCGCCTGCTGCGGGATGTGGACCTGCCAGAGCGTGTCCGTGACTCGCGCCACGCGGGGCTCGCCCAGCTGCATCATGTCCACGCCGAGCGCGGCCTGGTTGTCACTGATGAACTTGAAGAGGAGGTCCGCCACCACCGCCTCGTCCACCGCCCCCACGGACCGTCCGAGCTGCTGGTGGACGGTGGCGAGGGTGACCTCATTGCGCACGCCCGTGCCGGGAATGAGCGGGATGGCACCCTGGATGGCGGAGGGCGTGCCGGACAGCGGGTCCACATACACGTGGAAGTCGCGGCCGTTGCGCGCGAAGAAGTCCTCCCACGCGCCAGGCCCCACGCCCTTCAGCTTCGAGCGGGCCTCGTCCAGGGGCATGTTCGAGACGGGCAGGTACAGCTCGGGCTTGAAGAAGGCCTGACTCGCCAGGGTGCTCGGCTGGGAGGGCTGGAAGGCCCACCCCACTGCTCCGAGACACAACGCGAGACAGACAGCCCACTTCGACGCGAGGCGCATGGGGTTCTCCTGAGCGAAGGCGCCCCACACCCGGAGCGCGTCCACAGTCAAACCCCAGGTGAACACCGCTAAAAACGGAATTTGCAGAGATTGTTATTTGGACCGGTATTTCCAGTTTCATTCGACCCGTGCGGTATCCAGTGCTGAACAGCGCTCCCGGCCCCCGGTGGGGGCCGTGGCGGGCCGTGCGGCACCAGGGGCGAAGCCGACTTGCTCCAGATATCGAACATACTCAGGCTTTGCAGGTATTGACAGATTTTCCGGCTAAAACTACAGGATAGGTGAGGGACAGTCCCCTTCCCTCTCCCTGCATGCGTGCATGAAGCAGGCGCGTCCAGGGGGTCCCCCAGCCAGAGAAAGTCCAGTCAATGAAGAAACATACGTTCACGACGCTCTCCAGCCTCACGGCGCTGTTCGCCGGCCTCACGACTGCTCACGGCCTGCCGGCCAGCGCCGAGGCCGCGTCCTCGAGGAGCCCCGCCGCGGAGGCGGCCGCCCTGCCTGCCCAGGACGTGTCGCCGGAGCTCGTCTCCGCGATGCGCCGGGACCTGGGGCTCACCGAGGAGCAGGTCCGCCGCCGGCTGGCCTTCGAGGCGAAGGCGCCCGCCCTGGAGGCGAAGCTGCGCGGGGAGCTGGGTGACACCTTCGGTGGCGCCTGGCTGAACGAGGACGGCAGCCAGCTCATCGTCGGCGTCACGGACGACGCCAGCGCCGAGCGCGTGCGCCGCGCGGGCGCCGAGCCCCGGAAGGTGGCCCGGAGCCTGGCCGCGCTGAACCGGGTGATGGAGGAGCTGAACGGCAGCGCGAAGGAGGCCACCCCGTCCATCCACTACTGGTACGTCGACCTGCCCACCAACAGCGTCGTCGTGCACGCCGAGGACTCCGGCATGGCGAAGGCCCGGGCCGACGCCTTCGTCGCCCGCAGCAGCGGCGCGAAGGACGGGAGCATCCGCCTGGTGCCGTCCAAGGAGGCGCCCCGCCCGGTGTACGACGTGCGCGGCGGTGACCCGTACTACTTCAACAACTCGCGCTGCTCGGTGGGCTTCTCCGTCAACGGCGGCTTCGTCACCGCGGGCCACTGCGGCGGCGCCGGCACCGCCACCAGCGGCTACAACGGCGTGGCGATGGGCACCGTGCGCGCGTCCACCTTCCCCACCAACGACTACGGCTGGGTGGCGACCAATGGCTCCTGGACGACGCAGCCGTGGGTCTACAACTACAACAACGCCAACGTCGTCGTCGCCGGCTCGCAGGAGGCCGGGGTGAATGCGTCCGTCTGTCGGTCCGGCTACACCACCGGCTGGCGGTGTGGCGTCATCCAGACCAAGAACGTGACGGTCAACTACTCCGTGGGCCCCGTCTATGGCCTCATCCGGAGCAACGCGTGCGCCGCCGGCGGTGACTCGGGCGGCTCGTGGCTGTCCGGCAACCAGGCCCAGGGCGTGACGTCCGGCGTGGCCGGGGACTGCTCCTCCAGCGCGCCCCAGACGTTCTACCAGCCCCTCAACCCCATCCTGAGCGTCTACGGCCTCACGCTGACGACGAGCGGCGGTGGCGGCGGTGGCAGGGCGTTCGTCTCGCGCATGAACGGCAAGTGCATCGACGTGCCCAACTCGAACTTCTCCGACGGCGTCCGCGTCCAGATGTGGGACTGCAATGGCACCAACGCCCAGCAGTGGACCTTCGACGGAAGGAAGGTCCGGATTGGCGGCAAGTGCCTGGACGTGGCCGGCGCGTCGACGGCCAATGGCACGGCCATCCAGATTGCCAACTGCAACACCAACCCCGCCCAGGACTTCGTGCTGAGCGCGGCGGGTGACCTGGTCAGCTACCTCGCCAACAAGTGCGTGGACATCGAGGCCTTCAACCCGAACAGCGGCGCGAAGCTGCATCTCTGGGAATGCACCGGCGCCTCGAACCAGAAGTGGGACTACCGGTAGGCGCCCCGCACCACCCCGGGGGACGGATGGACCTCCGTCCCCCACCCCACGAAAGAAGGCTCACGGGTCGTACAGATAGGCCCAGTTCAGCTGCGACGCCGAGGCGGTGATGGTGTTGAGCTGCTGAAAGGCATTGAAGTTCTGATAGGGCTGGGCGTAGCAGAGGCTCGAGGTGCAATACATGAGGCTGCCGGGGTGCTGGCCGGCCCAGAGGCTGCGGACCGCCCCGGACCAGGTGTAGAAACGGGTGGCGTTGATGTACCGGATGACGCCCCCCAGACCCAGCCAGCCCTGCGATGCCCCCACCTGCTTGTAGAGGCAGAGCTGGCGGCCTGCGAGCCCCGCCTGGTCGAAGAGCCAGAGGCTGGAGCCGGCGCAGCTGCTGTCGGTGGCCAGGTCGTCCAGGTCCTGCTGCGTGACGCCCAGCCCGAGGCTCTGGAGGAGTGCTTCCCGCTCCGCGAGCTGGGCGAGCTGCTCCTTCCGGGTGATGAGCGTCGTCTCCTGCGACAGCGTCCCATCCGGCAGCTCGCGGAGGAGGGTCTGCTCGAAGAGCTCCTCTTCCTGGGCCTCGGGCGCCTCCGGCGGTGCGGCCTCTTCCTCCAGCGGTCCTCCGCAGCCCACCATCAGACCGACCGCGCAGACCATCATCCATGTGCTCGAGCGCTTCATCGGAGTCTCCCTGGCTGCTCGGCTGGATGGAACGAAACAGGGGGCCGAGCTACCCAGTTTTACACGAATTCCCCATTCCAGACAACCCAGCTACAGCTGCATCAATCCACGAAGCAGCTCACGAGCCTCGCGTCTGTCTCGAGAAGTGTCTCGACCTCGGGCGCGCAGTCCCGAGACGAGAGCACGGTGTAGAAGTCGTCCTTCAGGGTGGGCGCGAGCCGCACCGCCTCGAGCCACTCCCGGCGGGAGAACGGGTCCGCGCGGATGCCCCGCCAGAAGCCGGTCGCCTCCAGCACGGAGGCCACGCGCTCCGTTCCCTGGCCTTGCAGCTGGCTGACGACGTACGTCGCCACGCCGACCTGCAGCCCGTGGAGCCTGGGGCGGGAGGCCACCGCATCCAGCGCGTGGGATATCAGGTGTTCGCTTCCGCTGGCCGGCCGCGAGGAGCCGCTCACCTCCATGGCAATCCCGTTCAGCATGAGCGACGTGGCCAGGAGGCGGACGCCCTCCAAATCCCTCACGGGCCTCGCCATGAACTGGAACACCGTCGCATCCGAAAGCAGCGCCGCGAAGTCATTCACCGGCGTGCCCCGGGCATGGAAGGCCCGCTTCCAGTCGGCGATGGCCGTCACCTTCGCCACCAGGTCGCCGATGCCCGACCACCAGAGCGGGTCCGGCGCGCGAAGGCAGACATCCGTGTCGACGACCACGCCGGAGGGCATCGCCGCGCGCAGCGAGCGGCGGCGGCCTCCCTGGGTGAGGCTGGACTGGGGGCTGCAGAAGCCGTCGTTCGACAGCGACGTCGGCACCGCGAAGTACGGAAGGCCGGCGAGGAAGGCCACGTACTTGGCCACATCCAGGGCCCGTCCGCCGCCAAAGCCGATGATGGCCTGACTGCCCGGGGGAAGGCGGCTGAACAGCGCGGAGGCCCGCTCGAAGCTCGCCTCGTCCACCTCCTCGCGGCCCACCAGGGCCACGCCCTCGCGCGCGAGGCTGGCGTCCATGCGCTGGCCCAGCTCCGGCAGCAGCCCGGCGCTCACCAGCAGGACGGCGCGCCGGTGCCCCGCACGCGCGAGGTAGACGCCAGTCCTGTCCAGCGCACCGGGCTTGATGCGCACGAGTTCGGGGATGAAGAGCGGATGTGTTCGGGGGCCCATGACGTGCGACGAGGATGGCAGACCCCGTGAGCGGATGGGACGAGAACACGCGGGCGGGGACGCCCGCCCCCGGTGCTCGGCGGCTCAGGACCTCCCGGGCCCGCTCACGCGGCGTTGCTGAGCTGGCCGAGCCGGGTGCCCTCCTCCGAGTTGTCGATGTCGACGCCCAGCTCGTCCCGGAACACGTCCAGCAGGTACGGCAGCACGCCGACAGTCCCAGCGCGCATGCGGTGGTGGAGTGACAGGTCCTTGTTGGAGAAGGGCCTCGGCGGGTGGGGACGCTGGAGCAGCGTGTTCACCTGGCGCTGGACGTCGTCGAGGGCGCGGAGCGCGGAGCGCTCCAGCGTCAGGTACTCCGCGGTGGCATCCGCCACGGCGTCGGCGAGGTCCGCGTGGGGCCCTCCCGCGGCGCCCGCCCGCGCGCGGACCAGGGCCCGCAGCTCCTCGCGGGTGCGCGTGTACACGTCATCCAACCTGGGCGTGAACACGTCCCGCAGGTGGACCAGCGAGTCCTCCCGGAAGGTGCTCATGCCGCGCTGGGCGCGGTCGAACATCTCGATGTAGCGGGCCTCGGCCCAGTCGCGCTGGGTGGCCGTGTGCAGGCGCGTGGGCCGCATCATCGCCCAGTCCCGCTCCACCCGCTCACGCAGCCGGCCCCAGAAGCCGCCCGGCGCCTCCTCCGCCTTCGGCGTCGCCGCGCGGATGAGCTCGTAGGCGCGGCACATGTGGCTCCACAGGTTGAACTGGAGCGAGTAGAGCTGGAGCCCGAGCAGCCCGTAGTCCACGCCCGGGGTGATGTCCTGCGCCCAGGCGGGGAGTGTCGGAGGCTCGCCCGCCACGGGCCTGCCATCCATCAACGTCTCGAAGTACTCCGCCACCAGGTTCGGAGGACCGGCGCACACGCCGCGGTTTCCGATGTAGTGGTTGTCGCGGTCGGTGACGTAGAGCAGCTCCGCCGACGACAGGGGCGTGTCGTACGTCATCGGCTCCTCCGGCAGGAAGAGCAGGTAGGCCGTCACCATCCGCACGCCGTCCGTCACGCGGTAGATGTTGGACAGGACGGGGTCCAGCGCGCCGTTCTCCACGGGCGCGTTGGCGCGCATCATCATGTAGGTGGGGACGGCGAGCACGGCGCTCGATATGGCGTGCAGGTCCCCCAGCCGCCAGCGCCCGTCCGGGAGCCGGGAGTGGTGGCGCAGGAAGGCCTCACGCACCGCGAGCACCGCGTGCATCATCGGCTTCCAGTGCCGCATCATCGACTTGAGCGCCGTCACGTTCATCGGCGCGGCCTGCCGGTAGCGGCTGCCCGCGAAGTGGCACGCCTTGAACTCCGTCTCCATCTTCATGCGCATGGCTTCGGGGAAGACGTTGCTCTCCCCGACATGCCGGCCCTCCGCGTCGAGCGCCGGGTGGCCGACGCGGTAGACGGGAACCACCGCCTCGAGGAAGCCCAGCTCCAGCGGCCTTCCCGCCAGCTGCTGCATGATTTGCGGTGCGTCCGGGTTCCACCACAGGGGCTCGGTGGGAGCCATCCGCCGGGCCTCGGAGTCCAGGTACTTGCGATGGGACTCACTGTCGAAGGCCAGCGTCGGAGCCTCCCGCGTGAGGACGCCCTCCTCCAGCAGCGCCTCGAGCAGCTCCTTCACGCGCTCCCAGGGATAGGGCTCCCCCGGAGTCCACCGCGTGGCGGCGCCCGCCATGAAGGAGTCCTCCAGGCAGAGCTGCTCTCCGAAGGAGTGCAGGTCCTGCTCGTCGAGGGTGATTTCCCGGGTGCCGTAATAGATGTGCAGCTCCCGGACGCCCTCGGGCGACGTCAGGTATTCCTTGATGAAGCGACGCCGCATCGGCACATAGAGCGTCTCATGGGGGTCCACCGGCGCGGCTTCCAGACTCACGTGGCGACTCCTCTCTACTCCCGGGCATCCATCCTAAAGACAGTCGCCAGCAGCCGATACACGGCCTGCTGGCGACCGGGTTCAGCTCGCAGCGACTCAGGCGTCGAGGATGATGCCACCGCCGCAACCGCGAGTACCAGGGCCGCTCCGAATCCGGGTCTTGATCTTCATGGACTGCTCCTTGGCAGATGAAGCGTGATTCCGGATTGACGCACCGTGTAGACTCGTCAACCCGGAGTAAAAATAAAACCCGGAAAAACCTACTTCGTCAAGACAGGGGCTGTCACAGCTCCTGCCAGGTGACTTTCAATACCCAGCCAGTTGGAATGCATTGTCGACGTCTCGCGCTCACTCCCGACGAAGGGATGCGGCAATCCCATTCACGGGCATCCAGACCCCCACAACCTCTTCCACGACGCCCCCAGCACGATGGGCAGGCTGGGGTCGGCCGCGCAGCTGGCGGTGGCCCTGGGCATCTTCGCCGTGCAGACCGTCCTCAGCCGCCTGTGGCTGGCGCGCTTCCGCTTCGGCCCCGTCGAGTGGAAGGTGTAGAGGCCGGTGAGCCTGCGCTGCCCCTCGGGCCTGCGCATGACGGCGAAGGGCTCGAAGAGCAGCCCGTCGCGGGTGCGCACCAGCTCGCCCGTGCCCTCGCCGGTGGCCAGGTCCTCCACCCAGCTCGCAGCGCCCTCGCTTCCCGCACGCACCGGCTCGGCGGCCGGCGGCACCACGGGCTCCGCGAGCACGGGCCCCTCCGCCAGCGCGACTCCCCACATCTCCGTCATGAACGTCGACCGCCACTTCGAGCGCATGGGCGGACCCCTCGGGAAAGTTGTTTTTCCTGAATAGTCCTACAGGCCCATTGCTGTCTCACGGAAACCCGGAGGCGGGTGACGGCTGAGTTGAATACCGGGCCGTGCGTCCCGTAATGGAGCGGTGCGGAGCCGAGTCGGGTCGGCGCCTCTTTCAAGGGAAGCCAACGTATGAACAAGCAGCTGGGCACGGCAGTGGTGGTGATGGTGGCGTGCGTCTTCGGGCCGATGAACGCGCTCGCGCAGGAGGGCGGCACGACGGAGACGAGCGAGGGCCGCATCGAGGTCACCGGCACGGGGCAGAGCTCGACCCACGCGTGCGCGCCGGGCACCGAGGTGGAGGTCACGGGCTCGTCCAACACCGTGACGCTGACGGGTGAGTGCAAGAGCCTCACCGTGAGCGGCAGCACCAACAACGTGAAGGTGGAGGCCATCCGCACCATCACCGTGGAGGGCGCGAGCAACACCGTCACCTGGAAGCGCGGCCACGGCAAGTCGAAGCCGAAGGTCAGCCGCACCGGCGTGGGCAACAAGGTCTCGCAGGAGAAGTAGTCGTCGCCAGCTCCCACGCGCCCGCGCCATGACGCGGCGGGCGCGTGGGGCTCACCCTCCGTCCGGGCCCTCGGGAGCCGCACCGCCCGGGAGGGCCACTCGCATGGCGCACCGAGTCATACCGCTCTGCTAGAGTGGCCGCCCTTCAGAGGTTCCCCCTCCCTGCTGACACGCTCCACGACACGCGCCTTCGGGGTGCCGGCCACGGCCGCCCTGCTCTTCCTGCTTCCCTGGGTCATCTACGGAAGCGCCATCCTCCGGCGCTACGGCCTGCGCGACGACTACGCCATCCTGCGCGAGGCGCGCGAGGAGCCCGGGAAGATTCTCCGGGTCTGCGCCGCCATGGGCCGCCCGCTGTACGGCTGGCTGCTGGAAGTGTCCACGCGCGAGGCGGGCACCATCACCGGGCTGAGCGGCCTGCGGATGCTGAGCGTCACGGGCCTGGGCCTGCTGGCCGCCGCCGTCTTCCTCCTGCTGCGCCGGGAGGGCTGGCGCACCGCCCCCGCGGCCCTGGTGGCGGCGCTCCTCACCGTCATGCCGCCCGCGCAGGTCATCGCCAGTTGGAGCATCTGCTGGCCGCAGGCGGTGGCCCTGCTGCTGGGCGTGGGCGCATTCGCCCTGGCGCGCAGGGGGCTCGCCATGCCCCCCGAAGCCGCATGGCGGGGACGGGCCTGGTGCCTCGCGGGCGCGGTGGCGCTGTGCGCGTCGACGCTCATCTACCAGGTCAGCGGCCTCGTCTTCGCCGTGCTGCTCGCGGCGGCGCTGGTGATGAGAGAGGACGCGGACCTGCGCGCCACCGCGCGGTGGATGGCGAGGCACCTGCTCGTCATGGGCGGCGGGCTGGCCCTGGCGCTGGTGCTCACCCGGCTGTCCTTCCTGCTGGGCCTCTTCACGCCGTCACCGCGCATGGTCCTGGAGAAGCACCTGCTGGACAAGACGGCCTGGTTCGTCACCCAGGTGCTGCCCAACGCGCTGGCCCTCCCGGTCCTCAACGACACGGACTCCGGGCCTCCGGGTGGGTACTGGCTCATGGTGGGCCTGACGCTGACCGTGGTGGCGCTGGGGACCGCCTTCCAGGGACGGCGTGCCGGCCGCGCCGGCGTGGCGGAGTGGCTCCTCGCCCTGGTGGTGCTCTCGGCCGCTGCGTACTGCGCCAGCTTCCTCGCGAAGGAGCGCTGGCCCACCTACCGCACGCTCTATGCACTCACCGGGGTGTGGAGCGTCTTCTTCGCCGCGTCGCTCCTGCACCTGGGCCGCGGCTGGCCCACGCATGGCCCACGTGTCGCCACCGCGCTGCTGGGTGGCTTCGTGGCGGTGAGCGCCCTGCTGGCGCACCAGCAGTCCCTGGAGCTGTTCGCCCTTCCCCAGGGCCGCGAGCTGGCGCTGATGGAGCAGGGAGCGCGCCAGGTGGAGCCCGGCCAGCGGCCCCGCGTCTACGTCATCACCGTCCTGCAGCGGGACACGTCCGCGCCCCGCCGCTACCTGGATGAGTTCGGCTCCGTGTCCGTGGACACCGACTGGGTGGCCCGGGAGCTGTTCCATGCGCTCCTGATGGAGCGCTTCCCGGCGGAGCGCGACATCAGCGGGCTCTACCGCTTCGCCGCAGGCGCCATCCCTCCCGCGTCGGGCACCTACGATATCCTCATCGACCTGCGGCAGCGGCAGCGCGACTCCACCCTGGCCGCCTTGGAGCAGCGCCCAATCCAACCGACGTACCTGGCGGACGACGCCGACCTCCGCGGACCGCCGCTTCCCGCCCTCACCCAGCTCTGCCTCCAGCCCGGGTTCGTCCTGCTCCTGGGCCTCGTGCCCCTGGGGCTGCTCTGCCTCGGGGTCATGACCCGGGCCCGACGGAGCGTCCGGGCAGGGCTCATGGCGCTCACCATCCTGCTGAGCCTCGGCCTGGCCCGACTCGTGATGATGGGACTCATGGAGCCCATCTTCGCGGAGGCGGGCCCCGTCGTCAGGGAGTAGGGCGAGCCGTGCTGCGCTAGTCCAGCTTGATGAGGTTGAGCGTGGCCAGCGGGCCGCCCGGGAACTGCTGCAGCCGTCCACCGGTCGCCAGCGGGCCGAGGTCCACGGTGGCGAAGCCTAGCTGCCCGAAGAGGCGGCCCGCCTCCGTCATGGCGTCCGCGTCATTGCCCGACATGAACAGCACCCTGCGGCCTCCGGCCTGCCGGGGGTCCACCGCGAGCACCGCGGCGAGCAGCGTGTTGGCGGCCTTCACCACCCTCGCGCCCGGCGCCAGCGACGCGACGACCTCGCTCGAGGTGCGCCCGCCCAGGTCCGCCAGGCGGAAGCCGGGCAGGAGGACGGGGTTGGTGGCGTCGATGAGGATGCGCCCGTTCCACGGCGGCAGGTCGGCCAGCGCCCCGGGCACCTGCTCCCACGGCACCGACAGCACCACGATGTCCGCCTTCGCGGCCTCCTGCCGGGTGCCCGCCCGGGTGCGTGGACCGAGCTGCCGCACCAGCCCCGCGAGCGACTCCGGGCCGCGGCTGTTGCTCACGATGACCTCATGGCCCGCCCTCACCATGTGGCCCGCCAGTGCCTGACCGATGCTGCCCGCGCCAATGATTCCAACCACCATGGCCTGCTCCTGCGTACGACGAAGAGAGAGAGAATGAAGGTGCCGACGTGCCCCGGGGGCCCCCGGCTGGGAGGCCCCCGGACCTTCCACGCGTCAGCGCTGCTGGGACGGCGCCGGGGTGTTGAGCAGCTGCTGCTCCCACGTGAAGGCGGTGCCCACGTTGCCCATGTGGTCGATGAGCAGCTTCGCCAGGCCCGGCACGGTGGCCTCACGCGCCCAGTCCCGCTGGAGCTCCGCGGTGAAGACCCCGGTGGTGAGCGGCACGGCACCCGCCTGCACCATCCGCTGGATGGCCACCTCGTGCGCCTCCACGGAGACGCCGCCCGAGGCGTCGGTGACGATGTAGACCTCGTAGCCCTCGCCGAGCGCGTGGATGACGGGGAACGCCAGGCAGATCTCCGTCCACAGCGCGGCCATGACGATCTTCTTCTTGCCGGTCTTCTTCACCCACTCCACCACCCGGGCGTCCTCCCAGGTGTTGATGAAGGTACGGTTGATGGGCTTCTGCTCGGGGAAGACCGCCTGCAGCTGCGGGAGGAGGTAGCCGCCGCGCTCCTCGAGCACCGTGGTCAGCAGCGTGGGCACGTTGAACAGCTTCGCGCCCCGCGCCAGCGCCACCACGTTGTTGATGACGCTCTGCGAGTCATGGCTGCGCAGGCCGGCGAACTGGAACGGCTGGTGGTCGATGAGGATGAGCGCGCAGTTGTCGGGGGTGAGCATCGCGTCGAGGCCGGTCTTCGGGTTGCGAGGTGAGTTCATGTGCGTCTCCAGTGACTTCGCGGGGTTGGTGAGAGCAGCCCGGCGTCAGCGCCACCGCCGTTGCTGATGGAGAGAAGAATGGAGGAAGCACTCCCATCGCAGTAGCGGGCAGTCAGCGGAATCACTTTAAACAAAGTGTTTAAAGCACCGGCCGCGCCCACTAGCCTTTCCGGGCATGGAGAACCTCATCACCCTGGAGTGCTTCGTGCGCAGCGCGCAGTCCGCGAGCTTCTCGGCGGCCGCGCGCCTGCTGGGGCTGACGCCGGCGGCGGTGAGCCAGAACGTCGCGCGGCTGGAGGCCCGGCTGGGCGTGCGCCTGTTCCAGCGCAGCACGCGGAAGCTGACGCTGACGGAGTCGGGGGAGCGCTTCCTGCGCGAGGCCTGCGGCAGCCTCGACGCCCTGCAGACGGCCATCGCCAACGTGTCGAGGTCCGCGGGGCAGCCCGCCGGAGTGCTGCGGGTCAGCATGGCCGGCGCGTTCGGCCGCGGCTACGTCCTGCCGCTGATGAAGGACTTCCTCGCGCGCTACCCCGCCGTCGTACCGGACTGGCACCTCGACAACCGGCCGGTGGACCTCATCGCCGAGGGCTTCGACGCGGCGATTGGAGGCGGCTTCGACCTGCCCACGGGCCTGGCCGCGCGAGAGCTGGCCCGGGCCCACATCATCGCGGTGGCCGCGCCGTCCTATCTGGCGCGCATCACCCCACCCCAGTCGCCCGAGGAGCTGCGCAACCTCGAGGGAATCCTCCTGCGCTCCCCCAAGACGGGGCGCATCCATACCTGGACGCTGCGCAACGGCGCGGGGGCGCAGATGGCCGTGGAGCTGCGGCCACGCATGATTCTCAATGACCCCGAGGGCCTCGCGCACTGCGCGCTGGCGGGACTGGGCATCACCCTGGTCGCGACGCTGAACGTGCTGCCCTACCTGGAGAGCGGCGCACTGGTAAGGCTTCTGCCGGACTGGCACGCCGATATCGGACCGATTCTCCTCTACTACGCCGGGCACCGGCAGCTGCCCGCGAAGACCCGCGTCTTCGTGGACTTCGTGCTCGAGGAGTTCCGTCGCCAGAACCTCGCCCGGAAGCTCTCCGCCATCTGAAGCCAGGCGCGGTGAAACACCTCGCGCCGCCAGGCCTGACTCGACCAGACGCAGTTTTTTCCGCCGTCGCCGGGAAGATTTCGCCCGGGGGTCGTTCCCCCCTTTGCAGCATGACATTCACCCGCTGCACGGAAGGAAGCCACCATGAAGAAGGTGTTTCAGCGCATTGCCCGCTCCACGCGAGGCGTGAGGCGGACCGTGGCCGTTGGCACGGTCCTCGCCACCATGGGCGTTGCCGGTATCGCGACCGCGCAGAGGACCACGACGACCCGGCAGTTCACGGAGACCGACGTCCAGCAGATCCTCTCCGAGCTGCGCGGCGTGGACCCGTCCACGTATCATCTTCGGCTGCCGACCTTCTATTTCGGGCGCATCGTCGGGACGAAGACCTACGGCACGCTGCCCATCACCCAGGTGCGGCTCGTCGCCACCCGGCTGAACGTGCAGCTCAACGAGACGGGCAACGTCCTCACCGTGTTCGACTCGCTCAACAACGGTGACGAGAGTGGCGGTGGCGGCGGCGGTGGCGGTGGTGGCGGCCCCGGCTCTCACATCAACTCGGCTTCCGCCGGAACGGACCTGTCGTCGCGCATCTCGGTCCTCCTGCAGGAAATCGACACGAACCAGTTCCAGTACCTGAGGTAGCCATGGCCTCCAGCGGTACGTGTTCGAGCTTCGCCGAGCGTCACGCCGGTGTCGTGGCCACGCTGGCGGCGGCGCATCTGGTCCTGGTCAGCCTCTTCCTCTGGACGGGCCTGGCCGAGAATCCAAGCAGCACGCCCGAGCGCGCGCTGCAGACCTACAAGAACCTGGCGGGCATCTTTCGCGACTACCGCTTCTTCGCTCCCGGCGTCTCCAGCGACATCCGCGCGGGGTTCATCCTCCAGCAGCCGGACGGAACGAGCGCGTTCCACGCGTTCCTGTCCGAGAACCTCGAGGTGGGCCTGCGCTACGGCTGCATCGTCGCCGCGAGCATGCGCGACGAGAAGGTGCGGGACGTGCTGGCGCAGTCCTGGGCGGCGGTCATGCTCGGTCAACACCCGGAGGCCACCCGGGTTTCAGTGGTGGCGCAGGGCTACCAGCTCCCGCCCCTCGAGGAGTACGCCCGGGGCGCGAGGCCGGCCTGGAAGGTCGTCTACGCGGCGGACTTCGACCGGAAGGAGGGCCAGCCATGAGGGCGCGCTCCTCCATGAAGGCGGCGGTGCGCGAGTTCTGGCTCCAGCCCGCGGCCCCGGATGCGCTGGCCCTCCTGCGCATCGTCGTCGCCACCATCGCGCTCGTCCAGTTGACGCAGCTCTGGCCGCACCTGCTCGAGCTGTACGGGAACTCCGGCTTCGTGCAGTGGGTGGTGCTGGAGGCGAGCACGAAGAGCTGGGTGCCCAGCGTGGCGAAGCTCGCGCTCGTGCTCCATGAGTACGGCGTGCGCGCCTCCACCACGGTGTACCTCGTGTTCGGCGTGTATGGCCTCGCCGTGGTGGGGCTGCTCGTGGGCTGGCGCACGCGCCTGTGCGCGCTGGTGGCCTGGCTCACCCATGCGCTCACCAGCAACAGCGGCTACCTGTCCCTGTACGGCGTGGACACGATGCTGCACATCCTCTTCGTGTACCTCTGGGCCTTCCCGAGCAACGGGCGCTGGTCGCTGGACGCGAGGGCGGGCCGCGTGGCGCCGACGCCCATGCTGTGGCGCATCGGGATGCGGACGCTGCAGCTGCACCTGTGCCTCATCTACCTCAACACCGGGCTCGGGAAGGTCGTGGGCGAGCAGTGGTGGAACGGCGAGGCCATCTGGCGGGCGGTGATGCAGCCGCAGTTCTCCGCCTTCGACTTCAGCTGGCTGGCGCAGGCGCCGTGGCTTCCGCTGGTGGCGGGCTGGGGCGTGCTCCTGGTGGAGCTCGGCTATGCGGTGGCCATCTGGTTCCGCCCGCTGCGGCAGCCCTGGCTGCTGGCGACGGCGGCGCTGCACCTGGGCATCGCCGCGTGCATGAAGCTGTGGCTCTTCTCGCTCACGATGATTGTCTTCAACGCCGCGGCCTTCGCCTGGCGCGAGGGGCGCATCGCCGAGGAGGAGACCGCGCCGGAGCCCGGCCCCGGGACGCTCGCCCCGGACGCGGTCGGGACGTAGGCATGGACGCCGGATGGCAGCAGGTGGCGCGGCTGGTGCTCGCGCTCGGCGGGGTGGCCGCGCTCGTGCTCGGGCGGCGCCTCCGGGAGCGCCTGGCGAGGAGGCTCTTCCTGGGGCTGGGGCTCCTGGGCGCCTTCGCCTACGCCAACTTCGGCACGCTGCATGGGGGCCGGTTCCTGCACGTCTGGGATGCGTTCCACTACTACGTGGGCGCGAAGTACTTCCCGGAGCTCGGCTACCAGCGGCTGTACGTGTGCACGGCCCAGGCGGACCTGGAGGCCGGCGTCCCCGGCGTGGTGACGCGGCCCATGAGGGACCTCGCCACCAACCAGCGCATCCGCGTCTACGAGGCCCCCGGCGGTGCCGAGGCGTGCAAGGCCCACTTCGCGCCCGAGCGCTGGGCGGCCTTCACCCACGACGTGGCCTTCTTCCGTGAGCAGGTGGACCTCGCGAAGTGGGGGCACATCCAGGTGGACCACGGCTACAACGCCACCCCCGCGTGGACGTGGGTGGGCCACCGCCTGGCGAACCTGGCCCCTGCCTCCCGTTGGCAGCTCACGCTCTGGGCGCTGCTGGACCCCCTGCTGCTGCTCGGCGCGGCGCTGTGCCTCGCCCGGGTCTTCGGCGCCGAGGTGGCGGCGCTCTTCCTGCTGGTGCTCGGCACCTGGTTCCCCGGCAGCTTCCTCTGGGTCGGTGGGGCCCTGCTGCGGATGGACTGGCTGTTCCTGTCCGTCCTCGGCGGCTGCCTCCTGCGGCGTTCCCACCCGGTGCTCGCCGGAGTGGCCGTCGCCCTGGCGGCCGCGTCACGGCTGTTCCCCGTGCTGCTGTTCGCGGGGCCCCTGCTCGCCATGCTCGCCCGGGGCCGCCGCGACGCCGCCTCGGTCCGCTTCCTCGGGAGTGGGGCGCTGACGCTCGTGGCCGTGACCCTGCTCCTCACGGCCTCGGCGGCGGGACGCCAGACGTTCCAGGGCTTCGTGCGGAACACCGCGAAGCACGCCGACACGCCCCTCACCAACCACATGGGGCTGCGGACGCTGCTGTCCTTCCGCATCGGCGAGTCCGCGGCGGCGCTGAAGGAGTCGGGAGCGTCGAACAGCTGGCGGGGCTTCAAGGAACAGCGCCGTGCCAATGCGAGACAGGCCCGCCCCCTCCATTGGGCCCTGGTCGCGGGTGCCGTCCTGGCGCTCTTCGCCGCCTTCCGGCGCCGGGAGGTCGAGCCCTGGGAGTCGCTGTCGCTCTGCTGGCTGTTCGTCCCGCTGCTGCTGGAGCTGACGAGCTACTACTTCGTCTTCGTCGTCGCGCTCGCGCCCCTCGCCGCGAGGAACCGCACGTGTGGCTTCCTCCTGCTCGGCCTGTGCGCGGGCTCACAGCTGCTGGCGACGACCGGGCTCCCCGAGGACCTGCTCTACGTGGCGCAGAGCGCGTGGCTGCTCGCCTTCGTCGCCTTCGCGCTCTCCCAGGCCCGGAAGGACGAGACGTCCGCGGACGCTCCGCGGGAAGTCGTGGCGGGCGGCGTGGCCGCCTGACCGGGCGCTGCCCTACTCCTTGTCCCCGTCCCCGCGCTTGTCCTCGAAGTGGACGAAGTCGATGAGGAAGGTGGCGGCCACCACCAGCGGGCGCAGGCGCGCATCCCGGGTGGGGCCGTCGAACCGGACGCCGAAGTTGTCCGCGTCCGTGAACAGCTCCTTGCCGAAGCCGCTCCACCGCTTGGCGATGGTTCCCACCTCGCGGCCGCCCTCCTCCACCACGAAGGTCCACGGGCGGAACAGGGGCCCGCGCAGGTGCGCCAGCTCCTCGCCGTTGGGGCCGACGACGTCATAGCCACGGGTGAAGAAGCGGAAGCGCTGCCGCACGCTGCCCAGGGGCCGGCCATCGCCGTCCTCCACGTCCAGCCGAGACAGCCAGAAGCGCCAGGGCCGCCGCAGCCGCAGCACCGTGGCACCGCCAGGTGACTTGAGCTCCATGGTGAAGGGCCGCTTCGCCTTGAAGAAGCCTCGCAGCAGGAAGAGGCCGAACCCGCTGCCCACCTCGCCTGCGTAGAAGAGCGTCTCCCCGGAGTCGCCCACCACCTGGTAGCGATTGCGCCCCTCGAAGCCGGTGAGGATTTCGCCCCACTCCTTCACCTGGCGCACGCGCAGCGCCTGCTGGTGGAGCAAGGGGACAAGGGCGGTGGAGTCAGCGGGCATGGACACCTCTGGAGCCGTCGGGGCCTGGAACCTACTTACACGTGACACTCCTGGCCAAGGACTCTGGATTTTCCAGTTCTGAGGTAAAGTCCGGACCTGCAATGGCCTTGCAACCCGGAGACAGGTTCGGCCGATACGAGCTGGTGTCCTGGCTCGGTCGGGGGGGAATGGCGGAGACGTGGCGCGCCCGGCTGATGGGCGACGCTGGCGTCACCAAGCCCGTCCTCATCAAGAAGGTCCTCCCCGAGTTCGCCGGGGATGAGGCCTTCATTTCCATGTTCATCAGCGAGGCCCGCATCTCCGCCACGCTGTCGCATGGCAACGTGGCCCAGGTCTTCGACTTCGGCCGCGTGGAGGGCGACTACTTCCTGGCCATGGAGTACGTGGACGGCCATCCCCTGCACCGCATCATGAAGCGCGCGGCGCGCTCCGGCCTGGTGCCCCTGCCCATTCCGCTGGCCACCTTCATCGCCCTGGAGATGTGCCGGGGGCTGCACTACGCCCACACGCGCACCGACGACAAGGGCGCCCCGCTGGCCATCGTCCACCGCGACATCTCGCCGGACAACGTCCTGGTCAGCTACGAGGGACAGGTCAAGATTGTCGACTTCGGCATCGCCAAGGCGCGCTCGCTGCGCACCTTCGACACCGAGCCAGGGGTGGTGAAGGGCAAGTACCTGTTCTTCTCCCCGGAGCAGGCGCGGGGCAAGAACGTGGACGCGCGCACCGACGTCTGGGCCACCGGCCTGGTGCTGTATGAGCTGCTCTGTGGTCAGCGGCCCCTGTCCGGCCCGCCGCACACGGTGATGATGCGGATGGCGAGCGGCGACTTCCCGGCCCCGCGAGAGCTGCGCAAGGACCTGCCCGCCGAGTTGAATGACATCGTCATGCGCGCGCTGGCGGTGGACCTCGCCGGGCGCTTCGAGTCCAGTGACGCCTTCGGCGATGCGCTGGCGGGGTTCCACTACAGCCTCACGCCCCGCTTCTCCTCCATGAACCTGGCGCACCTGCTCCGCGAGCTGTTCCGGCAGGAGCTGTCCCAGGAAGGCCGGGAGCTTCCGGTGCCACCCGCGTTCCAGGAGGAGCTGGTGCGCTGGCGCAACACCGCCATCAAGCCTGCTCCGCCGATGGCGCGGGAGGAGCACGTTGCCACGCCCACGCCACGGCCCGCGCGGCGAACGGCGGTCGGTCGCTCCCCGCCGCCGCCGACAGAACCCGAGACGAGGCCAGCGCCTGCGGTCGCAGCTTCCTCTTCTCACAAGCCCCTTGTCATGGGAGCCGCTGCAGCGCTGGCGATGAGCACCGTCGTAGGCCTGCTGGCCTTCAAGCAGCCCTCCACCGAGAAATACGACCCATCGCCGATGCGCCCGGTCAAGACGGGGCTGGAGCTGGCTCCCGAATTCCCAGCAGCCCAGACGTCCAGGGAGCCCTCCCCGGGTGAGACACCGCGCGTGAGCGCGGCCCCGAAGCAGGAGGTATCCGCGACATCGCCCCCCGGTCCGCTTCGGCTCGACGCTCAGCGGCATGTCATCCTGCTGTCGCCAGACTTCATCGCCTTCTCGGGCCTGTCACCGACCACGACCTACACCATCAACGAGCTCTCCCACGAGGAGACACCGGAGCCCCGGTTCATCAAGGAGCCCGGTTCCTCGACGAGGCCACGGATTTTCTTCCTGCTCTCGGGTCACGCGGTGTCTCCCGCTGGGACCCTCGGAGAGGTCTCTCAGGAAGGCCTGGACTTCCGAGGCGCGCCAGCCATCTCCTTCTTCACGCTAGGCCCACCTTCTCCACCCGATACCGCCATACGGAACATCCAGCTCCTCAGCGCGAAGGTGGGCTCGGAAAGGCTGTTCGCCTTCCGCCCGCCGTCGAGGATTGCCTCCGTCGAGAACGCGGCCCTGCTGAAGGGGCTGAGTCCTTCCACGGTCTACGCCCTGACGCTGGCCCCCCTCGGCGAGGGGGCCTTCCTCCGTGGACAGTCGCGCGGCCCAGGGCGTCAGGTTGCCTGTATCCAATGGAGCACTCCTGAATCCTCGGGAGCCAATGTCTCGGGCTGGCCGATGGTCTTCCTTCTGGAACAGGGAGCGCCGGTGCTCGTGAAGGGAATCGACGCGCTGAAGTGCGGCTTCGTCGATGATGACCCCTCGGACAACCGGGGCTCGATGCTTCTGGAGGTCCATGCGCATGTGCGCTCGGTGCAGCCCCAACCCCGCCTGGAAGGCTCTGATGCCAGGCTCGCGCTGGCCCACCAGTCCCAACGGGAGTCACCCAGCCAGACGGGCGCCGATGGCAATCTGCACAGGGCGCTTGTACACCTCAAGCAGCGCCAATACCCGGCAGCCATCGCCGAGGCTCACGCGTGCCTCAAACTCGAGCCAACCCATGCCGACTGCCTCGTCTACCTGGGCGCGGCATATGCCAGGCACGGAAACAGCGAAGAGTCCGCGAGGTACTACCGGCGATTCAGCACACTCCACCCGAATCACCCGAAGGCCGCCACCGTACGCTCGTTCCTGGAAAGCTACGACAACTAGGAGCTCGGCACAGAGGTCGTGAAGGGTTCAGGCGGCTGCGGTGAGCACCGCCTGAGCCTGGGGATATGCCCGCCCGAATCGGGTGCTGGCGGTTGAGCGCGCCGATTTCGATTTCCAACGGCCCCCTGCCCTGGGCGAGCCCGTCCCCTCGACTACATGCAGGTGTTCTCGCAAACGCCCAGGATACAGGTCCAGCAGGGGCCGTAGCACCCAGGGCGACAGGCGGCCACGGACGGCTCGCCTTCCGACGACGTCAGCTCCTGCGACACGGCCGCCACGGTGATGTCCTCGGCCTCGACACTGGCGGAGGTATGAAACCCTCCCAGGCCCAGCGCGGAAAGCCCCACCACGAGCAACATCGACCGCCGGAACATTCGCTTCGTGAACATCCGTGTCTCCTTTGTTTGAGCCTGACGAGGCCGGCCCATCCTGTCACACCACCAGTGAAATCCGGAAGGTCCAGCTTTCCTCACCGCCATGTGCCCGCGGGTGTCGAGCGAGCCAGGTCCCCTTCGGCCTATGCTCTTCGCCTCCAGCCATGACTCGTCGAAACCTGTTACTCGGGCTCTGTGCGTCGGTGGTGGCGTGCAGGGCGCCCTGGCGCTCAGCGGAAGGAAGCGCCGACGCGGGGGTGCCCGCCGCCGCGTGGGTGAGCGTGCCGGCCTCCGACTCGCGCCTGCAGTATACCGGCCGGAGGTACACCTCGGACGCGGGGGTGGTCTTCTCCCACCCGGGCGTGACGATTCGCGCGCGGTTCCAGGGCGACGCGGTGCGGATGCGGCTCAACGACTTCGGCCTCGGCGGTGACGTCGGGACGAACTACTTCGACGTGCGCATCGACGGAGGGCCACCGACGCAGCTCGCCGTGCATAGCGGCCAGACCACCTACCCGCTCGCCACCGGACTGGCGGAGGGACTGCACACGGTGGAAATCGTCAAGCGCACGGAGTCCTCCGTAGGTCATAGCGAGCTCGTGGCGCTGGAGGTCCATGGCGAGCTCCGGGACCCGCCTCCCCGCCCCAGCCTGAGGATGGAGTTCGTCGGCGACTCCATCACCTGTGGCTACGGCACCGACGTCTCGCTCATCCCAGAGTCGCCGTCCTGGCGGGCGCCGACCTTCCAGTCGAAGCACGAGAACCCCACGCGGAGCTATGGCTGGCTCACGGCCAGACACCTGGGCGCGGAGTTCGTGGCCGTCTGTCATTCGGGCCATGGGCTGTACCGCAACCTGGACATGACGACGTCGCAGCTGCTGCCCGCGCTCTACGAGCTCTCGGTACCGGGACACCCCGTTGCATGGGACTTCTCGCGGTACTCACCCGACGTGATTGTCATCAACGTCGGCACCAACGACGTCCTCGCGGGGAGCGGCACCTCCGAGTTCCTTCCCGACGAGACGGCTTTCAAGACGGCCTACCGGAAGTTCCTCGCGCGGCTTCGCGAGCTGCACCCCCGGGCCCATCTCGTCTGCACGCTCGGCAGCATGACGGACGGCTTCAAGCAGCACGAGCAGGGTGGCACGGCAGACGCGGTGCATGTCGGCGAATGGGTCACCCAGCTCGTGGAGGAGCGCAACCGCGAGGGGGATGCCCGGGTCTACCGCCACCTGATGGCCGTGCAGAATCCCGGAGCCGAGGGCGTCGGCGAGGACTGGCACCCGTCGGCGGCCACGCACCAGAAGATGGCGGAGGCGTTGAGCCGGTTCCTCCAGGACACCGTGCTCCGCTGATGCGCCTTGCGCCCGGGCCGGGCGCGCGCGTCGTCTCCCATTGGCTCCAGTGCCTCCTGGCCTGGCGCGTGCGGGCAGGCGGCAGGCGCCCGTCCGGTCTGCGTGTCGGGTAGGGAGACTCGGAGCCCCCGCTGTGCGGGGTCCTTCAGTGCTCGCAGACCATCCCCACCTTTCCTCTGATGGCGGCCTCAGGGAGGGCCCATGTACCCGGTCCCCGAGAATGAGCAGGAGCGGCTGCGCGTGCTGCGCAGCTTCGCGAGGCTCGGCCACGGACCGGAGCAGGAGTTCGAGGCCGCCGCCGCGCTCGCCGCGCAGCTGTGCAACATGCCCATCGGCATCGTCTCGGTGATGGAGGAGGACCGCGAGTGGTTCAAGGGGCGCGTGGGCGTGAACCTGCTCAGCGTGGAGCGGGCCGACTCCTTCTGCACCTACGTGCTGGCGGAGGACGCGGAGGTCATCATCCCGGACGCCCTCCTGGACGAGCGCTTCGCGCACAACCGCTTCGTGGTGCACCCGCCCTTCGTGCGCTCCTACGCGGGCTTCCCCCTGCGCAGCCGGGAGGGCGCGGTGGTGGGCACGCTGTGCGTGCTGGACCACGCTCCGCGCACGCTCAGCCCGGGCCAGCGCGAGGCGCTGCGCGCGCTCGCGCGCCAGGTGTCCGCCCAGATGGAGCTCAAGCGGAGCGCGGCGGAGCTCGCACGCCGCGAGCTGGTGCGGGCCGACTCGGAGCAGGTGCAGGAGGAGCTCATCCGGCTGCTGGTGGCGCAGAGCAGCGACGGCTTCATCGTGGCGGACGAGCACGGCGTCCTGCGGCTCTTCAACCCGGAGGCCGAGCGCCAGCACGGCGTGTCGCGTGACGCGCTCTTCCACACCCGCTGGCCAGAGGTGCTGGGCTTCACCACGGCCTCGGGTGACCCGATGCCCAGCGGGGACGCGCCGCTGGCCCGTGCGCTCGCCGGCGAGCAGGTGCGCGACAGCGAGTGGGCGGTGCGCCGCCGCGACGGCAGCATCCGCCTGCTCAACGGCACCGCCACCCCGCTGCACCATCCGGATGGCCGCCTCGCCGGCGCGGTGCTCATCACCCGCGACATCACCGAGCAGCGGCGCACGGAGCAGGCGCTGCAGGAAGCCGTGCGGATGCGCGAGGAGTTCCTCTCCATCGCGAGCCACGAGCTGCGCACGCCCCTGGCCACGCTCTCGCTGCAGGCGACCAGCCTGCTGCGCGCCTTCCAGGCCCCGCCGGAGCTGCGGGTGCCTGAGGCGCGGATGCTGAAGAGGGCGGAGAGCCTCAAGCGCCAGGTGGCCCGGCTCGAGGCGCTGGTGAGCGGGCTGCTGGATGTGTCGCGGCTGACGAGCGGGAAGCTGGAGCTGCAGCCCGAGGAGGTGGACCTGCGCCAGCTCGCGGAGGACCTGGTGGAGCGGTTCTCGGAGACGGCGGAGGGGCCAGCGCGCCTGCGGCTGGACGCCCCGCTGCCGGTGGTGGGCCACTGGGACCGGCTGCGCCTGGAGCAGGTGCTGACGAACCTGGTCACCAATGCGCTGCGCTACGGGCGCGACCGCCCCGTGGAGGTGCGCGTGGAGGGCACGCCGGCGGTGGCGCGGCTGCAGGTGCGCGACGAGGGCATCGGCATCGCGGAGGAGGCGCAGGAGCGCATCTTCGGGCGCTTCGAGCGCGCGGCCTCGGGGCGCAACTACGGCGGGCTCGGCCTGGGGCTGTGGCTCACCCGCCAGTTGGTGGAGGCGATGCAGGGCAGTGTGAGCGTGCGGAGCCGCCCGGGCGAGGGCTCCACCTTCACGGTGGAGCTCCCCAGGCACTGAGCTGCCGAGGCACCGGGGGCCAGCGCCCCCTGAGCGCCATGGGCAGGAGGCGCGGGCGCAAGGCTCCGGTCAGAAGATGCCCTGGCCCGGGGTGAGGATGCGGTCCGGGTCGTAGCGCCGCTTCGCGTGCTCGAAGCGCTCCCAGTACGGGTGGAAGTGGCGGCGCCAGTCCGCGCGGCTCATCGGCACGGCGTCCACGGGGTAGAGCTTCCCGCCGACGGCGGTGAGCCGCTCGAAGATGGCGCGGTTCTTCTGCACCAGCGAGGCCACGTTCTCCGGCGTGGGAGGAATCGCGGTGCGCAGCAGCGAGAAGAGGAAGACGTGCCGCTCGTTGGGCGTGCGGAGGAAGGGCGCGGTCAGCTCGGAGGAGCGGAAGGGGTAGATGATGATGGGCCCCTGCCCCATGTCGGCCTCGGTCGTCTGGGACAACACCTCGGTGATGAACGACTCCGCGGCCCGGGCGGGGACGAACATGTCCAGCCACGGGTGGGGGAAGCCCCAGACGCCGAGCTGCTTGAGCAGCTCCACCAGCGGCGCGAGCCGGTTGGCGAAGTCGAAGTAGCTGCCGTCACTCACCTGCAGCGTCCCGGGCTGGAAGCCGAGGCCCGCGAGCAGCCGCGCGTCGTCCGGCTCCGCGCCCGGGTCGAAGTACTTCACCACCTCGAGCTGGTAGGCCCAGGCGCCATTGGAGCGGACGGCGAAGCCCTCGACGTAGTCGAAGCGGCACTCCTCGATGAGCCGGCGCTGGTCCTCCAGGAAGCGGTGGAGGTCGTTGTACAGGGCGGTGTACGTCCGCGCGCGGGCGGGGACCTCGACGAGCCGCACCCGGGCGCGGACGATGATGCCGAACTGGCCCAGCCCCGAGCGCACGGCGTCGAACAGGGGCCGCTCGCGCCAGCGCGAGCAGCGCACCAGCTCGCCCCGGCCGGTGACGACGTCCAGCTCCAGCACGTTGTCCACCTGGAGGCCCTCGCGGAACGCCTGCCCGCCGATGCCGCCCACCGACAGCGTCCCGCCGATGCTCAGCTCGATGTAGTCGGTGAGCACCGGAGGGCTGCGGCCGGAGGGCAGCGTGGCCTGGAGCAGCTGGTGCCACCGGACGCCAGCGTCCACCCAGGCGCTGTCGTCACGGATTTCGTGGATGGTGGCCAGCGCGGACATGTCGATGACGATGCCCGCCTCCACCTGGGACTGGCCGAAGCTGCTGTGGCTCTCGCCGAGCCCGCGCGCGGCGGCAATCTTCAGGCCCTGGGCCCGCGCGAAGCGGACCATGGCCACGATGTCCTTCACCGAGCCCGGGACGAGCACCGCCCAGGGCGTGCGGTGGATGATGTGGCCGAAGTCGTCCGCCGCCGCGGTGCGCGACGCCGCGTCCACCAGCAGCTCGCCGTCCAGCGGCGGCAGGGGGACCGAGCCATGTTCCAGCGTGGAGGCCCAGCTCCGGCTCAGGGGGTTGAAGGCGGCCGCCACCAACGCGCCCTGAAGGAGTGCTCTCCGGGAGAGGAGTCGAGTTGTCATGGCTCCATCCTGAGCCCTCCTGCCGGACCGATTCCAGCTGCGGGGCGGCCGGGCCATTGCCTTGACAACGCGCCACTTCAATCACATGATTGAATCAGTTAATTAAACCACTCGATTGCCGCACCCCGCGGAAGGTCACTCGTCATGGACTCCCTGCTGAATCGCCGCTCCCTCCTTCGCGGCAGTCTGGGCCTTGCTGGAGGCCTCGCGCTGCTGCGCGCCACCCCCGCCGAGGCCCTTGCGCGCCCCACGGCCGCCTCGGCCGCCTCGGCCGCCACCGCATCCCGCGCGGAGCCGCGGCCCTGGTGGGAGCTGGGGCTGCTGGCCGACCCGGTCATGGAGAACCAGTTGCTGCACTTCCTGGCCGCGACCTACAGCGCCCAGGCGGACATCGGCGAGGTGCTCGACACCGCGCACCGCATCGACGTGGGTGACGACTGGAGCTGGCCCACCGAGTGGGTCAGCACCGCCGACCGCATCCGCGCGATGGGGGATGCGAGCCTCGCCAGGAGGCACCGGCACAGCGCGGGCCATGCCTACCTGCGGGCCGCCAACTACTACCGCGCCGCCTTGATTCATCACCCCGAGCCCGGCCACCCGAGCGTGCTTGAGACCGGACGCAAGGCGGTCGACGCGTACGACAAGGCGCTCGCCCTGCTCAGGATTCCCGCCGTCGCCGTGCGGATTCCCTACGAGCACACGACGCTGCCCGGCTACTTCTTCCGCTCGCCGCACGCGCGCGGCAAGGCCCCGGTGCTCATCTTCCAGCAGGGCCGCGACGCCTGGCCGGAGGAATCCAAGTATGTGATTGATGCCGCCCTGGAGCGGGGCTACCACTGCCTCATCGTCCATGCCCCCGGCCAGGGCATGGCCATCCGCGAGCAGCACCTCCCCTTCCGTCCCGACTGGGAGAAGGTCATCACGCCGGTCATCGACTTCGCCGTCCGCATCGCCGGGGTGGACCCCCGCAGAATCGCCCTGCTGGGCTGGAGCATGGGCGGCGCGCTCGTGCCGCGTGCCGCGGCCTTCGAGCGGCGCATCAAGCTGTTGATTCCCAACCCCGGGGTCCTGAGCTGGGGACAGTCCATGTTCGACCAGTTCAACGCCATGTTCCCCGAGGTCATGGCGCTGCTCGACACGAACCCACAGGCCTTCGATGCAGCCATGGCCCAGCTCATGGACGCGGTGTTCCTGTACCGCTGGTACATGCGGGACTCCATGTCCAAGCACGGCGCCCGCTCGCCCTCGGACCTGATGTTCAAGCTCCGCGAGTTCACCAACGTGCCGGTCGTCGACCGCATCCGCTGCCGCACCCTCGTCATGGACGGCACCGCCGAGGCCTACTCCGGAGGCCAGGCGAAGCAGCTCTACGACGCCCTCTCCTGCCCCAAGGACTACCTGCTCTTCACGGCGGAGGACACCGGCCTCCTGCACTGCCAGGAGGCCGCCCAGGCCGTCGCCAACCACCGCATGTTCGACTGGTTCGACGAGTACATCTGAGCTCGGACGCCCTACTGCGGCGTGGAGCGGAAGACCCTCCCCGTCAGCATCGCCGCCACCATCACCCCGGCAAAGGCGACCAGGGCGGCGGCCACGGTGGCGAACAGCGCGGGCAGTCCCGCGCCCAGCCGGGCGACGACGAGCCACCCCACGCCCGCCGCGATGACCATGCGCGCGGTGCCAGCGAGGAACGGCCAGAGCACCCGGCCCGCCCCCTGTGCGGCGAAGCCCTGCACGAAGCCCAGGCCCAGCAGCGCGTAGAACGGCGCGACGATGCGCAGGTAGGCCACGCCAGGCGCCAGCACCGCGGGGTCCGTGCTGAAGAGGCGCAGCCAGACCTCCGGCACCACGGCGACGGCGAGCCCGATGGCGCCCGCCCCTCCGAAGCCGAGCCAGCCCCCGAGCCACGCAATCCGCCGCGCGCGCTCGTGCTGGCCGGCCCCCACGTTGGTGCCCACCAGCGTGAGCACGGAGGTGCCCATGCCGAACAGGAGCGGGATGAGCAGGTAGTCCAGCCGCGAGGCCATGCCGTAGCCGGCCAGGGCCTCGACACCGAAGAGGCCCACCACGCCGGTGATGACAATCACCGTCAGGTTGGGCTGCACCGCGCTCAGCGCCGCCGGCAGCCCCACGCGCAGGATGTCGCGCAGCAGCCGGGGCTCCAGCGGCCCTGGAGCCAGGCGGACCTGGGAGCGCCCCGACGCCAGGTGCCGCAACAGCCAGAGCGCCGCCCCGACGTAGTACAGCAACATCGCCAGCCCCGCGCCCGCGATGCCCAGCGCGGGCACCGGGCCGAAGCCGAAGATGAGCGCGGGTGAGACGACAATCATCAGCGCCGCGCCCGTCAGCGTCACCAGCGCCGGCACCCGGACGTTCCCCGCGCCCCGCAGCGCCGCCGCGAGCAGGTTGACGACCCAGAACGGTATCGAGCCGGCGAACACGTAGTTCGAGTACTCGAGCGCGGCGGCCAGCGCGCCCGCCTCGCCGCCCAGGGCCCCGTACAGCATCGGCCCCAGCAGCCAGGCGAGGACGGTGAAGGCCAGCCCCAGCACGAGCCCCAGCACCACGGCGTGCCAGACCAGCGCGTCCGCGTCGGCCAGCCTCCGGGCACCGACGGCCCGGGCCACCGCGGACGCAACCCCACTGCCAATGCCCCCGTTGGACATCATCGTCATCAACATCTGGATGGGGAACACCAGCGACACGCCGGCCAGCGCGTCGGTGCCGAGAAAGCTCACGTACCAGGTCTCGGCCACGCCCACCAACGCCTGGGCAATCAGCACCAGGGTGGTGGGCACCGCCATCCTCAGCAGCGTCCCGAGGATGGGCCCGTGCAGGAGGGACTCCTGGAGGGTGGAGCCCCTGGGAGCCACCGCGACTCCGGGCCCCGGCTCCACCACCACGCCACTGTCGATGGCTCCGCTCATGGCTCAGGGCCTCAAGCCGCGGGGTTGCCGAGATAGACGCCGGAGGACAGCCCCTGCTTGACGTGGCGGCTCACCTGGTCGGCGAGCACCTCCTCGCCATCCGCCTCCAGCGTGTCGAGCGTGGCGCGCACCACGTCGGCGGGGTCCGACTTCGGCGCGGTGACGTTCTGGGCCATGTCGGTGTCGATGTAGCCCACGTGCAGGCTCACCACCTGCGTCTTCTGGCCGCGCAGCTCGTGGCGCAGGCCATTGGTCATCGCCCAGGCGGCGGCCTTCGAGGCGCTGTAGGTCGTCGAGCCCGGGAAGGAGAGCCAGCTGAGGACCGACAGCACGTTGACGATGGCCCCGCCGCCATGGCTCGCCAGGATGGGCGCGAAGGCCTGGCTCGTCGCGAGCGGCCCCAGGTAGTTGGTCTCCAGCTCGGAGCGGGCGCCGGCCAGGGCGTCCTCTCCCAGCAGCCCCGAGGGCTTCAGGATGCCCGCGTTGTTGATGAGCAGCGTCACGTCCCGGGCCTCCCGCGCGAGGGCCGCGAGCTGCTCGGGCTTCGTGACGTCCAGCCGCACCGGCACGACGCCGGGAATCGAGATGGATGAGGGCTCGCGCGCCGCGGCGTAGACCTTGCGCGCGCCGCGCTCGAGCAGGGCCCTGGCGAAGGCGAGCCCGAGGCCACGGTTGGCGCCAGTCACCAGCGCGACGGCATTCTGGATCTTCATGATTCAGCTCCTGGGTCTTCGTGAAGCGTGGGAACGTCTCTACGGAATATGATGTCCGTCATATTTTTGGACGCGCGAGCGGGCTCGGCGTTGCTCGGGGTTTTCGACGGTCAGCCGGAGCGGGTGCGCACGAAGCGCTTCGCGGCCTTCCGGATGGACTGCGCGAGCGCGGGGTCATCGACGACGCGCGAAATCAGCAGGGCACCCACCATGGCGCTCAGCATGCCCATGGCCTCCTCGCGGCGGCGGGTGTCGTCCTTGGGGAGCTGGCCCTCGAGCAGCTCGAGGAACCGCTGGACCTGCTGCGTGGCGAGGCCGCGCACCTCGGGGGACTGGCGCGGCGTCTCGGAGCCGAGCGCGGCGAGCAGGCAGCCCTGCTCGGGCGAGGCGGCATGCGCGTCCGACAGGTACGCGTCGACCAGCGCCTTGAGCCCCTGACCGCTCGGGCTCCGGGAGGCCGCCTCCTCGAGCGACTTCATCGAATCCGACGCCGCGCTGTCGAGCGCCTCGACCACCAGCGCCTCGCGCGACGGGAAGTGGGCGTAGAAGCCTCCGTGCGTCAGGCCCGCGTCCTTCATGATGTCCGCCACGCTCACGCCCTCGTAGCCGTCCCGTCGAATCGCCCGCGCGGCACTCCGCACGATTCGCTCATGGGTGCGCTCCTTCTTGGATGGGCCCGGCATGGTCGCTCCTTCATCCCAGAAATATGATGACCATCATCTAAAGAGGCCGCCCTCCAGTGTCAAGCAGGCCAGGGCCGCGCACAGCCCTGCTTTCCACGGAAGTATCACCGCCCGTGAACACCCGGTAATGTGCCGGACCTCGACACGAACGTGAGGTCTGCATGGGCCGCGGCATTCCTGGCAGTCAGTCCCTGAAGTGGGTGGCGGTGCTGGCGTGGGTGGCGGCGTGTGGTGGGGCTCCGGGCCTGGTGGAGAGCACCGAGCTGACCGGCGTGGACGAGGAGCTGGGCGCGAGCGCCAGCGCCCTCACCACCTGCGTCACGGCGGGCTCCGGCCTCCAGACCACCGCGAACCTCAACCTGCGCAGCGGGCCGTCGACGAGCTACGGAATCCTGCTGACCATTCCAGCCAACAGCGTCGCCACGGAGGCCGGTGGCGGGTGCCCGACGAGCGGCTGGTACAAGCTGTCCTTCAGCGGGGTCACCGGCTGGGCCTCGGGCGCGTATCTCGTCCAGGTGACGGGCTCCTCGTCGGCGCGCGATGCGGCCATCACCCGCGCCGCGAGCGGGATGGGCTTCTCCTACTGGTGGGGCCACGGCGCCTGGAAGGCCGGCGCGTCGGCGGGCACCTGCACGGGCAACTGCCCGAGCTGCTCGCATACTGGTTCGTATGGCGCGGACTGCTCCGGCTTCCTCGCGAAGGTGTGGGTGGTGCCTGGCACCAACACGGACGTGTCGGTCGACTCGCACCCCTATGGCACCGTCCACTTCAACGTGGACAGCAGCCAGTGGACGACCATCAGCCGGGATGCGCTGCTGAAGGCGGACGCGCTCGTGTACAACCTCAACGGCGCCGGCCACACCTTCGTCTACGAGTCGGGCGACGGCTGGGGAAGCATGTGGGCCTACGAGTGCAAGGGCTGCGCGTACGGCTGCGTGCACAACCTGCGCACCGCCTCCACCGACTTCCACGCCATCCGTCACTTCTGAGCCGTCACCTGGGAAGGACGTCATGACGTCGCGCAGGCGCGGTGCCCTCGTCGCGGGACTCGTCGCGCTGGCGCTCGGCCTCGCCTGGGTGGTGACTCGCACGGAGGGCGGAGACCCCACGGGCGCGCCGCCGCCCTCCGAGGCGCTGGCCTCGGGGGCGTCAGGGACTGGGGACGGCGGTGTCGCCGCCCCGAGGCGTAGCGCCCCCTCCGCCGCAGGGGCCGGGCAGTCAGGCCTGGCGGCTCGCGGCGAGGTGCTGGTGGACGTCACCTGGGGGAGCGGACCGTCCCAGCTCGGGCGGGAGCGGCCCCAGGAGGGCAACCCCGAGGCGCCCATGTCCCTGGCCCTCACGCCGCTGGGGGACATCGTCGTGTTGGATCAGGTCAACGGCCGACTCGTCACGTTCAGCCCGGATGGCGAGGCGCTCGGGACGATGCCGCTCACGCAGCAGACTCCGCAGGACGTCACCGTCGCGAAGGACGGCACGCTGCTGGTGCTCGACCGGCTGAGGGACAAGACGGTGGCCCTCCTCGACCCCGAGACGGGCGCGCTCCGGGGGGAGCTGCCCCTGGAGGGCGCGGGCATCCCCGAGACGGGCGGCATCACCGGCACCTTCGTGGACGGGGACTCCGTGTACGTCGAGCGGGAGCATGGCGCGCTGGTCCGCATCGGCGACCTCTCCGGCAGGGCGGACCCCGCGCGGCCGGAGCTTCCCGGGCGGCCGGGCCGCGACGGCCGCTCCTATCTCCTCGCCCGCATCATCGAGGCTCCGGCGGGACGCCTCTTCGTCAATGCCATCGACCGGCAGACGGGTGTGCGGCGCTACACGCGCGAGTACCGGCTGGGCTTCCCCCTGCTGTACATCCTGCTGCTCGACACCGACCGCGCCGGCGTCATCTACCTGGGCGTCGCGGGGACGCTCCCGAAGAGCCCCGGCGCCGCGCCCTCCGAGCATGGCGTCATGCTGCTCTGCCTGGATGCGCTGGAGGGCAAGGTGCTGGGCCAGACGCAGCTGCCCCTCAGCACGATGCCCGAGGAGACCTTCCGGGACTTCGCCGTCCTCGACGAGGGCGGCGTCATCTACCAATACCGCACCGAGGCCGGCGTCTCCCTGCGACGCGCGGACTGCCGGTAGCCCGGGGCGGTGCCGTCCCTAGGCGGCTTCCGCGCCGACCCGGCGGACGTTGACGACGGGTGCCACACCCGGCATGGGCGTCTGGAGCCAGGTCCACGACTCGCCGTTCCACAGCTGCTCCTGCCAGCCCAGGCGCGCCGCGGCTTCACGCGCCCGGCTCCCCTTGGCGATGAGCGCCCAGCCGACGCGCGACTGCTTGCACTCCCCGCTCTTGAACTTCAGCAGCCGCTGCTGGCCACGCGCCTCTTCGAGGTCCGCATCCCAGAGCGCCTGATGGCGGAGCCCCTCTCCCTGGTAGTTCACGAGGTTCCGGTCACACCACGCGAACACATCCCTCGCCTTGACCAACGGCGAGCCCTTCGAGAGTTCCGTGACAGCTTCCACCAGGAGGGAGGCGGTGAGAACGCGCATGGGGCGGTGACCTCAGGGGGCGGGCAACGACACCACCCAACCTACTGAGTCGACGAGCTCGAACGGCCATGGGATCTCCGTGACTTTGTCATGGTTCTGTCATGGAAACCCGACACGCTCGGCAACCCGCACGACGAGAGCACCGGTGCCGCACCACGTCAGAAGCTGCGCGAGGCTCGACGCGATGCGTGTTCGCATCGGCCTCGCGCGTCAAAGGCGGCCACCTGTGGCTGCGTCCTCAGCCGCCGTTCTCCAGCTTCTTCTGACGTGCGCCCTTCACCTGGGCGTTCTTCGGGAACAGCTTCGCGGCCATCCTCCAGTCGAGCGCCCTGCCCATGCCCGGCTTCGCCGGCTCGCCGCCCGTCGGCTTCGGCGCAATCTGGCTCCACTCCTCGGCGGTGAAGCGGCTCGTCACCTGCGAGGTGCGCGCGAACCAGCTCGCGTAGAAGGCCGGGTCGACCTCGAAGCCACCGTCCGCGACCACGTTCCCTTCCGCCTTCTTGAACGGCAGGTCGGCGAGAAGGTGCATCGACTTCTCGTCCACCGTGGGCGGCGGCATGCCCAGCGTCGAGCGGAACGCCGCCCAGTTGCGGAAGAACGCGTTGTTCGTGAGCACGACCTCGCTCAGGTTCGAGCTCGACTTCACCGCGAAGTTGTCCACGTACTGGAACACATTCCCGTCCACCACCGCCGGGGTGTTCCCACCCAGGGAGACGCCGCTGCCCGTCGCGCTCGAGCCGTCGTGCGGCCGGTTCCGGTTCCAGACGAACAGGATGGTGTTGTTGCGCACCTGCGCCGGCCGCGTGCCGAAGCCGCCCGTCACGCGGATGGCGTCGCTGAAGACATTCGCCACGATGTTGTTCTCGAAGGTGACCACGTTGCTCATCCGGATGGCCGCGCCCGCGCCGTTGACGAACGTGCAGTTGCGGACCACCGTCTCCGGCGACGACACCCAGACGTGCTCGTTGTCCGGTGAGGCGTTCAGGTCGAGGAAGCCGTCCTTGTCGTAGGTGTTCACCGTGCGGCGGTCGAAGACGAACCCATCCACGATGAGCCCGGTGTGGTCGCCATTCCCCTCCAGGAGGTAGCCCTGCGGCGACGTCTTCGAGTCCGCCGGCCAGTGGAGGAGGCTCGGCGTGTTCCAGGGGTCGCGCTTGGTGAAGTCGCGGTCCCAGCCGCCGAGCAGCGCGAGGTACTGCTTCCCGTCGACAATCCACTTCCCGCTCTTCAGCTTGCCGCCGTACTCCCCCTCGGCCACGAGGATGCGGTCGCCCTTCCCCGCCCGCTCGAGGGCCTGGAACGGGTCGCGGAACGGCTTCTCCCGCGAGCCGTCTCCCCCGCTCTCGCCGGCGCGCACGAACCAGTCCCGCCCCTTCGGGCGCTCGGACGCGACGGCCTCCTTCTCGAAGGGCTCGATGGAGTCGATGACGACGGCATACTTCGGGTAGCCGCTCTCGCGGGCGCGCGCGGTGCCACGCACGACGAAGAGGTCTCGCGGCGGGCCCGAGCCGTAGTTCGGGATGGCGTCGATGCTGCGCTCGGTCGCCGTGCCCTTCTTGAAGTAGCCGATGGTGCGGACCTGGTTCTTCGCATCGACCAGGTGGACGGCCTTGTGCGTGTCGCGCGAGGTGCCCGAGGGCCCGTTGTCCGGGTTGGCCACGCCCTGCACTCCGGCGATGAGCTCGACGTCCTTGCCATCATGCGCCTTCGGGTTCGCGGCGAGGCTGTCGAGGCCGACCTTGGAGTAGGCCTTCGACGAGGTGGCAGCCACGGCCGCCGAGAAATTCACCGGCAGCGCCTTCACGCGCGCGCCCTGCTTCAGCGAGGGATTCTTCGGCGCGGCGAGCGCGGCGACCGCCTGCGGGGGGTACGCCGGGGCGAAGAGCTCGGCCGGCTCGCCCGTCGCGGAGAAGCCTGCCTCCGTCCGCGTCGCCTCCCACGCCTTCGCGTCGAACTTCTTCCCGAGCATGGTGCGGCGGGTGAGCTTCTCGTACCAGGTCGCATCGAACGGGAGCTTCGGGTCGACCGCGACGTTGCCCCCCGCCTTCGCGAAGCCGGCGTCCTCGGCCTCCTCGATGTCCGAGTCGTCGAGCGAGGACTTCTTGCCCTGGAAGTAGAAGGTGACGTTCGAGTACAGGTTGCGCCAGAACGCGTTGCCCTGGAGCGTCACCTTCGCGGGCGCCGGCACCTGCACGCCGTGGTTGTCGGAGTGGAGGATGACGTTGTTCTCGACGATGGCCTTGTTCGTCACGTCGATGCCGGAGCCCTCCGTGCCGCCTTCCGTGATGGCCTTCGTCGCCCAGACGAAGGCGATGGTGTTGTTGCGAATCGTGACGGGCGCGTCGTGGTCGCCGCCGCCCCTGGAGATGATGGCCGCGTAGATGGAGTTGACGATGATGTTGTTCTCCACCACCGCGCCCGGCGACGCCCGCACCGCGTTGATGGAATTGACAATCATGCAGTTGCGGAGGATGCCGCCCTTCGCGAGGTCGACCGCGCCGTTGCGCTGGAGCGCCTTCGGGTCGAAGTTCCCGCCCTCGCCCGCGTACTCGTAGTAGTCCTGCATGTCGATGAGGAAGCCATCGATGGTGGCGCCGGGGGTGTCGCGCACGGTGCTGGTGCTGACGCGCGCGAGCGAGACATCCGGCCGGTTCGCCGCGCCCCGCCGCCAGGTGAGCTCGGTCGGATTCTTCCAGGGGTTCCGCTCACGGAAGTCCGCGTCGTAGCCCCCGAGCAGCTCGACTCCGGGGAACTGGAGCTCCCAGTTCCCCTTCTCGAGCTTGCCGAAGTACCGGCCGGCGGCCACGTGCACCTTGTCCTTCGCCTCGACGCGCTCGAGCGCCATCCAGGGGTCGCCAAAGGGCTTCTCGCGTGAGCCGTCACCGCCGGTGGCCCCCGCGCGAACGAACCAGTCTCGCGCGTGTGCCGGGAGGGCGAGACAGACCGAGGACAGGACGAGCAGCAGACTCAGGACACGATGCATGAAGATTTCCTGGGAACGAAGGCGGCGGGAGCAATGGGAGGCCCGACCCCGCGAGCCAGCGCGGATCGAGCGGGGCAGGAGTTCAGAGCGCATGCAAACCCCACGGTCTTCACCCGTCTCGACATGTACCTGGCCCCCTCGCGGCCGAGCATAGAAGGAGTCACCCCGATACGGCTAGGGGTGACATGCGAAACACAGACATCCATCGGGACCTTCTCAGTGGAGGGGTGCACTTCTCCACCGCCGGCAGATGACGCCGGGTGCGTGACACCTTGCGGCGGTTGATTTCCCTTCCGGGCGAGCCCTGGTGAGGCGGTACGGTGGATGCTCCGGTCGCGACCGCCTCGCAACGAATGCCGTCCCCCACTTGAGGGGCCGCGCCCGGTTCGCCGCGCCGCGCGTCCCATGGACTCGCGGCCGAAGTAGGGAGGGTCCCCCATGAAGCTGAAGCCGTCCGGCCAGCGGGGCGCGTTCGTCGCGCTCGCGCTGTCCATGCTGGGAAGCAGTGCCTGGGCGCAGGAGTCGCGCGGTGGTCCTCGGGATGAGACCCGGGAGATTGAAGAGCGCAAGCGCTGGTTCATCGAGTCGCGCGGGCTGGACAAGGTGCGCGCCAACCCACGGGCCGAGCGCGCCAGGGCCGTCAACGAGCTGCGCCAGATGCGTGGCGCGCGCGAGCGCACGCTCTCCCTGGCGGGCGAGGTGTGGACGTCCATGGGCCCGTCGGCCATGAACATGGGCAGCTGGACGATGGGCCGCGTCTCGGGCCGGGTGAATGCCGTCGTCCCCCACCCCACCGACGAGAACACCGTCTACTTCGGAGCCGCCGCCGGCGGCGTGTGGAAGACCA
Organism: Pyxidicoccus xibeiensis; assembly: GCF_024198175.1. Taxonomy (NCBI): domain Bacteria; kingdom Pseudomonadati; phylum Myxococcota; class Myxococcia; order Myxococcales; family Myxococcaceae; genus Pyxidicoccus; species Pyxidicoccus xibeiensis. The sequence continues at coordinate 185,894 of NZ_JAJVKV010000007.1, forward strand.
CCAACGCGGGCGCCAGCTGGACGCCGATGTTCGACGCCGTGGGCACGCTGCCCATCGGCGCCATCCACGTGGAGGCGGCCGCGCCCAACAACGTCTGGGTGGGGACTGGCGACAAGAATGGCGGAGGGTGCGCGGGCTACTTCGGCCAGGGCGTCTTCCTGAGCACGGACGCCGGCACCACGTGGAGCGCGAGGAACGGCTCGGGCGCCAGCGCGATGCCGCTGTCCATCGTCAATGCCGTGGCCCTGCAGCCGACGAACGCCAACGTGGTGCTCGCGGGTGGCGCAGGCAGCTGCACCGGCTCCAGCTCGCCGACGTCTCCCGGCGTGTTCCGGTCCACGGACCGCGGCGCCACGTGGACGCGGGTGCTCAACTTCAACGTGGAGGACATCGTCTTCGCACCAGGCAGCGCCACCGCCTACGCGAGCGTGCCCGGCCAGGGCGTCTTCAAGTCCACCGATGGTGGGGCTACCTGGGCGAACTCCAGCAGCGGCCTGACGCCGTCGGGCAGCCGCATGCGCCTGGCCATGGCGCCTTCCGACGCGCTGGTGCTCTATGTGCTGCAAGGCGGTCAGGTCTACCGCTCCATGGACGGGGCGGCCACCTGGAGCCTGCGCACCAGCAGCGCGTGCGAGGGCCAGTGCACCTACAACCAGGCCATCTCCGTGCACCCCACGGATGTGAATCAGGTGCTGGTGGGCACCATCCGCCCGGCGCGCTCGGCGGACGGCGGCACGACGTTCACCTTCCTCACCACGACGTGGGGCTCGGGGCAGATGGTGCACCAGGACGTCCACGTCGTCCTGTACTCGCGCACCAACGGCAGCCGGTTCTGGATTGGCAGCGACGGCGGCCTGTGGCGCACGGACAACGGCGGCACGAGCTTCGCCAACATGAACTCCAACCTGAACGTGACGCAGTTCTATGACCTGGCGGTGCACCCCAACAACGCGGACACCGTGTTCGGCGGGGCGCAGGACAACTCGTCCTCGCGGCGCACCACGAGCCCGGTGTGGGACCTGACCTTCGTGAGCGGGGACGGCTTCATGAACGCCGTGGACGCCACCAACACGAACTACGTGTTCCAGACGAGCTACCCGTCCAGCAACCTGCCCAGCATCTACCGCTCCACCACCGGCGGGGCGCCCAACAGCTTCAGCAAGCTGCCGACGACGGGAATCACCGCCTCCTCGAACTTCCCCTGGGTCACCCCGATGGTGGTGGCCAGCAACCGCATCTTCGTGGCCGGTGACACGGTGTACCGGGGCACCACCAGCGCGAGCCCGATGACGTGGGCGGCCATCTCCGCGAACCTGGGCGCCCGCGTGTCGGTCCTCACGCCGATGCTGACGGGGACCACCATTCCCATGTACGCGGGCACGTCCAGCGGCGCCATCCACTCCACCGTGGACGCCGCGGCCGCGAGCGTGGCGTGGACCAACGTCACGGGGAACTACCCGGGCGGCACCGTGTCGGACGTGGCGATGACGCCGGGCAACCGGCTGCGCGTGTTCGTCACGCGCGCGGCCTTCGGCGGCAACAAGCTGTTCCGCTCGACCACGGGCGGCACGACGTGGACGGCCGTGGGCGCGGGCCTGCCCAACGTGCCGGCCAACAGCGTGGCCATCGACCCGCTGGACACCAACCGCGTGTTCGTGGGCACCGACGTCGGCGTGTACGAGAGCACCGACGGTGGCGACACGTTCGTGGCGTTCTCCGCCGGCCTGCCGCTGGGCCTGGTGGTGACGGACCTGGAAGTGGACGACGTGCCGCACGTCCTGGTGGCCGGCACCTACGGCCGTGGCGCGTGGAAGGTAAATCTGACGGGCGGCCCGGCCAACCAGGCTCCGGTGGCCAACTTCAACTTCACCTCGAGCGGCCTGACGGCCACCTTCAGCGACACCTCGACGGACCCGGACGGCACCATCGCCTCGCGCACCTGGGCCTTCGGTGACGGCACGACGTCGAGCGCGACGGGCCCGAGCAAGACGTACGCCGCCGCGGGCACGTACGCGGTGCAGCTGACGGTGACGGACAACGGAGGGGCCACCGGCACGGCGACTCAGAACGTCACGGTGAGCACCGGCGCCGGCTGCCCCGGCACGCTCTACACGGGCACGTTCAGCGGCGCGACGGGGCAGACGCAGATCCACCCCGGCGGCACCTACTACCAGAGCACCACGGGCGGCACCCACGCCGCCTGCCTCACCGGCCCGACCGGCACGGACTTCGACCTGTACCTGGACCGCTGGGATGGCACCACCTGGGTGCAGGTGGCCGCGAGCGAGAGCGCTTCGTCGGTGGAGAGCATCTCCTACCCGGGCACGGCCGCGTACTACCGCTTCCGCGTGGTGAACTACGCGGGCGTCGGTGCGTACAACCTCACCATCAGCAGACCGCAGTAGTCTTCCGCCCGGCGCTCAGGAGTGGCTCGCCTGAACGCCGGGGCGTCCTATGACTGGGCGCGGGAGCACCGGCCCACCTCACGGCAGGTGCTCTCGTGTCTCGCCCGTCTCGCGCGGGCGTTGGAGGCCACGCATGCGGTTGGGGGAGTGCATCGTGAAGGGCGACAACGTCCTCGTGAGAGAGGTGGATGGTCACGTCTTCCTGACCGACTTCGGCTCCGGGCACTACGTTGGCGCGGCCACCTTGACCGAGCCACCGTTCCCTCCTGGAACGCCGGCCTACCGCTCGGCGGAAGCATGGCGGTCCGTGCGGCTCCCCATGCCTGACCCGACCGTGCCCTACGCACCGGGGCCCATGGACGATGTCTTCGCACTGGGTGTCACCGCCTATCGGCTGTCGACCGGCGAGTATCCTCCCGAGCTGAATCTGTCTGACGAGCGGGGCCGGGTCTGGAACATGGACGGCCCGCATCGCGCCCCTTGATGGTGGCTGCGGGTTGAAGGTGGGCCTGGATCCGAAGGACTGTGACGAGAACGGCTACGTGTACAAGAACGGGTGCTATGTGCCCGTCTTCCCACCCGCGCGCCCAGCGACATCTGACCCTGCGGACTGACCTGACAAGGAGGACGGGGCGCGCCCCCATGGATTGAGTGTTCCTTTCAAGCCCCAGAGCGGGAAGGACAGCCTCGGTGCGGTCATGCCGTGCCAGCGCCTCGCTCCCCGGGGCCGTCCGGGACACGCCGGGGGCTGGCTCCCGGGAAGCTGCCTCGAGACCTGGAGCGAGCCTGCATCGCCTGAACCCTGGAGTGGCCTTCCAGCCTCCCGCAGGCCGTGGGCTTCAGCGGACCTGCCCGGTCGTCCGCCAGCGGCATGTCAGCCCCACCCGGTAGGAAGGTTCTGGCGGAAGGAACGTTCCTTCCGCTGGCGGGTCGGTCCGGGGGTGGGCAGATGATCATGGAGCTGTACCAGCAGTTCGTGGCCACGCGGATGGAGGAAGCGGCGGCGGTGATGGCGCAGCGGGGCTACGAGAACACCCCGGCCGCGGAGCTGGCGCGGGTGATGCGCATGTCGGTGGGCTCGCTGTACCGGCGCTACGGCAGCAAGCGCGGCTGTGCGCTGGCCATTCGGGACTTCTCCGAGGACGAGCTGTGCCGGTATGCGCGCTACGAGTTCCAGATGGCCAGCACGGACGAGGGCGCGGGCTTCCGCGAGGGCTTCTTCGCCCTCTGGCGGCTGCTGGCCAACTACGTGCTGCGGACGCCAGGAGTCTTCAGCTTCGTCTTCCTGCACGCCCACCCGGAGGCGGGGCCTGACGACGAGCGGGGCTGGCGGGTGCGAGACCTGATTCGCGAGGTCGTCAGCCAGGCGGAGCGTGATGGAGCGCTGGAGCCGGGTTCCGCGATGGCGAGGACATGCGTGGTGTGGGGCGCGCTGGCGGAGCTGGGACGGGTGGCGATGAGGTGGGAGGGGGCGGTGACGGAAGAGGACGTGCTCGCGTCGGCGGAGGCGCTCTGGCGGGCGCTCGGACCCAGGAACGAGTCTACGCCCCGAGGGCCCGGTGGCATGCCGCCTCCAGACGGAAGAGAGGCCTCGGAAGAAGCACGCGATAGCGAACCGGTGGCGGCAATGGCTGAGGGCGCGGCGCCGCCTCCGCCTCCAGACGGCGAGGAGGCCTCGGATGTGGCGCCCGACTGTGACGCGGCGGCGGCAATGGCTGAGGGCGCGGCGGCGCCCCGGCCAGACGCTCCGCCCGTGGAAACGAAGCGTCCCCACGCCATGGTGGAGGGTGGTACTCCGGAAACTGCCGCTCGTGAAGCTCCAGGGCTGCGCGCGTTGAGTGCGTCACCCGCGAGGGCGGGAGCGACGCGGTCCGAAGCCATGACGGCTGGAGAAGCTCTGGCAGCAACTCACGATGCCCCGGCGTTCGGGCGCTCGAAACACGTCAGACTCCGTCGTGTTTTTCGATGCGGTCCTGCTGGGACGAGGACACCGCATTCGGGAGGTGCCTGCAGGGCGACGCGGCACGCAGCGCACTGGAGGCCATGGCGCTCGCCACGCTCCCGCCTGCCCTGGCCTCGGGAGGGCTCGGAGCCTCCCGGATGCGGCAGGACGCTTCCGCGTCATGAAGAGCCCATCAATGTCCCCACGCGGACCGAGGATCAGCGCGGCTCGATGAGCATGGGCAGACCGTTGCGCACCAGCAACGTACCCGCCATGTCGATACGCGCCTCATGCCCGGGCTTCAGGCGCACCTTGAAGCGCCGCGCCAGCATGGCGGCGATGACGTGCGTCTCGAGCAGCGAGAAGTTGTTGCCCAGGCAGACGCGGTGGCCCGCCGCGAAGGGGTGGTAGGCGTGCGGGTCGCGCGCGGCCTCTCGCTCGGGCAGCCAGCGGTCCGGGTCGAAGCGCTCGGGGTCCTCCCAGTAGTCCGGGTGGCGGTGCGTGCCATAGGCAAAGAGCATCACCCGCGCGCCCGCGGGGATGCGCACGCCGGACAGCTCATCATCGGCCACGACGTCGCGCGGATACATCGGCACGGCCGGATAGAGCCGCAGCACCTCCTTGATGACCTGGAGGGTGTAGGGCAGCTTCTTCAATTCGTTGACGGTGGGTGGAGCCTCGCCCAGCACCGCGTCCAGCTCGGCGTGCATGCGCGCCTCGACCTCCGGGTGCTGGGACAGCGCGTACCAGAGAAAGCCCAGCGTGCGCGCCGTCGTCTCGTGCCCGGCGACGAACATCGCGACGCCATTGTCCACCACGAGCCGGTCGGCCATGGTGCCGCCGGTCTCCTCGTCGGGCGTCGTCATCAGCTTGGTGAGCAGGTCATCCGGCCACTGCGCCTGGGGCAGGGCCCGGCGCTTCGCGACGACCCCGCGAATGTAGTCATCCACGCTGCGGCGCGTGCGATGGAAGCGCAGGTGGCTCGGGATGGGCAGCCATAACGGCAGCGTCATCATTCCCAGCAGGCGCTCCGACGCGAAGGCGATGTTGCGCTCCACCGCCTCCCGGATGCGATGCAGCGCCTCGTCCGACTCGGCGCTGAAGACGGAGTGCAGGATGATGGAGGCGGTGAGCTGCATCATCTCGTCGAACATCTCGACTGGCTGACCGCGCCCCTGAAGCCCCCGCCAGCGCTGGATGAGCTGCTGGGTGTCGGCGACGAACAGGGGGTAGAACTTCTCCACCGCGCGCGGGGTGAAGAACGGCGCCATGAGCTTGCGCTGACGCCGCCAGTCCTCCCCGACGGCGCTGACGATGCTGTCCCCTAGCAACAGCTCGCGCACGGTGTCGTAGGACTCGAGCTTCTCGTAGTTCTGCCGTTGGGTGACGGAGATGTGGCGCACGTGCTCCGGGTGAGTCACCAGGAACAGCGGCTTGGCGCGCAGGAGCTGGACGTAGGCCAGGTCCCCGCCGGAGCGCCAGGCCTGCCGCATGAGCCCCAGCAGTCCCGCGCGCCGCGTGAGCCGAAGCACCTGGAGGAGGGAGGGCGTGAACCTGCCAGTGCGGATGGATGCTGGCGAGGCAGCGGCACCGGGCTGAGATGAGGCGTGAGCGTGCATGTCCTGGCATTCCCTGAAGCAAGGAGCCGCAGTGAAGCACGTGTCCCAGCTGCTTGCATGAGGGAGGTCCATCAGCGCGCTTTCGCGCCCAGGACGAAATTTCAGCCATTCATGTTTCCCGAGCTTGAAGACAATAGCTCCAGCAGAAATGTCTTCAGCAGCAGCCATGAAGATGCAATTGATTTTATTTAAGAAACTCTATTGCATTCAATAGGTTTCTCGCCGCTGTCAAACGGCTGTTTTCCTGAGAGAGAGACACCATGTCCATGAGAGAGGTTTTGAGGTCCACGTACGCGTGGCTTGCGGCGGCATCGATGGTCGCGGGGTGTGGCACGCAGTCGAGGGAGGCGTCCGCAGGTCCGTCCGTGCTCGGCGAAGCGGCTCAGCCGAGCACCGTCCATACGCTGGCCCCGGGGTTCCAGCGTGTCCTGACGGCCTGGGACCAGCCCGAGACGGTGTGGGGAGGGTATACGCTCCACACCGTCGACGTGTCGGATGACGGCCGTGCGGACCTGGTCTGGAACACGCTCGGCACCATCAACCGCACCTACGCCTCGGTCTCCGAGTTCTGAGCCTGCGGCGACACGCACCTGGGCGCCGCGGGGCCACCCCGGCCCGCTCACGGTGAGGACGGAGGCGGGCCACTTCCGCCTCCGCCCTTTGTCGACGGGAAGGCGCCCGCCAGCGGACCTGGCGGGCGCTGGCGGGCGCGACATAGGGGTGCCACGAGCCTCCGTCGCGCGGATGAGACGAGAGGCTGTCCACCCGGATTACGGCGCGGGGACGCTGAGCAGTCCGCTCAGCGCAGCCGCGTCGCTATAGGGCAGGCGGTCGTTGAGCATCAGCGGCCGGTCCGACACCTCATACCCGTCGGCCAGGATGGCTCGCACGGTGAGGACGTAGCGCTCACCAGCCTGCAGGAGTCCCGCAGGCAGGAGGAGGGAGGTGGCGCTTCCGTCCACGTAGAGGGTGGCCTCCGTGAGGAACGTGGGGAATCCGTCGTCACGACCCCCGCGCCGCCGCAGTATCACCATGTAGGCGTCAGCGGCGCCGCTCGAGGGCGGCTGCCATCCGACGACGTGGGCGCCCGGGGTGAGCGCGCGCGAGCTGTAGGCTTCCGTTCCGTCCAGCGTCAGCGCGCGAGGCGGCAGGATGCGCGGGACGATGGGACCGGCGGTGAGGCGGGAGGCCACGTCCCGCGTGGACATGTTGGTCGTGAGCTGGATGGAGCTTCCAATGGCATCCTGGGCCCGGAAGCTGAAGTGGGAGATGACATCGGCGACCAGGCCCCAATGAGCAGGCGTGGGATTGCCGAAGTGCAGCGTGCCCACGGCATCGGCGGAGACCCCAAAGGGCCGGGCGAGCCTGAGCACTCCGCCGGAGTAGCCAATCCACCCCTCGTCCAGCCCGTACGCGGCCGGATACAGGTTGAGCCGTGATTCACGGAGGGTTGCCGCCGGGTTCACCTCGGCGGCGAGGGCCGCGAAGGCGGAGACCCTCCAGTTCAGTGGCAGCTCGCGCTGGGGCAGCGGCTCGAGGGTTCCCTCGACGCGCAGGGGCGCGGTGCCGTCATACGAGAGCGGGGGCAGGTTGAGGACGCGGGACGCACTGAGGTAGCGCTGGTCGCTCCCATCCGGAAGGGTGCCGAACAGCTGGGGAGACAGCTGCACCAGTCGGGCTTTGTCTCCTCGCGCCTGCTCGAATCGCTTCATCGGTCCGGACAGGACTGCGAGGGGGACCTCGTGCGCGACGACGTAGTTGATGCCATCTGGCAGGCCAGGCGAGATGTGCGCCACCAGGCCCAGCTCGTCGGAGACGAGCTCCAGGCTGGATTCAGGGTCCTCCAGGAAGCTGGGGCCGCCGGGATACACGTGCCATGGGTCCAGCTCACGCAGGTCCAGCAACGCCGTCGGAGACTGCTCGACGTCGATGGCATCCGCCCGGCCCACCCGGCGGACCCCGAGGTCGAGGCTGCGTGCCTCCGTGACGACGTAGGTGTTGCCCAGCTTCACGTAGTAGGTGGCCTGGGGCACGTCCGGGAACACGTACTCCCCTGGCCCACCGGCCGCGCCGGAGACCGCCACGAGCGTGTCGCCGTCCCGGCGGAACAGCTCGACGGGGTTCCGGGTGAAGTCTTCCGGCCGCTCCTCGATCCCGCCAGCCGTGTAGTGGCGGAAGACGCGCTTGACGCGCACCGAGGTGTCCGGAGGCCCTCCAACGCCCCCATCCGGAGCCGGTGAAGGCTCGTCGTCGGTGCAGCCCGGTGCGGTGAGGCCTACGAACAGCGAAAGCAGAATCGAACGCCACATCGGAGTGTATCCCCCTCTCTCGAACACCCTCCAGGTCGTGTTGCCGCCCTGGGGCCTGGAGTCGGTGCGAGCGGGCGAACCATACAGGGCCGGGCGGACGTGGAACACGGGAGTGGCGTCGGGCTGGCTCGCCGCGAAAAGAGCACGGGCCGTCAAATGGGCCCGGGACGCTCCCGCTACCTTCCTCCGGGTCGCTGCCACCCGAACGCGGAGTATCGAAGATGCATGCGGAGTACCTGAAGCAGGACGAAGACCTCGTCATCCTTGGCCCGGCGCTGCGCACCTCGCCCGAGCAGGCCGCCCGGGACATCCCCGCCTTCTGGCAGCGCTTCATGCGGGAGTTCCTGCCGAGGCTGCCCGAGGCGGGCGACATCTACGCCGTCTACTGTGACTACGAGAGCGACTTCCGGGGCCCCTACACGCTGGTCCTCGGCGTGCGCGCCGGAGCGGAGACTCCGGTCCCCGACGGGATGCGCAGGGTGCTCATCCCTCGTGGCCCCTACGCGCGGTTCATGGCCCGGGGCGACCCGGCCCAGGCGCTCTGGCGCACCTGGGCTCACGTATGGGAAGCGTGGGAGCGGCGCGGGGAGCGGCGCTACGCCGCCGACTACGAGCGCCATGCGCGGACCACCGTGGGCCAGGGCCACATGGAGGCCGAGGTGATGGTGGGGCTGTCCTAGTCGGCGACGCGGACACGGACCTCGGTGAGCAGCGCCTCCTCGGGAGTCCATGCGGGGTCATTGAGGTAGTGCTCGATGACCGCATCCGGTGCGGGCTCGTACCCGCTGGTGGGGAACCAGCGTCCGATGACGTCGAGGTACGTCTCCCCCAGCCGCGCGTACGAGCCGCGATGCAGTCCCACGGCGTACGTGCCCGCGGGGATGTCAGTGACACCCACCGCGTCATCCGCGACGAAGCCGTCACCGACGACGACGCAGGCATCGAAGCGCAGCAGGGCCTCCTCGGTGACCTCGGGGTCGTCGGGGCACACGCCGTACAGCACGGGCGCCGAGCCCAGGAGCCCCTGGCGTGCGGCCCACGCCATCATCCGCTCCCAGAAGTGCCCGACGTCCGCGTAGCTCCCGCGGTGGCGCATGAAGGCCACGTGCACCGCCGGGCAGTCGCGCAGCTGGACGTCCGCCGCGGGCGCACGGGGATGCGCCTGCTGCCAGGCGAGGACTCGCGACGAGGGCTGCTCGCGAAACGAGGACGGGGGCACGCCGAAGCGCGCGATGAACGCACGCGTGAAGGCCTCGTGGGACTCGTAGCCCGCCTCCAGCGCGAGGTCGAGGAGGCGCACGTCCGCGGCGCGGAGCCTGCGCGCGGCCCGCTCCAGGCGCAGGCGGCGCACGTGCTCCATGACGGTCTCCCCCATCTGCGCACGGAAGATGCGGTGGAAGTGGTGCAGCGAAAAGTGCGCCGCGTGGGCCAGGGCGGCGGGCTCGAGAGGCGCGTCGAGGTGCTCCTGCAGGTACTGCTGGACCCGCAGCAACCTCCGCTGGTAGTCCGCCTCGGTCGTCTGGCGACGTGGCATGGTCCGGTGAGTCTACCGCGTGCCGCCGCGCGCCAGGGCTTCCGCTTCCCGCGGCGCGCCTCTCCGGACCGCTGCTCAGTAGGCGGGCTTCAGCAGTCCTTCGATGGTGTGGTGCTGCACCACCGTCTCGAGCGCATCGACCACGCGGTAGGTGAGGTGGTCTCGCACGCGCGGTGGCAGCGACGCCAGGTAGCCCCGCGTCACCTGCAGGTCATGGTGTTGGGCGTTCGTCGCATCCGGCGCATCCACGCCGACCACCAGCACCGGGCGCGACTGGTCCGAGCGGTTGGCGGTGCCCCGGTGAATCGTGAGGGCCGAGCGGGCGGAGATGTCGCCCATGCGAGGCAGCTTCTGCACCGCGCGGGCGATGTAGCGCGGCCAGAGCTCCCGGGGTGGGAACATGCCCTTGGCGCACCCGTCGAACTGGTCCCACTGCGTTCCGGGAGCGACCTCGAACGGCCCCATCTCCGGGATGGTGTCCACGGCAGTCAGGTTGAAGGCCAGCGAGTTGAGGCGGCGGCCCTTCGTCGTGGCCTCCGGCACGGCGAAGTCTCGGTGCCAGGGCTGGTCGGCCGCGCCCGGGAAGGGGATGTCGAAGCCCACCTCGACGATGCGGTAGTCGGGACCGAGCACCGTCTCGCAGACGGCGACGAACCACGGGTGGGTGACGATGTCGACGAAGCCGCGGATGCGCTCCGGGTGGACCTCGACGTACCAGCGCTGCGGCCCGCGAGGCAGCGCGCCGCCGGGCACCTGCCGGGCCTCGGCGAAGAGCGTCTCGATGTCCTCGCGCATCCGCACCACCCAGTCGCGTGGGAAGGCGCCCTTGAGGCCGATGATGCCGTCGCCGTAGAGGCCGCGCATGATGTCGGCCGGCTCGTGGGTGTCCTGGTGTCTCACTTCCATCCGATGCTCCCTCAGGCAGGGTTGGAGAAGCGCTCCTCCACGAGGAACGGCTCACACGGGCGGCCCTCCAGGTCCCGGAAGGCGACATGGCACTGGATGGCCCTGCGCTGGTCCCCGTCCTTGGAGTAGTCGGTGCCGTTGCGCCACACGTGCAGGTACATCGCGTAGAGGCCCTCGCCCAGCCGCACGAACGAGGGGTGGCCCGGGCCGTTCCACTGCCCGCCGAGCGCCGGACTCGCACTGTCGATGAGGAGCCGCTCGTCCCACACCTGGTGAGCCAGCAGGTCCACCTTCGCGATGTACGTGCGGTACTCGGAGTTGCCGAAGAAGCCGGCGCTGTAGGCGAGGTAGGACTGGCCGTTCTCGCTCACCACGAACTGGCCCTCGACGAGGCCGTCGTGATGCGGGCCATTGGTGAGCAGGACCTTCGCCGGCCCCAGGAGCGTGATGCGGCCGTCGGCGTCCTGCCGGAACTCGTGCGACAGGATGGGCGTGGGCGCCTTGTGGCGCTGCCCCGTCACCGGGTCCGTCCACTGCAACCCGTTGCCGTCCACCTTGGTGAGCAGGAACGTCCGCTCCCTCCCCTCCCCGTCGACGGCCGAGGCCACGTGGCCATCAATCATCCCGACCCACGGGTTCTCACCGGCGGGCCCGCCCGGGTAGCCGGGCGCCAGGTCCCTCACGCGGACGTTGATGTCCAGGTAGCCATGGTCCGTCCACTCCCCGTCGATGGACGTGGCCGTGGCGTAGGCGGAGCGCAGGATGCCGGCACGGTCCCTCGCGGTGTAGTGCAGCGTGAGCAGCCCGTTGCGCACGTCGATTTCGGGGGCCCAGCGCGCCACGACGAGGTCCCTGGGAAGGTCCGGCGAGAGCGGGTCGGGCTCGCCGGCGTTCCACCACGTGGGAAGCCGTCCCTCGGGGAAGATGGCGCAGTGCCTGCCATCCCTCATGTGCGGCACCCAGCGACCGCCGTCGAAGCGATACAGCCGGAAGGCGAACGGCTGGTCGTTGGTGGTGGCCATCAACCAGAAGCCGGCGGTACGCGCACCACCGGGGCTCGCCGCCGTCAAGCGCAGCACGAAGGGGTCGGGCATCGTCTCCTGGAGAAGCGGCTCGGGAACCCGCTGCTGCTTCGCGACGACGTCCCCGAGCGTGCGCGGCGCGTCCGGCGGAAGGTCGATGAGGGCCGCCGGGTCTCGGTGGGTGTCGGGGCGGAGGGGATGGGCCCCGGGCGTCTGGGCAGCCGAGGGGCCACGCGGAGCTTCACGGTCGTCGGGAGAAGTCATGTGGGCATGAACTGCTGGTAGCGGCCGCATTCCACTCCAGAATCGGAGTGCCGGGGCCCGCCCCGGAGCGCGGCCTGGACCCCGGGCAGGCAAGGGAGCCTCGAAGGCGGCTATCTGCGCCGGGAGCGGCGCAGGATGCTCGCAGCCGCCCGCTGCGAATCCGCCAGCGCCTTGTTCGGGTCCTCGTTGATGAGCCAGGTGGAGTTCAGCTCGTTGACCAGCAGGTCTCCGAGGGCGCGCTGGTACTGGATGGGCGGCAGCGCCGTGGCGATGGTGGCGGTGCGCGTGTACTCCGCCCGGTGCGGCAGGGCCCGCAGCTCCGCGCCCCGCAGCACCGAGGCGCGCACCGGCAGGTGGCCCGTCCGAGCCCACTGGAGGCTGTTGTCGTTGAGGAACTTCAGGAAGGTGAGCGCCGCCTTGTGCTTCGCCGCATCCGGCTTGGACTGCTTCGGCAGCACCCACAAATGGCTGTCGGACCAGACGGCCTCCCTGCCGTAGAGGGCGGGCATGTCACGCACGACATAGTTCTCGAGGCCCGACTTCCCGGTCGCCGCCTGGGCCGCGTAGGTGTCCACGCCCCAGGTGCCATTCACCAGCACCGCCGCCTCGCCGGCGAGGAAGGCCTGCTGCGCGGCGGCGTAGTCGTGCCGGGGGTTGGCGTGGCCGGCCGCGTAGAGCGCGTTGAGCAGGCGTAGCGCCTCCCGGCTCTCCTTCGACTCCAGCAGGGCCTGCTTCTTCTCCGCGTCGACGATGTTGCCGCCCTGCTGCCAGACCCAGGAGAGGTACTGCCAGGACGGCATCGGGTCCGCGCCGGAGGGGATGGCGAAGTAGGGCTTGCCCGTCTTCGCCTTCATCGTCGCGGCGTGCTGCATCAGCTCGGCCGGACTGGTGGGCAGCTTCGGCTGGCCCTTGTCGTCCACGAGCCCCGCCCGGAGGAAGAGGTCGGCGTTGACGTGCCACAGGAGGGCGTGCAGGTCGAACGGCAGGGCCCAGACCTCGCCGTCGGCGGTGACGGCCTCGCGCGCCGCCGGCACGAAGTCCGCGACGTCGACACCCACCGCGGTGAAGTCCTTGCCGAGCGGCAGCAGGAGGTTGCGCACCTGGTAGTTCGGCAGGACGCTGCGGTGCATGACGGCGATGTCCGGCGGGGTGCGGCCCGCGACGTTGGCGCTCAGCCGGTCGTAGTAGACGCCCCACTCCACCGACTGCGTCTTGACGGTGATGCCGTCCTTGTTCTCCGCGTTGAACTTGTTGGTCAGCACCTGGATGATGCCGCACTCGCCCACGGCCTTCGACAGGTCGGTGACGTTGGCGTACTCGTCGCTGCAGCCGCCAAAGAAGCGGAACAGGGTGATTTCCGTCGCGGCCCGCGAGGGAGCGGCACCGAGAGTCGCGGCCAGCAGCAGTGCCGGAAGTAGCGTCTTCATCTTCATGGGAGCGGCTCCAGCCGGCTACTTGCCGCCGGTCATGGCAATGCCCTGCACGATGTAGCGTTGGAACACGACGTAGAGAACGAGCATCGGGGCACTGGCGAACACGGCCGAGGCCATCAGGAAGCCGAGCCCCTCCGACATGGCGAAGTTGCCCTGCAGCGAGCCGAGGCCGACGCTGAGCGTGTACATCTCCGGCTGCGTCGCGGTGACGACGGGCCAGAGGAAGTCGTTCCAGGCGAACAGGAAGGTGAAGATGCCCAGCGTCGTCAGCGCGGGGCGCGACAGCGGCAGCATCACCGCCCAGAAGACCTTGAAGCGGCCCGCGTTGTCGAGCTCCGCGGCCTCCTCCAGCTCGCGCGGAATGGCCTTGAAGAACTGCGTCATCAGGAACACTCCCATCGGCGCCGCCAGGCGGGGGGCGATGAGGGAGAAGTACGTGTTGTGCAGCTCCCAGCTGGCGAACATGGCGTGCAGGGGCACGAGGATGGCCTGCTCGGGCACCATCAGCCCGGCCATCACCAGCAGGAAGACGGCGCGGCGGCCGGGGAAGTCGATGCGGGCGAAGGCATAGCCGGCGAGCGACGACAGCAGCAGCGTGGCCGCCGTCATGCCCAGGGCGACCACCACGCTGTTGAGCAGCCAGCGCGGCGTCAGCGACACCCGCAGCAGCGTGGAGAAGTGCTCCAGGGTGTGCGGCCAGGGGATGATGCCGTGCGTGGAGCGCACCAGCTCCTCGTTGGGCTTGAGCGACAGCGTCAGCACCCACAGCATGGGCATCATCCACACGAAGGCGGCGAGCACCAGCAGGACGAGGATGAGGCGGTCTCCCAGGGTCCGGGTCATGACTCCCCCTCCTGCCGTGACAGGCGCAGCTGCAGGAGCGCCACGCTGAACATCAGGACGAACAGCACCACCGAGATGGCGGAGGCATAGCCCGAGCGCCAGTCACGGAAGCTCGTCTCGTAGATGAGCTGCACCAGCGGCCGGGTGGAGTTGGCGGGCCCGCCGCGCGTCATCAGCAGCGGCTGGCCGAACACCTGGAGGTGCATCACCGTCTGGAGCACCACCACGAGCAGCGTGGTGCGCGCGAGCGCCGGGAGCGTGATGTGCCGCAGCACGGCCCATCGCGAGGCGTTGTCGAGCCGGGCCGCCTCGTAGACCTCTGGAGGAATGCCCTGGAGGCCGGCGAGGAAGAGCGCCATCGGGAAGCCGGCGGTCCACCACAGGGTGCTCACCATCAGCGCCGGCATGGCCCAGTCCTGGTCGGCCAGGAAGGCGATGGGCTCCAGCCCCACCGCACGCAGGCCGTTGGCGATGAGGCCCCGGTCGGGGTTGAGCACCATGGACCACACCAGGGTGACGACGGTGACGGAGAAGATGTTGGAGGCGAAGAAGACGGCCCGCAGCGCGGCGTAGCGCCGCAGCGGCTTCTGGAGCCCCAGGGCCAGGGCCAGGCCCAGCAGCGTCGCGGCCGGCGCCGTCATGGCGGCGAACTGCAGGGTGCGCTTGAGGGCCTCCCAGAAGTACGGGTCGTCCCACAGCTCCACGTAGTTCAGCAGGCCGATGTACTCGCGGAAGTCCCCGACGATTTCCCAGTCGTGCAGGCTCATCCACAGCCCGAGCGCGAAGGGATAGAGCAGGAAGACGCCGTAGAACACGAGGAAGGGCGCCAGGAAGGCATAGCCGGCGATGGCATTGCGATGGCGCGCCAGCCCGCCTCGCCGCGAGCCGGCCTCCGGGGCCTGGGGGACACTCATGGCCTGGGCCCTCATGCGGCGCTCGCGGCGGTGGGCGGCAGGGCCAGTCCATCCCCGCCGAAGAGCCGGCCGCTGCCGGGCTCGAGCGCCAGCGTCACGGTGTCGCCGAGGCGGACCTGGCTGTCACCCGCGTCGGTGGCGATGAGCGTGGCCCCGTCTGCCCCCACCACATGCAGCAGCGTCTCGCGCCCCAGCCGCTCGATGGCCCGCGCCTGCCCCCGGAAGATGCCCTCGCCCGACGTCGGCCGGACGTGCTCGGGGCGGACGCCGAAGGTGACGGGCGCGCCCGAAGACAGCGCGCGGCCATCCGCCGCGAGCACGGCCCGGCCGCCCGGCAGGGCGACCTCCACCTGGCCGGGGCTGGCGGCCACCACCCGCGTCTCGAGCAGGTTCATCTTGGGGGCGCCGATGAAGCCGGCGACGAAGGTGTTCGCGGGCGTCCGGTAGACCTCGAGCGGCGTGCCCACCTGCTCGATGCGCCCGTCGCGGAAGACGACGATGCGGTCCGCCATGGTCATCGCCTCGACCTGGTCGTGGGTGACGTAGATGGAGGTGGCCTCCAGTCGCTGGTGGAGCTGCACCAGCTCCACCCGCATCTGCACCCGCAGCGCCGCGTCCAGGTTGGAGAGCGGCTCGTCGAACAGGAAGACGTCGGGCCGGCGGACGATGGCGCGGCCAATGGCGATGCGCTGGCGCTGGCCGCCGGACATCTGCGCGGGGCGGCGGTTCAGCAGGTGCTCGATTTGCAGCGTCTTCGCGGCGGTCGCCACGCGCTCGTCGATTTCGGCGCGCGGCGTGCCGATGTTGCGCAGGCCGAAGGCCATGTTGTCGGCCGCCGTCATGTGCGGATAGAGGGCGTAGTTCTGGAAGACCATGGCGACGCCGCGGTCCCCCGCAGGCGTGTCGTTGACCCGACGCCCGCCGATGGAAATCTCACCGCCGCTGATCTGCTCCAGGCCGGCAATCATCCGCAGCAGCGTGGACTTGCCGCACCCCGAGGGGCCGACGAAGACGATGAACTCGCGGTGTCGCAGCTCGAGTGAGACACCATGAATCACCGCCTGGGAGCCATATTGCTTCCGCACATCCCGAAGCAGCACATCCGCCATCTTTCACGTTCCTGGGGGCGGTAACGCCCCGGCGCAGCGGCAGGGCCACGTGGCCCTTCGCCAGACTGACAAGAGGGATTCAGGACTCCAGCCGGCAGCACGTCACACGACGCTCGCCCCGTCCGCGGCCTGGCACACGTAGCACTGCGGCGTGTTCCCCGTGGCCTGCGTGTACTTCGCATGGACGCTCCGGACGAACGCCTCGGCCTGAGCGGGGGCGACGAGCGCCACCGCGCAGCCGCCGAAGCCCGCGCCCGTCATCCGGGCGCCGAAGCAGCCCGGCTCCGCCCGCGCCAGCTTGACGATGGTGTCGAGCGCCTCGTTGGTGACCTCGAAGTCGTCGCGGAGGCTGTCATGGCTGGCGTCCATCAACCGGCCCAGCCGCACAAGGTCTCCGGCGCGCATCGCCTCGGCGGCGTGCACGGTGCGGTCGTTCTCGGTGATGACGTGCCGCGCGCGGCGGCGCACCAGCGCGTCCAGCTCGTGCTCCCGCTTCGAGAAGGTCTCCGCGTCCACATCCCGGAGCGCCTTGACGCCGAAGAAGCGGGCGGCCGCCTCGCACTGGCTGCGGCGCTCGTTGTAGGCGGAGTCCACCAGCCCCCGGCGCGTCCCCGTGTCGAGCACGACCACCACGGCGCCCGCGGGCACGGGCACGGGCTGGAGCTTCAGGTCGCGGCAGTCGATGAGCAGCGCGTGGCCCTTGCGTCCGCCCGCGACAATCATCTGGTCCATGATGCCGGTGTGGAGGCCCATCCACTGGTTCTCGACGCGCTGGCCGAGCAGCGCCATGGCGGCGGGCTGCCACGGCAGGCCGCTCACGGTGGCGAAGGCGCGCTGCGTGGCCAGCTCCACGGCGGCGGACGAGGACAGCCCCGCGCCGCGCGGCACGTCCCCGCTCATCACCCCTTCCCAGCCCTTCAGCGTGTGGCCAGCCTCCTGCAGCGCCCAGGCGACGCCCTTGAGGTACTCGCCCCACTCCGTGCCGGTGCGCGACAGGGGCCCGAGCTCGAAGGAGAGGGACGCGCCGTAGTCGAGCGAGTGGACGACGACGCGGCGGTCCTCGCGCGGGCGCAGCGCAATCCACACCTCGCGGTCGATGGCGATGGGGAGCACGAAGCCATCGTTGTAGTCGGTGTGCTCACCGATGAGGTTGACACGGCCCGGGGCCCGCACGACGGCGGTGGGGGCCGCGCCGAAGCGCTTGTGGAAGTCCTGCTCGACCTGTTCGCGGAGCGTCATCGAAGTTGTCACCAGGTGGGAAAGCGGAGCTCACGCGCCCGCGA
The DNA here is from genome assembly GCF_024198175.1 of Pyxidicoccus xibeiensis. Lineage (NCBI taxonomy): Bacteria > Pseudomonadati > Myxococcota > Myxococcia > Myxococcales > Myxococcaceae > Pyxidicoccus > Pyxidicoccus xibeiensis. Next base: position 203,477 of record NZ_JAJVKV010000007.1, read on the forward strand.
CAGAGAAGCGGTAGATGGTGCGAGAGCGGTACTGCTCGCCGGGGCGCAGAATCGTCGAGGGGAAGGCCGGCTGGTTCGGCGAGTCGGGCAGGTGCTGGGTCTCCAGCGCGAAGCCGAAGCGGTGGTGGTAGACGGCGCCCCGCTTCCCCTTCAGCGTGCCGTCGAGGAAGTTGCCGGAGTAGAACTGCATGCCCGGCTCGGTAGTGTGGACCTCCATCACCCGGCCGGTGGTGGGCTCCAGGACGTGCGCGGCCAGCGTCAGCGCGCCGGGCTGGCCGCCCTTGTCGAGCACGAGGCTGTGGTCATAGCCGAGCCCGTTGCGCAACTGCTCGTCGTCCTGCTGGATGCGCGCGCCGATGGCCGTGGGCCGCCGGAAGTCGAACGGCGTCCCCGAGACGTCGCGCAACGGGCCGAGGGGGATGGCCGTCGCGTCAATCGGGACGAAGCGGTCCGCATTGAACGTGACGACATGGCCCAGGATGTCGCGCCGCCCATCGCCCGCGAGGTTGAAGTAGCTGTGCTGCGTGAGGTTGACCGGCGTGGGCCTGTCGGTGGTGGCGTGGTAGTCGAACACGAGCGTGTTGTCGGCGGTCAGCGTGTACGTCACCCGCGCCGTCAGCGTCCCCGGGTAGCCCTCCTCGCCGTCGGGGCTGACGTAGGTGAGGACGAGGCCCATGCCCTGGTCGTTCTCGAACGGGGCCGCCGCCCACACCACCTTGTCGAAGCCCTCGAGCCCGCCGTGCAGGTGGTTCACCCCGTTGTTCGTCGCCAGCACGTACTCCCGGCCGTCGAGCGTGAAGCGGCCCCGGGCGATGCGGTTGCCATAGCGGCCGACGAGCGCACCGAAGTACGGGGACGCCGCCAGGTAGTCCGCCAGCGAGTCGTAGCCCAGCACCACGTCGTCGAAGCGGCCGTCCCGGTCCGGCACGCGCAGGCTGAGGATGATGCCGCCGTAGTTGGCGACGCGCGCCTCCATCCCCTGCCGGTTGGTGAGGGTGTAGACCTCCACGGGCTGTCCGCCCGGGGCCGTACCGAAGGAAGTCCGCTGCACGATACCTCCTGCAATGAAGATGGACGCGCGAGCCTGCGTGCTGAAAGCCGCTGACGGAGGTGAGCGAGCAGCACGCATGAAATCACAGCCGATATCGTGCTGGAAGAAAGAGCTGGGAAACCCGCCATGGGAGGCCATTGGACCTTGGTCCAACAGAGCCGCATTGAAACATCTGCCACTGCGTGCCGGAAGCTTGACACCCTCCAACCCCTAAGGCAGATGCCAAGCGCACAAACCCGGAATGCATGAAAATTTAGGAGTGCACTGGATGCGCTTGAAGACGCTTCTTCTTTGTCCGACCACCCTCGCGCTGCTGATGCTCTCCCCTGCCCCCTCCGGAGCCCGGGCGGCCCAGACGGATGCGCCCACGCAGACGGAAGAGAGCACGCCGCCCGCCCCTGAAGCCGCGCCGGACGCCGGGGTGGCGCCGGACGCCGGACCGGTGGTGCAGAGCCCTCCGCCGCAGACGGACGCGGGCACGGTCGCCGAAACCGTGGAGACCTACGACGTCGGCGCCGAGGAGTTCAGCGAGGAAATCGTCGTCGTCGGCCTGCAGCGCAGCATGCAGAAAGCGCAGAGCGTCAAGCGCAACTCCGACCAGATTGTCGACACGGTGGTGGCGGAGGACATCGGCAAGCTGCCGGACGTCACCGTCTCCGAGACGGCGGCGCGCATTCCAGGCGTCCAGGTGGACCGCGCCCGCGGCGAGGCGAACGGCCAGGTGCTGGTGCGCGGCCTGGGTGACCTCACCACGACCTATAACGGCCGCGAAATCTTCACCGCCGAGACGCGCAGCGTCGCGCTCGCCGACTTCCCGTCGGGCGGCATCGCGGCGCTCGAGGTCTTCAAGACGACGACCGCCGAGCAGGTCGAGGGCGGCCTCGCCGGCCTCATCGACGTGCGCTCGCGCCGGCCGTTCGACTTCGACGGCTTCGAGGTCTCCGGCTCCGTGCGGGGCGCCTACGCCAACCAGTCCGGCCGGTATGACCCGAACGCCAACCTCCTCATCACCAATCGCTGGCAGACCGGGGCGGGCGACATCGGCGCGCTGGTCAACTTCTCCTATACGCGCCTCAACTACCTCGACTCCGCGCGCTGGAACACCGGCGTCATCAACACCGGCACGTCCGCCGAGACGGGCGAGCAGTTCCGCTTCCCGGACGTGGTCGGCATCTTCTACGGCGGGGGCCAGCGCGAGCGGCCGTCCGTCAACGGCTCGGTGCAGTGGAAGCCCAACGACAGGCTCGAGTTCTATGCCGAGGGCCTCTGGCAGGGGTACCGCGACAGTATCTCGGACCGTCAGCTGGAGATGCGGCTGTGGGGCGACGGCGCCCGGTACACCGACGTGAGGCTGCGGCCGGGCACGCTGGACCAGGCGCAGAGCCTGACGGTGGAGAACGCCGCCCGGCCGTTCATGTTCCAGGGCGCCACGCTGCGCGAGACGGACACCGTCCAGCTCGCCGTCGGTGGTGCGTATGAGGCGGGGCCGCTGCGCGTCACGGCCGACATCGCGAGGACGAACAGCCGGTTCGACCTGTCGCTCTACAGCTTCGACCAGGAGCTGGCCACCTCCCCCACCTTCGACGTCGACTTCGACGTGCCGCGCGGGCCCGGCGGCATGGAGTTCGGGCTGCGGGACTACGACCTGACGGACCCCGCCAACTTCCGCTATCTCGGCTTCTTCGACCGCTCCTACGTGGCGGCGGGTGACGACTGGCAGCTCCGGACGGACGCCGACCTGAAGACGAACGTCTCCTTCGTGCCCAAGCTGGAGTTCGGGCTCCGGGCCACGACGCGCGATGCCTACCAGGAGAATGGTCAGCGCTACTGCGCCAACGATGACGGCGGCAACCCCGGTGCGCCCTGTGGCCTGGCGGCCGGGACGCCGCTGTCCGAGCTGCCGGTGGAGCTCCACAGGTTCCGCGGCGGCTTCCGCGGCAGCGACATCCTGGGGCCGCGCACGTGGGTGGTGCCGACGTACGACAGCATCCGGGACAACGTGGAGCAGCTGCGCGCCATCCAGGGCTTCAACCCCGGCACGCCCGAGCGGCTGCGCGTCTTCGATGCGAGCGAGCAGACCTACGCCGGGTACGGCCAGGCCCGCTACGAGTTCAAGGCCGGAAGCATTCCGGTGGACGGCGTCGTCGGCGTGCGGGTGGTGAGCACGAACACCGAGGTCACCACCACGCCGACGGGCGGTGCCCCCCAGACGGGCAGCGGGAGCTACACCGACCTGCTTCCCAACGCCACCGCGAGGATTCGCTTCATCCCCGACCTGCACCTGCGGCTCTCCGCCAACCAGACGCGCACGCGGCCGGGCTTCGACCAGATGCGCCCCGTCACCCTCAACTCGCCCCCGGGCTGTCTGTCCGAGCCGAACCCGCCGCCGAGCTGCCAGATTACCGGCACGGGCGGCAACCCGGACCTCGAGCCCGTGCGCTCGAACAACTTCGACGCCTCGGTGGAGTACTACTTCCTGCAGACCGGCATGGCGTCACTCGCCCTGTTCCACCGTGACATCAGCGGCTTCATCACGAACCTCGACGTGACGCGGGACGACCCCGTCTACGGGCCGGGCCGGGTGCGCGTGAACATCCCGGTGAACGGTGGCGAGGGCAGCATCCAGGGCTTCGAGACGTCGCTCGGGAGCTTCTTCGACTTCCTCCCGCAGGGCTGGGCGCGCGGCTTCGGCGTCTACGCCAACCTCACGTACCTGGACGACGAGCAGGCCTTCCCCACGGGCTTCAACCTCGAGCTGGGCGAGTCGGGCCGCATCCCCAACGTGTCCAAGTGGTCCTACAACCTCGTCGCCATGTACGAGCGCGAGGGGCTCTCCGCGCGACTGGCGTACAACCACCGCACGCGCTGGATTACCACCTACGTCCAGAACCCCGAGGGCGACGGGTTCACGGGTGAGTTCGTGGACGGCGTCTCGCGGCTCGACTTCTCGGCGAGCTACGCGCCCTGGACGGCGAAGCCGTGGGACGGCGTCACCTTCACGTTCGACGCGTCCAACATCCTCGGCAATCCCTACCGGAGCTTCCGGCAGTTCACGCCCGAGGGTGACGTCTACCCTCGCGACGTGCGCTACGAGGAGAGCATCTACGCGCTGGGCATCCGCTTCCGCATCTAGCGCGCGCGGGTTCGCGCTGAGGCCCGGGAGCCCCCGGAGCCTCAGCGCGGCGAGGGCGGGGCGATGAGGGGCGCGCCGGCGAGGCTGAGCCCGTCCGGGGAGCGCCGCTGGGCGAAGAGTTCCGTTGGCTTGTCGAAGGCGGGGGGTGTTCCCGTCGTTCTTGAAGTAGAGGTAGCGCTGCACCGCGCTGGAGCCGCACCTCGTGGAGGCCGTGATATCCAGCCGCCATGCCGATTCGTTATCGCAACCCCGTCCACACCGGCTACTTCGCTGACCCGTTCGTGCTGCGCACGGGCAATGGCTACGTTGCCTATGGCACCGGGAAGGTCGTCGACGGACGACCGTTCGAGGTGCTCACGTCCCCCGACCTCGTGAACTGGACCTCGGTGGGTGGCGCGCTCGAGCCGCTGCCGCCCGGACAGGGCACGGACTACTGGGCGCCGGAGGTCGCCGAGCACGAGGGGCGCTGGTGGATGTATTACTCGGTGGGGTTCGAGGACCGGGGCCACCACCTGCGCGTCGCCGTCGCGGACGCGCCCACGGGCCCCTTCCGGGACCAGGGCGTCAACCTGAGCCCGGACGAGCGGTTCGCCATCGATGCCTCGCCGTTCCGGGATGACGACGGGACCTGGTACCTCTTCCATGCCCGGGACGTGCTCGAGGGTGCACGGGTCGGAACGATGCTCGCGGTCGACGTGCTCGACGGGATGACGGCCCTGCGCGGGGGGCCGCGCACCATCCTCACGCCGTCGGATGACTGGCAGCTCTACCTCCGCCAGCGCCCGATGTACGGCCAGGTCTACGACTGGCACACGCTGGAGGGACCGTCCGTCGTGAAGCGGCACGGGCGGTACTGGTGCTTCTACTCCGGCGGCTCGTGGCTCACGCCGTCGTACGGCGTGGCCCATGCCGTCGCCGACCACCCGCTCGGGCCGTGGACCGAGCCCCGGGGTGTGCCTCCGCTGCTGCGGACCGTCCCCGGTCGCATCATCGGCCCCGGGCACAACAGCGTCGTCGTCGGGCCTGACGGTCAGGACGTGATGGTGTACCACGCGTGGGATGTGGGCCAGACGGCACGGCGGATGTGCATCGACCCCATCGTGTGGACGCCGGAAGGGCCGCGCGTGCTCGGACCGACTGACGAGGAGACGGAGCTGCCACGGCGGTAGGCGCCAGGGCCCGGTGCGGAGGGGCGCCGTCCCGCGGCACGAGCCGGGAGCCGCCCTGCCCGTCATCCGCTGACGGGGCGGGGCTACTCCGAGCGGAGCACCTCGGCCGGGTCCACGCGCGCGGCGCGGCGCGCGGGCCCGTAGCTGGCCAGCACGGCCAGGGCGACGAGCAGCGCACAGACGGCCGCCAGGACGACAGGGTCCGTCGGGCTCACCTCGAAGAGGAGCGCGCCAAGCACCTGGCTCATCGCCAACGTACCCGCCAGGCCGAGCACGATTCCGAGCGCGGCGAAGCGCAGCGCCTGGAACACCACCAGCCCCGCCACCTGGGCCGCCCGGGCCCCGAGCGCCATGCGGATGCCCAGCTCCCCGCGCCGCTGGCCGACGATGAACGAGATGACGCCGTAGAGCCCCACCACGCTCAGCAGCAGCGCCATCCCTCCCGCGATGCCCAGCAGGAACAGCGTGAAGGACGCCCGTGCCACCGACGGTGACTTCGCCACCACGCGCTCCAGCGTCTCCACATTGGCCAACGGCACCGACGGGTCCAGCTCCTTCATGATGTCCCGCACCGCGGGCGCGAGCGACTCCGGGCGCGTGGTGGCCGTGCGCACCACCACGCTCAGCGAGCGGGCCGGCCCCCACAGCGGAAGGCCCTCCGCCTGCGCGAGCGGAAAGAACACCGCCTCCGACGGTGGCTTGTCCAGCCCATGCGCCCGCAGCTCCCCCGTCACGCCGATGACGCGGTAGTACGGCGGTCCATGGCCATTGCCCCGGATGCCCTTGCCGAGTGCGGCCTCGCCCGGCCACAGCCGCTCCGCCAGCGCGTTCGTCACCACCACGCCGTCCGCCTTCCTATCGAGGTCTTCCCAGGTGAGCTCGCGCCCCTGGCGCAGCGGAATGCCCAGTGACTCGAAGTAGCCCGGGGCCGTGCGCATGACGGGCAGGCAGGGCGGCTCGGCGGACGGCTGGGCGCCCCCCTCGGTGAAGAGGACCGCACACCCGCTGAAGTTGCGCAGCGGCAGCCGCGAGGCCGCCCCGACGCTGCTGACGCCCGGGAGCGCCTCCAGCCGCGCGAGGAGCTCGCGGTGGAAGCGGTTCACCTCGTCGGACGACGGGTAGCGCGTCTCGGGCAGCACCAGGTCGAAGGTGAGCGCCTGGCCAGGCTGGAACCCCGGGTCCACGTTGTACAGCGTCCAGTAGCTGCGGAGCATGAGCCCCGCGGCCGCGAGCAGCACCACCGCGAGCCCCACCTGCCCCACCACGATGCCCCCGCGCACGAGGTTGCGCCGGCGAGAGGAGGTGAGCCCCCGCCCCGACTCGCGCAGCGCGGCCAGGCCCCGTCCCGCCTGCGTCAGCGGGAAGAGGCCGAAGACGAGCCCCGCGGCGACGGACAGCACGGCCGCGAAGGCGACGCCAGGCACGCCCAGGCCCACCTCCTCCAGGCGCGGCAGCCCGGGCGGCGCCAGCGCCAGCATCAGCCGCAGCGCGCCCCAGGCCAGGGACAGGCCGAGCCCGCCCGCCAGCAGGCACAGCAGCAGGCTCTCCGTGAGCGCATGCCAGGCCAGGTCCCCGCGCGCGGCGCCCAGCGCGGAGCGCACGGCCAGCTCGCGGCGCCGCGCCTCCGCGCGTACGAGGAAGAGGTTGGCCACGTTGGCGCACGCGATGAGCAGCACCAGCGCCACCGAGCCCAGCAGGAACCACAGCACCCGGTCCACGTCGCCCACCACGTGCCGCGCGAGCGGCGTCACCGCCGTGGAGAAGCCCCGCTCGCGCATGAAGTCCTCGCTGTACGCACCGGGGAAGAGCGCGGGGAGGCGGGCCGTCAGCGCGGTGAGCTCGGCCTGGGCCTGCGCCACCGTGACGCCGTCCCGCAGCCGCCCGACGGCCTGCAGCCAGTGCGAGTTCTCCGGCGGCCTCGACGGGTCCAGCATCAGCGGGGCCCAGAGGTCCACGGTGTCATCCGGCAGGTGGAGCCCTGGCGCCATGACGCCGACCACCTCCGTGGGCACGCCGTCCAGGCGGACCTTCATGCCCAGCACGCGCGGGTCCGCGCCGTACTGGCGGACCCAGAAGTCGTACCCCAGCACCGCGATGCGCGGCGCGCCGGGCAGGTCGCCGTCCGTCGGCAGGAGGCGGCCGAGCGCCGGCCGGGCCCGCAGCACGTCCATCATGCTCGCGCTCACCCACGCGGTGTCCACGCGCGCCGCGCCTTCGTCGGTGGCGAGGCTCCCGCTCTCGAACGAGAACACCCCCAGCGCGGAGAGGCCGTGGGCTTCCCGCGCGAAGTGGAAGTAACCCGCCTCGGACAGGCCCCAGCGGGCCTCGGGCCCCACCCCGGGCACGGGGCTGTCGAGCCAGACGAGCTGCTCCGGCGCCGCATAGGGCAGCGGGCGCAGCACCACCGCGTCCACCACCGAGTAGAGCGCCGTCGTCGCACCGAGGCCCAGTGCCAGCGTGAGCACCGCCATCACCGCGAAGGCCGGGCTGCGCGCCAGCGAGCGCAGCGCCTGCCGCGTCTCGCGCCGCACCATGTCCCACAGCTCCATGCGCCGCTGCTCACGAGCCAGGCCCTCGTCAATCATGTGCGTCTGCCTCCGGTAGGCGTCCACGCTGCCGAAGCGCCGCAGGGCCTCCTCACGGGCCGCCTCGGGCGTCATTCCCCGGGCGACGTACTCCTCGGTGCGCATGGCCAGGTGGAACTCCAGCTCCTCGGCCACGTCGTCTTCCAGGTGCTCGCGCCGCAGCAGGGAGCGCAGCGCGCGGTAGCGGTCCACCATCCAGGCCATGGGCTCGTCCCTCCTCATGCGCGCTGCGCCGCGGGCCGGGCATGGAGCACCTTGGCCACCGCCTCCGTCAGGCGCTCCCAGGCCGAGAACTCCTCCTCGAGCTGCCGCCGGCCCGCCGCCGTCAGGGTGTAGAAGCGGGCGCGCCGGTTGTTCTCCGAGACGCCCCAGTCCGACTTCACCCAGCCTCGCCGGGTCATCCGGTGCAGCGCGGGATAGAGCGAGCCTTCCTCCACCCGCAGCGCGTCGTCCGTCGTCCGCTGCAGCCAGCTCGCCACCGCGTAGCCGTGCAGGGCCCCGCCGGTGAGTGCCTTGAGGATGAGCATGTCCAGCGTGCCCTGCAGCAGGTCGATTCGCATCACGCGCGTCCCGTCGTCGGTGCTTCCCCTAGAATGTCTTGGGGAGAGTAGAGACTGCCCCCTAGAACGTCAAGGGGAGCGGGATTCGGTGACTTCAGCCTCCCCGGCCAGCCGGGGTTGCCCGCCACCCTCGCGGCGCACACCTTCTGGGCGGGACTGCCGCGCCGGACGGAAAGCGCTGGTTGCCTCTACAGTCGAGACATAGGAGCCTCTCACCATGAACTCACGACTCGCCTGGATTGGGCTCTCCCTCGGAATGATTGCCTGCTCGGACGACAAGGACGCGCCGGGGACGGGAGGCGGCGCGCACTACACCTACGTCGCGAGCGAGCTTGCCGTGCCCACCAACAACTCCCAGGCGCGCGAGTACGGCCTGGACCTCAACGGCGATGGCTCGGTGGACAACCAGCTGGGCCAGATGTTTGGCACGCTCGTGGTCCAGGGCTTCGATGTTCAATCGTCAGTGACAACCGGGGTGGACCGCGGAAGTACGATCCAGCTCTTCGATTTCGCCGCCGACAACCTCTCGAACGATGCCACCGCTTCCGTGGCGATGAAGTGGGGAGACCCCGCCACGGCAAACCCCGCGGCGTGCGCCTCGGGAGCTGACACGCAATGCCGAAGGCATCTGCAAGGGATGGGCACCTTCACGCTGGCCCCTGACTCGCCGAACGTTGCCGCGCTCTCCGGAGCTTTTTCCGGGGGCATCTTCAACGGAGGTCCAGGCACCCTTCCACTCGCAATCACACTGGGCGCCGCCCCGCTGAAGGCAACCTTGATGGGCGCGCGCATCCGGGCAAGGGGGGCGTCGGAGTCAGCAGTGGAAACCATCATCGTCGCAGGCGCCATGTCCGAAGCAGACGTTCAGGCGAAGCTGATTCCCGCGATGGCCCTCTCCTTCTCCGCACAGGTCAGCGCGGATTGCCACGCGCCCGGACAGCTTGACTGTGGCTGCGCGGAGAGCTCCTCGGGAAAGACGCTGATTGCGCTCTTCGACGTGGCTCCCCGTGACTGCACCATCAGCTCCGAGGAAGTAAGCGGCAGCTCGCTCATTCAAGCTCTTTTGTCGCCAGACGTCGTGATTGACGGAACGCCGGGGCTTTCGCTCGGGCTCAAGGCGAAGGCCGTGAAGGCCATGTTCCCGACCGAGTAATCCCCACTGCCGTTCCGTCGACTTCTGACGGTCACTCCAGGATTCGCCGAGCTACTGCGGTGTGCCTCACGCCACCTTGTGGAAGTCGGCGGTCCAGTTCGTTTCCCAGGTCTTGCCCCCGTCGGGCGAGTACGCCTGTTCCCAATGGCGGGAAACAGGCGTGACCTTCGTCCATGGGAAGCGGACCTTGATGGGCCTGCCGTTGAAGGTGTCGTCGGCGCGGCGGCGAGAATGACGGGGGCATGAAAGGCCAGACTGCGCGCGGTCCGCTCTGGTGGGAAGTGCCACCTACGGATGGCGAATGAGGCCACCTGGAGCGCCCCTCGGTTCCGGCCGCACGCGAGCCGCCGGCCGCCCCATGCCTCACCGGGCGCGACGCAGAAACGGCGGTCAGGAGCGCGCCTGCCGCCGGTACAACCCAGGAGGCACGCCCATGAACCGGCGGAACGCGCGATTGAACGCGAACTCGGAGTCGTAGCCCACGCGCGCCGCAATCGCCGCGAGCCCCTCATCCCCCTGGCGCAGCTGCACGGCGGCCTCCTGCATCCTCAACCGCGTGAGGTATGCATGAGGCGCCATGCCGACCTCGGCCGCGAAGCGGCGTGCGAGCGTCGCCCGCGACGTCCCCGAGCGGCGCGCCAGTTCATCCACACTCCAGTCCCGTCCGGGCTCGGAGTGCATCCACCCCAGTGCGCTGGCGAGCGTCCTGTCCCCGAGCGCCCCCAGCCACCCCGCCCCACCTGGGGGCTGCGCGTCCGCCCAGGCCCGAAGCACCTGAACCAGCAGCACGTCGAGCAGCCGTGACACGACCACCGACACACCGCGCTCGGCACGCTCGTACTCCTGCTCCAGCAACGCCACCGTGGGCAGCATGGCGCGAGCGGCCTCCGAGTCCCCACGCAGATGCACGCGCGCCGGGAGCAGGCGCAGCACCGGGTGCGCACCGGGCTCGTCGAACGCGAAGAAGCCGCAGAGCAACCGCGACTCCGCACCGCTGCCGCCCAGCATCTTGACGGGCCCGTCACCAAGCTCCGCCAGCCATTGCTCCAGTGGCACCTTGGGCGTCCGCGGCGAGTCCGCCATGGAGTGCCCCTCTCCATGGGGCAACAGCACGACATCCCCGGGCCCCAGGGCAATGGCCTCGCGGCCCTGCATCAGATGACCGCTCCCCGAGGTGACGAGGTGCAGGGTCGCCACGGCCGTCGGAGGTAGGCGAAGTCCCCACGGAGCACGCGCCACGGTGCGGCAGTAGAGCTGCCCTCGCAGCCGCGTGCTTTCGAGAATCTGCCCGAGGAGGTCGGAAGCGCGGGAGACGTCCATGCCCCCAAGTTATCAACAGCCCTCCCGGCCTGCCCGTCAGTTGAGCGTTTCGGGCAAAAGGTTGAGTCGTCCGCGAATGGCACGCGCAGGCCTCGAAGGGCACATTCCATTTCGTGAAAGCGCCACACGGCGCGTTCGGAGGCACCATGGAAACGAACCGCAACGACTTGTCCTGGAGGCTCACCTCGCCCACGGCGCTGCTGACGCTGCTGCTGGGGGCCTTCATGCTCTTCCTGAGCATCAACACCATGGTGGACCGGGTGGCCGCGGCCAAGGGCTTCGGCCTGCCCCTCTCCGGCTCCGAGGCCCTCCCCTGGCTGAGCGTCAAATCCGGGAGAGACCTCGGCATCGGGCTGGCCATCGTCGGCCTGGTCCTCGCCCGGCAACGGCTCGCAGCGGGAGTCTTCGTGCTCGCCTCCATCGTGATGCCCGTGGTCGACGCGCTGACCGTCCTCAAGAGCGGTGCCTCGCTTGCCTTCGCCCTCTCGGTCCACGGCAGCGCCGCCGTCTACTGCGGCATCCTCGCCGCGGGACTGCTGCTCCCCTCCTCCATCCGGAAGGAGAGGCCGTCGTAGAACGGAGTCACCTGCTCCTCAATCACGCGCAAGCCGCACCTGCCCGTCTCGTACTTCGCTCCCGTCCCGGCACCCTGATGTCGGGTGGGCAGTCCCCTCCAGTCCTGGAGACATTCCACGCGGTGGACGTCGCAGGGGGCGTACCGGGGCCCGCCCGGAATCGCCTGCCAGTAGCGCGGGTGTGAGCCTTCAGCCGGGAAGTGGGCGCCCCCGACTCACGCGGGGGCGCACCGGCGGTGAGTGGTGGCAGTCGCGGCTTCCAGGTGAGCATTCCGCGCATGACCGCATCTTCTGGGCCGGGTGACTCCGTGGCGGCGCTCCGCGCGCCGGATGTGCAGGGCGCCTTCAAGGGCCGCACGATGGGCACGGCCATGGTGGGCACCGTGCTGGTGGTGGCGCACAACTCCCTGCCTCCCGCCCAGGACGAGTGGGAGCACTACTGCGCGCTCATCGCCGACTTCCAGGACACCGGCACCGCGCAGTTCGTGCTGGCGGAAGGGCCCGGCCCCAATGCCGCCCAGCGCCAGCAGGCGCTCAACAAGGTGCCCAAGGGCTTCGCCATTCCACCCACGGCCGTATTCACCCGCTCGGCCCTGGTGCGCGGCGTCGTCACCCTCTTCAACTGGTTCACCCCGCGCTCCATGCGCGCCTTTCCGCCCGGGGACGTCGCCGCCGCGGCCGTGCACCTGAAGATGACGGAGGCGCAGCTCCAGCACGTCCTGGACGTTGCCCATGCACTGCTGCCGCCGGAGCCGTAGGCCCTGAAAATCCGCGTACGGACGTCGAGCAAGAAGGCGCGTCCGCCCAGTCCAGCTACTTCACGGCCAGGCCACGCATGAATGCCTCAGCGTAGGCCCCGGTGCGGGTGACAGCGGTTGTCATCATCGTCGGACCCGACGGCCTGATGACGACCCACCCGGTGTCTCAACAATCCGGTGCGGTACAGCTCTCACTTCTTGCAGGACAGCTCGTACCCGGTGCTCCAGTTCCGGCCATCCAGCGAGTACTGACCACGCATATTCATCATGCCTGGCGAAACGAGCTTCTCTGTGTCCCTGATTTTCATCTCGCCCATGGGGCCGCTCGACTCGCCGATCCATATGTGGCCGTCCTTGGACGAAGACCTGGCGTGACCGCCCATGTTGTCGACGATGACATTGACCCACTCGCTCGATGCTGCGTCGAACGTGCGGTACGAGGTGAACTTGTATTTGTACTCGCCGGTCAGCACCACGAAATCGGTTCGCAGCCAGGCCTTGTCGAGCTCCGGCCTGACCTCGAGGGTGACCTCGCTCGGGCTCGCGCCACCGGGCCCATGGACCGCTCCGCTACAAGTCCAGGTCCCCGCCAGGGCCTTGGCGGAGTCAACCAGCGCGGACGCGGCAGTGACCGCGGGCTCGCGGCCTTCCAGCCGTTTCGAAGAACTGCCTCTACATCCGAACAGGCTGGCAATGGCGACGAACAAGCAGACGGACGGACGTATGAGCATGCATTCCTCCGGAAGAACTCCCGTGCAATCGGATTGCATCTAAAGCGACCTCTCACCGTGCGGAAAGAGCGCCGTTTACGCCTGGATCGGCGGATTCTGGGGTGCGCTTGGGTGGAACGGGCTGTGCCGCACCGAGTGGAGACCTGCACTCGGCTCGGGCAGCAGGGGCGTGGGCGTCTGGCGCAGCGAGGCTGCTTGGACTCATTTTCCGCGAGAAGGGGCGTGGAGCGCTTGTCTTTCCTCACCCGGCGAAAGAAGATATTCCAGACTAACAGGATCAACCCGTCGAGGAGCGCCATGACGAATGCGAAAGCAGTCGTAGGTCTTTATGGAGTCCTGTGGATGGCTGGCGTGGCGGGCCTGGTCGTGAGCCTGCCGGTGACAGGTGCGCATGCCCAGGAAGGCGACGTCGACGGCGTCGGTGCCTTCGTGGCGGCCGCCGAGGGTGCTCACGCTTGCGCCATCAAGACAGACGCCACCGTGGTGTGCTGGGGCCAGAACGGCAACGGGCAGGCGACGCCTCCCGCCGGTACCTTCAAGTCCGTCAGCGCCGGGTACTACCACACCTGTGGGCTCCGAACGGACAACACGCTCTCGTGCTGGGGCCACAACGGCTATGGGCAGGCCGCGCCTCCCTCGGGGACGTTCCAGTCCGTCAGCGCGGGGCGTTGGCACACCTGTGGTGCGACGACGGCGGGGGCCCTCGTCTGCTGGGGGAACAACACGCAAGGTGAGTCGACGCCTCCCGGCGGCACCTACAAGTCGGTGGGGGTTGGCAGCTTCCACTCCTGCGCGGTCTCCACGGCCAACACCGTGGCCTGCTGGGGTTCGAACTCCAGTGGCCAGAGGACCGTGCCGGCCGGCAACTACACCCAGGTTGCTGGCGGCCTCACCCACACCTGCGCGCTCCGCACGGACGGCACCCTGCGCTGCTGGGGGAATGCCTCCTTCGCGACGCCTCCTGCCGGTACCTTCAAGAGCGTGAGCGTGACTGGCGGGCTGCATAGCTGCGGCGTGCGGACCAATGACACGCTCGCGTGCTGGGGTGACAATGCCTACAGCAAGGCCACGCCCCCCGCGGGTACGTTCCGCCAGGTGAGCGCCGGCGGGACGCATACGTGCGCGGTCCGGTCAGACAACCTCGTCGTGTGCTGGGGCGCCAACACGTACGGGCAGGCCACAGTCCCGGCCTGGTAGGCGCTCCCGGACGGCCTCGTCTCACGGCGCGAGTGGCCAGAGCGAAGTCCTGAACCCGTCGAACGCTCGCTGCTCACCGAGCAGCCAGCTCTCGACTTCTTCGAGGAAGACACGCGGCACCCAAGAAGAGACCCGGCGGGAGGAGTCCCGGCCGGGTCTCTTCCAATCAGAGCCCGAGTTCCCGGCCTGGACAGCGGCCGTGCAGCCGTGAGGCGCTGTGCGTGCGCGAAGGGCGTGCTGCGCCTACGCACGCGGAGCGTTGGCGCTGGAGCATTTGTCACGAGCGGATGACGGCCGCATCGCCTGGCCGATGAAGCGCCCGCTGCCCGACGGCACCACGCACCTCTTCACCGGGCTGGAGCCTTTACGGCGTGTTGCGACCCTGGTGCCTCCGCCTCGGAATCACCCTGCCATTCCCTCCCAGCAGGGGGCTGGGACGCACATGCACCTTGTGGCTGGAGCCACCGGAGAAGCGCCCCTCCCACCGCGCCAGGGTCCCCCTTGTGCCCTCCTTCCCTACAGACGACCGTTCCCCTGGCCGCTATTGACCCATGAGCGCACGGGAAGACTATGACCGGCCCGCGGCCGTGGGCCGCGCGCACATGCCCTCTTCCCTCCGCCCCATGCTGCAGCCGTGCCTCGACAGCCGCCGCGGCAGGCCGTCACCGCGCTGCTGGGCGGGCGCACGGAGTGGTGGGTGAACGCGGCGGTGTCCTTCTCCGTGGTGGTGGCACTGTCCGCGCCGTCCTGGCATGGGGTGGAGAAGCCGGCGCTGACGCTCAAGGACCGAGTGCCCGCGTTGCTCCGGCGGCCGCGGCTCGGCGCACGCGCCGCCATGCAGGGAAATGAGGGATGACGGCCCCATGACTCGACTGAGAGATTTGCTGACGCCGCGGAGCCGGCTGAGCTGCCTGGCCGTGGGCTCGGAGCCCATCGACCTGCTCGAGTGCGAGCGTGCCGTCGCGAAGGTGGGGCACGAGGTCCACCCCGGCAGTGGGAGCGGCGAGGAGAACGGGCTGCTCCGGGCCCGGCGTCAGGAGGCCCGCGGATGAGCCAGCCCGGTGTGACACTGGTCATCCCCACGTACAACGGGGCCCGCCGCATCGAGGACCCGCTGCGGGCGTTGCTCGCGCAGGACGCCCGGCCCGAGTCCTTCGATGTCGTCGTCGTCGACAACAACTCGAAGGACGGCACGGCCCAGGTGGTGGAGGCGAGCCCCTCGGCGGCGGGCCTGCGCCAGCGCGGGGTGGACGTGCGGGTGGTGCATGAGGCCCGGCAGGGGCTGCTCTTCGCGCGCCTCCGGTGCATCCACGAGGCCCGCCGGGACATCGTGTGCTTCCTGGACGACGACAACGTCCCCGAGGCGAACTTCGTCACCGACGGGCTCGCGCTCTTCGAGGACTCGAAGGTCGGCGTCGTCGTGTCGCGGCTCTACCCCCGCTACGAGGTGCCGCCCCCGCCCAGCATCGGCCGCCGCGAGCACCTGCTGGCCATCAACCACCGGATGGGCGACGCCGTGGTGGACTTCGGTGCCCGGCCCACCCTCGCGCCCACCATTGGCGCCGGGCTGTGGCTGCGCCGCGCCGCCTTCCTGGAGTCCGTGCCGTGGCAGACCCCCGAGCAGCTCATGCCGGGCCGGCTGGGCACGCGGCTGCTGAGCGGTGAGGACATCGAGTTCGGCTACCTGCTCGGGAAGGCCGGCCATGAGCGCCGCTACGGACCGACGCTGAAGGTGTGGCACATCATCCCGCGCTCGCGCTTCGAGACGCGCTACTTCCTGCGGCTCATCGTGGGTGTGGTGCGCAGCGAGCAGACGCTCGAAGCGCGCTACCTGGGCAGGCGCTTCCAGGGGGTCGCGCGGCTGAAGGCCTGGGCGCGGCTGGTGGGCGCCGGCATGGCCACCCCCGCCCTGGCGCTGCGAGGCGACCCGGTGCGCGAGGTGCTCTTCGTGCTGGCATCGCGCTGGGCTCAGGTCCAGGGGCCGTACACGCACCTGCGCTGACGAGAGCCCGCGCCCGGCGTGGCGCACCGACGCGAGCCCTCCTCTGGGCAAGGGGGCCTTGGCCGTCGGAGCAGCGACGAGTACAGCCCTTCACGGCGCAGCAGCGCCCCCACTTCACCGGGCTTCGTGCAGCGGTCGGCCTCTGCCAGCACTCGCGTTTGGCAGAGAGGGCGCCTTCGGGAGTCCCAGCACGCTCCTCAGGAGCAGTGCCTCCATCTCGGGCTCGGCTACGAGTGCTGACATTGCTGTTTCTCGTCTCCAGGACAGAGCAGCAAAGGGATGATGAGTTCACACGCGCCACATGAGACAACATCCCTGACTGACACAGGGGCGGGAAGACTTCAGCGATGCGCTCGACCAACTGCCCGCCGCCGCCATGGCAATCAAGGGTTGAGGGTCAGAGAGCGGGGCGACCGGATAGAGGTAATCGAGCGGACTGTTACCCAGCGGCCACCACGTGGCGGGACGCGGAAAGACGAAAGGCGCGGACCCCAGGATTTCTCCAAGGATTCCGCCCTTTGAATGGTCGGAGAGACAGGATTTGAACCCCTGGACACGGAGTTCCCTCAACCCGCGACGGCACACGCTCTTCAAAGGCTCGTGAGTGAATCCAGGCACTTCGAGCCCACGGGTGAATCCTCGGCAGTCCCACCTGTCACCCGGAGTCCCCTCCAGTCTCGGAGACATTTTGGAGACGAAGCCAGGGGCTCACTGCCCCCCTATGGGCGAGGCGTGAGGGACTGGAAGCTGCCGCTCGGACATCGTCGTCTTTCTGCTACCCCGCTCGCAAATAGAGGCGATGGACTCCGCGGAGCTGCCCTACCGGATCAAGCGGGTTGCCGCCGTCCCAGGGGATCCGGTGCCGGACTGGGCCATGGAGGCGCTGTCCGCGGACGCACAGACCCGTGTGCCGCCCGGCAAAGTGGTGGTGTCCGGAGACAACTCACTCAGCCAGGACTCGCGGCAGCTGGGCTACATCGACTCGCAGGCCATCATCGCCGTCGTGCGGCGCTCACAACGGCGCGCTGCGGGCGAGCGGTAACCGCGGCCGATTTTCGCACCAGGAATCGCCATCACGGCGCGTGCGGACCCGCCGGGTGGCGCGCGGGTCTGCCGGAGGGCGTCCCTGGAGAAGGGACTGCCTCGCGAGCATGCATCCGGTGCTCGCATGGGGGCTCGCCATGGCCCTGGGCTCCTCGGCGGAGCCCGCGTCCTGCCTGCTCTCGCCCCCAGGGCGTGGTCAGCTCGGCACGTCAGCCGAGGCGACATGTTCCCTGACACAGGGGGTCAGGTCGCCCGAGCGAGCGCCACTGCGTCGGGGCCGGCTGGGAAGCGGAGCGTCCCAGCCGAGTCGTTCGCGGCACGCCACACCCCCTCGGCCACGTCGGACACGCTCGTCACCGCAGCCGGCTGCCCCAGAGAAGCGAAGATGCGCTCTGCGACGGGCGCGTACGCCTCGGGGATCAGCCCCTCCATGCGGGCGCTCCCGTTGCGCGTGAAGCTCGTACTCGGGCCGTAGCCTGGCTCCACCAACTTCACCCGCACATTGAAGGCCTCCAGTTCGAACGCGAGCGACGCGGTGAACCCTTCGATGGCCATCTTGCTCGCAGTGTAGACAGCCACCAGCGGCATGGGGGCCAGCGTCGCACTCGAGGTCACGTTCACGATGACCCCCGACCTGCGCGTGCGGAACTGCGGCAGCACGGCCTGCGTCATCGCCATCACGCCGAAGGTGTTGGTCTCGAAGACGTCGCGCACCGTGGTCATCGGCGTGACCTCGAAGGCGCCCAGGAGCCCGATGCCCGCATTGTTGACGAGCACGTCGATGGGCCCACTCGCTTCGAGCGCAGCCGCGATGCTCTCGGGCCTCGTCACGTCGAGGGCCACCACGTGCAGTCGGCTCGACCGAGGCAGGATGTTCTCGCGCGGCGTTCGCATGGTGGCGACCACGTTCCAGCCTTGCGCATGGAAGTGGCGCGCGGTCTCGAGGCCGTAGCCAGATGAGCAACCCGTGACGAGTACGGTCTTCATGTCAGCTCCCTTGCCGCGAAGAGTGCGGCGTTCATGGGAGGAAGGTAGCGGTGGCGGGCCGGACTCGCTATCATGGAGGGTCCGCATTTAATTTGCGAGAGTCCAGGCATGATCGACCCTCTCTCGGAAGTCATTGCGCTGCTCCAGCCGCGCACCGTGTTCTCGAAGCGCATCAGCGGCGCGGGTCACTGGGGGGTTCGCTACTCCGACTTCGGCCAGCCCAGTTTCTGCGCCGTGCTCGAGGGCCGTTGCCGTCTCGCGGTGGAAGGCCAGCGTGTCCTCACGCTGGAGGCAGGCGACTTCGTCCTCCTACCGGCGACGCCTGGCTTCACCATGTCGGGCTTCGAGCCGGTGAAGCCAGAGCGCATCGACCCCAAGGTCACCACCGCGCCGAGGGATGAAGTCCGCCACGGCACGCGCGGTGGACGCCCTGACGTGCGGCTGCTCGGTGGCTACTTCGTCTTCGACTCGCCCGACGCGGCGCTCCTCGTGTCGCTGCTGCCGGCGCTGGTGCACGTACGCGGGGTCGAGCGGCTCTCGGTGCTGGTGCGGCTCGTCGGCGACGAATCGAACGAACAGAGGGCGGGTCGCGAGCTCGTGCTCACGCGGCTCGTGGAGATCCTGCTCATTGAAGCGTTGCGGTCGACGTCGGCCGACGACGCGCCTCCAGGGCTCCTGCGCGGGTTGGCCGATGCACGGCTCGCACCGGCGATACGGCACATGCACGCGCAGCTCGCGCGTCCGTGGACGGTGGCGCAGCTTGCGAAAGCGGCGGCGCTCTCGCGCTCGGCGTTCTTCGAGCGCTTCACCCGCACCATGGGCCTTCCGCCGATGGAGTACCTGCTCGCCTGGCGCATGGCCGTCGCGAGGGATCTGCTTCGCCGCCACGACCTCGGAGTCGCGGAGGTCGCCGAGCGCGTCGGCTACGGCTCGGCGAGCACCTTCAGCACTGCGTTCAGCCGACACGTGGGCCAGCCTCCGGGCCGCTATGCGCGTGCGGGCTAGTTGAACCGCGCGAGGGGTTGTTCTGATACGCGTGCATGTGTCGACGGCGTCGGTGCCTTCGTGGCGGTCGCCGAGGGTGCGCACGCTTGCGCCATCAAGACAGACCGCACCGTGGTGTGCTGGGGCCACAACGGCTACGGTCAGTCCGCGCCTCCCTCGGGGACGTTCCAGTCCGTCAGCGCGGGGCGTTGGCACACCTGTGGTGCGACGACGGCGGGGGCCCTCGTCTGCTGGGGGAACAACACCCAAGGTGAGTCGACGCCTCCCGGCGGCACCTACAAGGCGGTGGGGGTTGGCAGCTCCCACTCCTGCGCGGTCTCCACGGGAGTGGCCAGAAGAGCCCCGGCGGGAGGAGTCCCGGCCGGGCCTCTTCAAATCAGAGCCCGAGCTCCCGGCCTGTACAGCGGCCGCGCAGCCGTGAGGCGCTGTGCGTGCGCGGAGGCACCTGGGAGCTCAGGCGACCGTCCGCCGGGGGAACTCGAGCTGCTCCCAACGGCCACCGGTCATGATTGCGCGCTGCTCCGGAGCAGCGTTGAGTTCGTGCGGATATCCCAGGGGGACGGCGCTGACCTCGTCCAGCCGCCGGAGTTGCTCCGGGCTGAGACGCACCGAGAGGGAGGCCAGGTTGTCGTCGAGCTGAGCGCGGGTGCGCGGCCCGATGACCGGGAGGACGCCCCTGGCGCGGACCCAGGCGAGTGCCACCTGCCCAGGAGTCGCTCCGAGTTCCTGGGCCACCGAGAACAGGACATCCAGCACGGCATCGCGCTTCTCCGCTTCCTGGTGGAGGACGCTCCCCTTGAACTCCGTCGCCCGGCCCTTCTCCCCCCGGCGGTACTTGCCGGTCAGCAGTCCACCCGCCATGGGGGACCATGCCATGACCCCCAGGCCGAGCCCATCCGCCATGGGCAGCAGTTCGCGCTCAGTGGTGCGCTGGAGAAGGTTGTACTCGGCCTGGAGGGCGGTGATGGGGGCCCAGCCGCGCAGGTCCGCCGTGTTGGCGGCCAGGGCCACGCGCCATGCCGGGTAGTTGGAGAGGCCGCCGTAGATGATCTTCCCGGCGCGCACCAGGTCATCCAGCCCACGAGCAATCTCCTCCATGGGGGTGACGCCGTCGTCCATGTGGACGAAGTACAGGTCGATGCGGTCCGTTCCCAGCCGCTTCAGGCTGGCTTCGACCGACTGCACCATCGCCTTGCGGTTGGCGCCGAGCTCGGCCAGCGCGGGACGGGACGAGGCGCCGCGGCTGTACTTGGAGGCGATGATGAAGCCGTCGCGGTGGGGACGGATGAACTCGCCAATCAGCCGCTCGGACTCGCCATGCTGGTAGTTGTCGGCGGTGTCGATGAAGTTGCCACCCGCCTCGGCGTAGCCCTGGAGGATGCGGTGAACCTCGTCTGGCGGGGAGCCGTAGCCGGAGGCGGTGCCGAACATGCCGGCCCCGAGAGCCAGTTCTGAAACCTTGAGACCGGTTCGCCGGCCGAAAATCCAGTAGCGCATCGAAGACTCCTGTCTGCTCCCATTGATGGGAAGTGGCGGGCCAGATATGTGCCAGCCTCACTGGAGTTGCAGCGTCGGATACGCCGGATTCATGGCTCAAAACGCCAGAAAATGGGGCCTGTGATGGATGCTCTATCTGAGACCGTGAGTCTGCTGCGGACGAGGGGGCAGCTCTATGGCCGACTGGAGTTCACCGCGCCTTGGGGCTTCGAGTTCCCCGGCGGCAAGGGCATCACCTTGATGGTGACTCGCGGCTCCTGCTTCCTGGGCGTGGACGGACAGGCGCCGCTGGTCGCCCTGGCGGGCGGTGACTTCGTCTTCCTGTCCTCGCCGGAAAGCTACTCCCTGCGGAGCACTCCGGAGGCCCCCGTGCGTCCCATGGAGTCGGTGGTCTCGCCCGAGACCTTCCAGCGCCTGCGGGCGATTACGTACGACGGAGAGGCCAGGGGCGGCAGCGGCACGTCCGTCTGCCTGATTGCCGGGTGCTTCACGTTCGCGACGCCCGAGAGCGAGTGGCTGGCCCGGCAGCTCCCTCCGGTCATTCACGTGTCTGCGTCCGGTGCGCACGCGCCCCAGCGGTTTCAATCCACGCTCCAGTTCATCGATGCCGAGCTCGCGGAGAACCTGCCGGGAGCTTCCGCGGTCGTGGACCGGCTGGCCGACGTGCTTTTCATCCAGGCCGTGCGCAGCCGGATCCGAGCCCCCTGCCGGGACGAGAGCCCGAGCTGGCTGCGTGCGCTGGCCGACCCGCGGATGGGCGAGGCGCTGCAGCTGATGCACACCGAGCCGGGCCATGCCTGGACGGTGCCGGAGCTCGCGCGCCGCGTCTCCATGTCGCGGTCCTCGTTCGCAGCGCGGTTCCGCGAGCTGGTGGGGGTAACGCCCCTCGAGCATCTGACTCACTGGAGGATGGTCCGCGCCGCGGGAATGATGCGGGAGGGACGTCCCGTGAAGCTGGCGGCCATCGCATCCGCCGTGGGGTACGAGTCCGAGGGTGCCTTCGGCAAGGTGTTCCAGCGGGTCATCGGCGTGTCCCCGGGGCGGTACCGCCAGGAGCACACGCAGGGCCCCCCGCGGGCAGCCACGGAGCACGTGACTGAACGCCACCGGCGGAAACACGCCCTGCTTCCACGAACCCGGGAAGCAGGGCCATGACCCCGGAAGGAATGAGCGGCGCTGCCGCCGCGACAGACGCCCGGCGAAGGCCATCCAGGAACCGGCCAAGCACCAGCTCCCACCCCTCAGCGGCACATGCACTTGATCCCGGCGACCTGGTCGGCGGCAATTCGGAATGCTGAAAGAGACGAAGCAGGTGCGGGGCCTGCTGACCATCGCCTATGTGACCGCCTACGCGAGCTTCCACGCAGTGTACGAGCGAGGCGGGCAGCGACTCAGGGCAGCAGCGCGCGAAGCCCCTCACGTAGCGCGGCGCCCCGCTCCTCCGCGGGGAGCGCGCGGCCTTCCTCATAGAGCTCCGCGAGCGGCACGCTCAACCGCCCGCCCGGCTGCTCCACGCTGAGCGCGAAGCGCGCCTCGTCTGCCATGATGACGAGACCGGGCCGCTCGGCAGTGGCGACGGCGCACGCCTTCGTGAGGAAGGCGCGGCGCGCGGCCGCGGCCCCACCTCCGCCCAGGACGCGCTGGCAGCTGGAGTCGCTCATGTCTTCAGCATGAGATGCAGGACAGGAGCGTGCAAGCGGCTGGGTGGGCTGCCCGGGCCGCTCCAAGGTGTCAGACGACTCGTAGGGGGCGAGTTGTCGGACGAGCTCTTTGACACCTTCCCGGGTCCCTTGAAGCCGAAGACCGGGTTCCAGCACCGCGTCCGTCACCTGTCCCTCCCGGGCCTCCCCGATTCCCAGCGCGAGTCCCTCGTTGGAGCCCCAGGCCCGGATGCGCCCATTCGGCATCACCACCAGTGAGTACCCATGGCCCGCCGCGAGGACCGGAAGCTTCGGTGCAGGCCGAGGGTGCGAGGCCGCTGCCACGGCAGGCGCGCTCCAGGCCAGCGGGCGGATGCGCTCACCCGCCTGCTGGCACAGGCGCTCGCGGCCTTCGAGTGGCGCGAGGTTGTCGGACCGGCTCACTGCCGGGCTGCCACCACCCGGCTCGACGGCCGCACCGGAAGGACGAGCCGACGTGTCTATCGGGTGCCGCCCGGGGAGGAGAAGTCGACCTGCTCCGCCGTGGCGGTGCCACTCTTGCGGCCGGGGTACTCGAGCCAGGTCATGCAGATGTTGACCTCGTCGATGACGCTGGCGGCCGTGAGGGCCCTGCCGTCTTCGAGGTGCATGTCCTCCGTGGTGTGGGCGTCCTTGATGAGCGTCATGTCATAGCCCCGCCCGAGCGCGCCGTAGGCTGTCGCGCGGATGCACCAGTTGGAGGCCGCGCCCGCCAGCACGATGTGCGTGGCGCCCAGCCTGGCGAGCTCCTCCTCCAGGTTCGTCAGCTCGAACGCCGAGTTGTACTTCTTGTGAATCCGCGGCTCGCCCTCGCCCGGCGTCAGCTCGGGGACCCACTGCCACCGGGGGCTGTCGCGGGGGAGGTCGTTGTCGTGGTGCTGCACCCACAGCACGGGGATACCCCCGGCGCGGGCCCGTTCCACCGCGCGCGCCACGTTCTGGATGATTCGCTTGGACTCCCGCGCGTTCGCCATCACGCCAACCTGCACGTCGACGACGAGCAGCACGCCCTTGTTGCCCTCTCGCACCGTTGCCATGTCGTTCTCCTCCTTCAAGGTGTCAGACGACTCGTTGGGGGCGAGTTGTCGGACGAGTTCCATGACACCTGCCCCGGCTGCACTGCGGCATCAGCGCGGTCCACCGCCGAGCAAATCGTAGCCCACCGTGGCGCCAGAGCCGATGAAGCCGACCGTCAGCCCGAGCCTCGCGGGCTGAAATGCGACCGGAAACTCCCGCAACAGGTAGTTGACCCCGAGCGACAGGAGCGCCCCCACGAACGCCCCTGCGAGCGCACCGCCGAACGCCGCCGCCGGATTGCGGCTTCCCTGCAGGAGCATGCCGGTTCCCCACGTCCCGGCCGCGCCGAGGAGCGGTGCGGTGACGACCCCTGCACTGAACTCGAGAAGACGAAGGGTTCCGCCCGGCCCCCAACCCTGCCAGGGCGAACCTTCATCGAGCCACATCGAGGGCAGCAGGCTCAGGGTTGCGCCACCCAGGGCCTGGCCACCCATGCGGAGAAAGCGCTGGTCGTGCATCCGGCCGGCGCCGAGAGAACCGGCGACGAGCGGGACGGAGGTGCCGAGAACGAACGACCCCACGTGCACCAGGCCTTCGAACCTCGCGACCGGCGGGGCGGGCTCGGGTTCTGGCGGAGGCACGAACCGCTCTGCCGACCTCTCCGGTACAGGCCGCGTCGCCAGCGCGGAGCCCTCGGTGCGAGCTCCGTCGTCTCCGCGGTACGTGATGTGCCCCCCGGAATCAATCCAGATGCTGGAAGCACCGTCCACTCCATGCCCGAAGTATTCGGCGCTCACGGTTCCGGACTGGAACGAAATGCCACAGCGCAGTGGGTCCCCGATCACGTCGGTGAGTCGGAGGCAACGAACCGCCACCTTCGCGCCACTCGAGGTGACAAATTCGGCCACGCCGCCCGGAGCATCGAGCTCTTCACTCGCGTGACTGTCTTGCGCTACGCGCTGCGGCTCCCAACCGACGGATGGGTCTTTCAATCGC
Source organism: Pyxidicoccus xibeiensis (assembly GCF_024198175.1). Taxonomy (NCBI): domain Bacteria; kingdom Pseudomonadati; phylum Myxococcota; class Myxococcia; order Myxococcales; family Myxococcaceae; genus Pyxidicoccus; species Pyxidicoccus xibeiensis. The sequence goes on from NZ_JAJVKV010000007.1 coordinate 227,936, forward strand.
TCCGCCTCGGCCGCAATCTGGTTCACTTGCGGGGCGCATTGCCCATCCGCACACGCGATTTTCACGAGCCGCGCCATCTCCGAGAAGGCCGCCCGTCCAAACCGCGCGAACTCGGCGCTGTCGCGCTCGGTCGACTTGCCCGCCCAGAGTCGATCGCACGCGTCGCCGCAGTCGACCGCAGGTTCGGCCCAGGCAGGAGGTGGCACCTCGCGCTCGTGGGGCGGCTGCGTCAGCGAAGAGGGGGGGCGTGGGACTTCCAGTTCCGGCAACGGCGACCTCGAAGAGAACCGCCAGCAGTGGCAGCGACATAACCCTCGGTCCGTTCGTTGTCTCCAAACGATACCGGAGCGACTGCGTCGCGTCGCCAACTCTCTCGTTGTCGCGGGTTTCCCCGTTCGCACGTCCGCGGCTTGCGATGCTGCGGCCCGCGCAAGAAGGTGCGCTTTCAAGCTGGGAGCACCCACAAAGGTGTCATGCGCCGTCAACGGTGCGGACACCGGAGGTCGTCAGACCTCTTGAGCCCTCGGCTGCACGCCCGCGAGAACCCTGGTCACGTCAGGGGAAGGACACCCCGGACAGGATGACGGTGCGGCCGGTGCTCGGCTCCCAGAGCTTGAGGGTGTAGAGGCCCTGGGCCTGCGCTCCAGCCCTCCCCTTCAACCGGTCTCCTTTTTCCCTGGGCTCGCGCGGGCAACCGGGACAAAGTTGTTCATGTCTTCGGACCCGCGCTCCACGTGGACGACCTCTCCGACCACTCGCGAGAGCAGCGCATCGCCTTCGCCTATGCGCCGAGGCTCCAGGCAATCCCCGATGAAATGGCTCCTTACGTGCGTCGCGCCGGTCCTGCTCGCAGTATGGATTTTGTTCTTGAGCGCTCACGGGCCGACCTCATGGCTGGTAGTTCCTGGCGCTCTGATTGGCAGTGCCTGCGTCGCTGGCTTTTCTTTTCTGCGCTCGTTCTCTCGTCCCCTGCGAGCTCTCTCTCTCTCGCTCTATCTGCTGCCGCTGGGGCTCTTGTCTACCTATCGTGCGTCGCCGTTCTCCGTATCGGAGACCTTCGAGATCGGCGCGCTCCCGCCGGCTTCCGCGCCTTCCGAGATGTCGATTGCCCAGCTTCCGACCGGCGCCACCTACCGCAGCGCGTCCTTTGGGTATCGCGGTGGCTCTCTCTTCGAGCCGCGAGAGTTCTCCATGACCGCGACCCTGATCAAGCACCCCAAGGGTGATCTCTTGATCGACACCGGGTTCGGTCGGGATATCGCACAGCACCTCGCGAAGCTGCCTCTCTTCTTTCGGCTCCTGACACGATACTCGCTGAACAAGACCGCGCGCGAGCAACTCCAATCGAGCGGGTATGACCTGGCCCGGCTGCGCGCGGTCCTTTTGACCCACTCCCACTGGGACCACATCAGCGGCGCCGCGGACTTTCCCGAAGTGCCTGTCTGGATACCTCCCGCGGAACGAAGCTTCCTACAAGGTGAAGACTTCACCACGGCCTCGGCAAGAAGCATCAAGTCGCTGCATTTCGAAGAGTATCGATTCGATGCGCACCCCTATCTCGGCTTCGCGGAGAGCCATGATGTCTACGGAGATGGCACGGTGGTGATCGTCCCGGCGCCCGGCCATACGCCGGGGTCTGTGATTGTCTTCGTGACGCTTCCGGACAACAAGCGCTACGCCTTTATCGGAGACCTCGCCTGGCAATTGGAGGGCGTCACCGAGCAGGAGGAGCGCCCGCTCACGCAGCGCCTCGCAGATGTCGAGCCTCGGCTCGTTCGTGAGAACCTCGCGCATATGGCCACAATATCAGCGCGATATCCGGAGATGACCATCGTCGTCGCGCATGATCCGCGGAGCTTCGCATCGATTCCGACGTTGGTGCCAAAGCCATGAGATGGGCCGGTGTGTGCCCAAGGCCGAGAGGGCGTCAAAGAATTCGTGTGGGGGGACTCGGCACGACACGCGGCGGGTGGAGTTGCCCGCTGGCTGAGAGCCATGTTCAGGGCCTGGAGCACCAGTTCCGTCTTTCAGGTGCCCAGCCGACGACTTTGCGGCTCCAGGCATCCAACACGACGGCCAGGTAGAGGAAGCCGCCGGCGGTGGGCACGTAGGTGATATCGGCCACCCACAGCTGGTCGGGCCCGGGCGCCTCGAAGTGGCGGTCCACGAGGTCTGGTGCCGGACGCGCCCGTTCATCCCGCACCGTGGGGTGCAGCCCTTTCGTCGGCTCACTCCCTGGAGGCAGGACGCACGCATCAGCCGTGCGACGCGCTTGCGGCCGACGCAGACACCCTCGGCGGCAACGGCATCGTGGGGTCCTTTCCGCACAGCGAGTGGGACTCCGCGAAAACGGGGCAACTTCAGGGCGCAGGCGCCTCAACGAAGCGCCGGAGTCCAGGTGTTGACCTCGACTTCCAACGAGGACTGCTTCGCGACCTCCCCGAGGATTCTCCGGAGGACTCCGGCATTGCTCCCCCCGAGCAGGAACGTGCGCACGTTCTCGAGGTTCTCTCTGGGCGTGCCGCCGCAGAGCATGACCGCGTCGGCTCGCTCATACAGTCCGCAGTAGCGGCCGGTGGTGATCGGCTGCGTGAATCCCAGGCTGCTCAGCACCGGGGCGAGAAGGGAGAGCAGATCCGCGTCTTCGAGATAGAGCGTCCCCTCGCACTGCTGGGACATCTGCTCAAACCGGAACCGGAACAGCGAGCTCCACGACAGCATCTCGTGGAAGGTCTCAAACCGGTCGATGGGATCGTCCTCCCCGCGCGCGTACCGCGCCGTCACGGTCGCATCTCCCCGCGCGGGCGCGTCGAGGTCGTAGAACGCGTGCAGGGGCATCATCTCGTCGGACTCGTATCCGATGAGCAGGAACCGGGGATTGGGCGCGACGAGCTTCCTGGAGTAGCAGTCCAGCACGCGGCGCGCGGAGAAGTCCTGGCTGGGATAGGCCAGCGGCCCCATGCTCTGCCCCATGCGGCTCAGGAACCAGCGATAGAACCGAGGCAGGGGGCGCCCGGCGATGCGCTCGAGCTGCTCGACTTCATCGGGCGTGGCACCCCGCCACTGTTCCGCGAGCCCGGGCACGGTCCTCAGGAGGAGGTCCTCCACCTCGAGGAACTCAAGATCTATTTCTTCTTGTGCTGACACTTCATTTCCTCCTCGGGGCAGATGAGCAGGGGAAGGATGACTGTGCAGGACATGCACGGCGGGACGCTCTTGCCGTGGGCGAAGTGCCTCTCGACTTCCCTTCCATTCTTGTCAATGAACCGGATCTTCGCGCTCACCGGCTGCCCATCGCTGCGGGACCACCGCTCCGTCAGCCCCGTGACGCGCGCGCAATGGTCCATCGCCAGCACGAGTGCCTTGGGGCCAGCACAGCCTCCTGGTGGGTAGGCCGCTGCAGTGGCCTTCTTGTTCACGAACTGCTCATGGAACCGCTGAGCCCGCGCCCAGGCCTTCTCCACGTTCTTGCTTTGTTTATTGAAGCGATTGTCGACGAACGCGCGGACCTCCCTGCGGGTGGTGCCGGGCGTGGGCGCGTTCCAGCCAAGCTCGCTGACGCTCTTGCAGAAGACTTCGAGGGCGTTGCTCGAGTGGTCCGCGTATTCATGCCCGCACTTGCACTGAGCAACACCGAGCATCCTTCCCCACGGAAGCTCCTCTTCGGGGAACTCACCGGCCAAGATCTTCTTGGTGAGCTTGACCTCCAGTTGTGCGGCGTCGGCCTGGGTCACGGGGGTTTCCTTCAGCGAGCCCTCGCTGCCATGCACCTTCCTGCACAGGGGGCACACGTCCTTCCCACTGACGACCAGGAGGGCTCCGGTCTTCTGGATCACCCCGAGCATCGTCGCCGCGTTGGCGGGGCTCCCGCTCGGCCCGCAGTTGTTGAGCATGGGGTCGCCCAGGAGCTGGACGTTCTTTCCCTCGATCTTCGTGTCCATGGACCCGGGGCCCAAGAAGCTCGTCGGGCCCTCCACGTTGGCGGAGACGATGCCGCCTCCCGTCCCCTTGCTGGCCACATCGCCCATGGAGCCGAAGGTGGCGCCCTTGATGGCGACCTTCTTCCCACCGATGGTGACAGTCTTGGAGTACTTCTTCGTGTCTGTTCCGCTCTTGCCGATGTTAGGCAGCGGCGTCGGCACGAACGGCGCAGGCGGCCCGGGCATCTTGCACACGTTGGGCAGCGTGGCCGCGGCGACCCCACTGGAGCCCTCGGTCACCGGCGTCTTCGGTGCATTCACTGAGACGTTGCTCATTGCTTCCCCCTCTCCTTACGACACCCGTGGGTCTTGCAGGAGCATCGCCCCTCGCAGTCCCCCATCAGAACCCGCCATCACCATGACCCGGGGGCCTCGCGCATAGCCCCGTGCGAACGCGCGGACCGCCAGGACGCCTCCGAGGGCCCCCGCTGCGGCGCCGACGTCACCCCAGCCGTCGCTCAGCGAGCGGTACGCCGTGGAGTGCCAGACCGATGGCGTCCTCAGCGCGACGAAACCCCACTCTTCACTGCGGTACCGCTCACCATTGATGTCGGCGTATAGCTCGTCCACCTTCTCGCGGGACAGGTCGAGCCCGGCGACCGCGCCTTCGACCGCCTGGGTCATTCCGACGCCGAACGAGCCCGTGTCGCTGCCGCGCAGGAGGCGCTCTTGCGCGGTTCGTGCCCCTCGCACCACCTCCAGCCGGGGCAGCCGCAAGCGGCGGCGCAGCCCCGCGGTCATCAACGCTAGACACCCGGCCCCCTCGCCGGGAATGAATCCACCGCGAATCCCCGGCTGCGCGAACCGGCCGTCGCGCTCCAGCCAGAGGAACGTCTCCGCGTGGAGGTAGCTGTCCACGCCCGTCACCAGGAAGAAGGACTCCCGGCCTTCGGAGGACTCTCGCAGGGCCTGCTCCACCGCGCGCAGGGCTCCCGCGTGGCCGCGTCCGGCAAGCTCGACGCGCATGCGCGCGGCCTTCGCCCTCGGGCGCGCCTCCATGGCGCTCACGAGCCAGGCCGCGTCGTCATCGGAGAACCCCGGGCGCACCTCGGGAAGCGACAGCAGCAGCCGGCACCGGTTCCCCTCCAGGACCGCTGAACCGAGCTTCTCCTCGACTTCGTCGAGGACGCTCTCGAGCAAGGGCATGAGCCGGTCCCTCCCCTCCAGCTTCGGGTCGAGCTGACCATCCGAGGCCACCACGACCGGCTCGCCCCGCGCATCGATGAAGGGGAACTCGGCGTACCGGGAGATGCCGGCGCGCATGGCCGCCGCGCTGCTCTCCGCGGAGTAGCCGAGTGGGATCCGAGCGCCGACAGCCACCACCTCGAGCTCGGCGTTCATGTCCCACCCTTCAACTCGAAGACTTCCGTCTCATCGAGATAGTCCGCTTCGGGGGCGCGCACGCGCAGCGCGCTCTGCCACACCAGGCACAGGCGCCGCGCCTCGGGCTCCACGAGGACCGTCGTCAGCCGCGGGCCATGCTCCTCACTGCGCGTACCCATGCGCGTCTTGAAGCCGAGCGAGATGCGAGGGAGCTCGAAGCGCAGGCTCCCCTCGAGAGTCATGTTCACCAGCTCGACGGGCTCTCCGCCCACCAGGGGATTCACAGGACGCTGATCCACCGGGGCGCTCAGCGCGAACGCGGGGTCGAAGTCATCCGGGAGCAGCGGCTTCTTCGTGCGCTCCCACCGCGCGTCGTACGTCCCCGCGAGCTTGCGCCGGGGCATCCACGAGGAATCGATGGGACCGAACCCCGCCGGCCCCATGGTCGCGGGGGCGCCGCTGGGATACTCGATGGCGTGGGCCGGCTTTCCGGCGAGGTGGGCGCCGCGCGTCGCGAAGCCGCGGCCGATGGGATTCCGCTCGTCGATGCGGTGCTTCGCCGGGTCGGGACCTGACAGGTCGCTGCCACCAAAGGCGACCTCATACTGAATGGGCCGCGTGGTGAAGGGCTGGGGCCGCCCGGGCGTCACGCCGGACCAGCCTTGCTCGTAGGTCCGCTCCCCGTGCACGACGAGCAAGCGGTTGCGTGCGGGCGAACTTCCTCAGGCCCTCCTTCACGTGCTCGCGGAAGGCGTCGCCCTCCGCCTTCGTGTGCTGCGGGCAAGTGCGTGTGAGGGCAGTGACGTGGAGAAGAAGTCCTGAATGCCCCGAAGGCGGCTGGCGGCGGGGGAATGGAGGGGCGGGCGTCGCACTATCCCGAAGAGAGGCCCGTCGCGAGGAGGGCAGGCCTGCGCAGGCGGCCCGGCAGGCGTCAGCGGGCGAGCTTGCTGGCGCGAGCGTTTATCGTAGCCACGTTGGTGCTGGAGTGCGCATCCAATGAACCTGAGTCAATTCATCCGCGACAATCGCGACGCCATCGTCCTCGAGTGGGAGACCTTCGCGGGCACGTTGCTGCCCGCGGCGGGAGGCATGAGCAGCCGCGCGCTGCGCGACCATGCGCAAGAAATCCTGTCCTCCATCATCGAGGACCTCGAATCGCCACAGCATGCTGACGAGCAGTCGCAGAAGTCGAAGGGACACGGCGAGGAGCACCGGATGGAAGCGGTCGGCAAGGCGCACGCCGCCCTCCGCATCCAGGATGGCTTCAACCTCGGCCAGCTCGTCGCCGAGTACCGGGCGCTGCGCGCGAGTGTGCTCCGGCTCTTCGAAAAGGCCTCGGCGGGCAAGAAGACGGACGACCAGGATCTTCGCCAGTTGACGCGGTTCAACGAATCGATTGACGAGGCGCTCACCGAGGCCGCGAGCCGTTACATGCTCGTGATGAACCGCACCCGAGATCAATTCCTCGCCATCCTCGGTCATGACCTGCGCAATCCGCTGGGGGCGATCATGATGTCCGCGGCGACCGTAGCGGCATCTGGCGTGTCGGAGGACAAGCTCGCGAAGGCCGCCTCCCGGATCCTCACCTGCGCCCAACGCATGGGCCGCATGGTCAGGGACCTGCTCGATCTGACGCGGACGCGCCTCGGCGGTGGAATTCCAATCACGCCGCAAGCGATGGACCTCGAGGAGATGTGCCGTGAGGTACTCGCGGAGCTCGAGGCCTTCCAGCCTGACCGCCGCCTCGTGTTTCAGTCCAGCGGCAACCTGCGTGGTGCGTGGGACGTGGACCGTCTGGCGCAGGTGCTGTCGAACCTCGTGGGAAACGCGCTGCAGCACGGAGCCCACGACAAGGTCATCGAAGTAACGGGAAGAGGCTTCGATGGGGAGGTCGTGCTCGAAGTCCACAACGAGGGGCAACCCATCCCGCCCGAGCTGCTGGAACACGTCTTCGAGCCGATGGTGCGCAGCGTGTCAACGGCAATGGGGAACGCGTCGTCGACGAGCCTCGGCCTGGGCTTGCACATCACGCGGGAGATAGTCCTGTCCCACGGCGGCACGGTCAGTGTCCGGTCGACCGAGAGTGAGGGGACGACGTTCACCGTCCGGCTTCCCCGGCACTACACCAGCGATTCGGCGCCGCACGCCACACGTCCGGAACCGCTCGACCAGCATGATGCCAAGGGCGATGTGGTCATCCCGGCGCCCGGCCCACTGACCCGTCACTGAGCAGCGCCGCGCGGCCAGCCTCAGCCGCCCTGCGGCAGTGGGAACACCCGTGCGCGCAGGGCCTCCGTCTTCCGGCGCCGGTGCGCGTCGCCCCCGTCCAGTCCAGGCGGAGAAGCTCATCCCCGCCTGAAGCGCCGGGTGCGTCAGGGGCTCGCGAAGAAGACGCGCGGGCCCTCTCCACCGATGAGGGTCCGTCCCAGCTCCAGGGTCCAGGGCACGTCGCGCGGCACGGGCTCCGGTGAGCGCAACACCACGGTCGTCCCCTCCCAGTGCTTGGGTTTCACACACTCGGAGGTGCGCCAGCCTCCCCCGTAGGAGTGCCGCCCATCCACCCGGACGTCCGGGGTCGGGTACCCGACGAGCTCGATACAGAGGGACTCCCCGTCCTTGTCACAGCCGTCGGGCTCCGAGCCGTTCGCGGGCACGCAGGTCAAGACGGCCGTCACGGTGACGTGGTCGTCCGCGTCACGGGTGGCGGAGGCGGCGCGAACGCCCAAGGTGTCCCAACGAGGCCCGCAGGCCGTCAGCAGGCCCGCGAGGGCCACGATGATGAAGGTCGGATGCATGGGGCCTCAGGGGTTGGGGAGGACGACGTTCATCACGCGGGGATCCGCGCTGACAAGGATGCGCAGCCCGGGGTCACGGTCCACGGCGTCCGGCGTGGTGACCGTCACCTGGGTGCCGATGATGTCGGGAACCTTCTGGCACGACTCCGCCCGGAGCAGCGGATGGGCGAAGGCCGTGTCGTCGGCCGCGTACCACGTCGCGGAGACGCAGACGCGCTCGCCATCCGCGTCACAGCCTTCCGACCGCGCGAAGCCGTAGACGAGGCCGCAGGCCAGCGTGACTTCGACGGAGACGCGGTCGTCCTCGAGCCGTGTCGCCGTGGCATCCAACACACCGGCCGCCTCCAGCCCGGACTCACAGCCAGCAAGGAGGGGGAGTAGCAACAAGAACCAGCGACGCACGCGCGACCTCCGGGAGCAGTGGACCCGGAGCCCCGGAGCAACCCCCGTGCCCATCGGCCGACAGACGGCAGCCCCGGGCGGAGCCCCCCGCGGCCCATGACAGCCATGTCAGGGCAGCACGCCTTCCAGGAAGCATCGGGCGAGTTTCTCCGCGTCTCCCTCAAGCGGGGGCGGAGCCGGGGCTGGAGGAGGAGAGCACGGCCCAGGCTGCGACGGTAGAGTCGACAATGGAGCGCACGCCGCGATTGGCTTGGGCGGGACTGCTGCGCCGGCCCTGCGTGCGGCCTCGCGGCCGGCGGCGTCTATGGCCGAATCCTCGTCCTCACCCTCAGCATTGACGTCCGGCCGCCGTGAACGGTAGGCGCACGCGAGGCCAATCCCTGGAGCAACCCCATGCTGCCTGCCCACCTGAATCCCGCGCGCCTTCCCCTGGGAACCCAGGTGGGACCCTGGCGGGTGCTGGAGCGACTCGGGATGGGTGCCCATGGCGCCGTCTACCGCGCCATCGGCGCACAGTCCCCCTCCCGTCCCGTCGCCCTCAAGCTGGCCCTGCACCCCGGGGACGCGCGCTTCGCCAGGGAGGTGGAGCTGCTCTCCCGTCTCCGCCACCCCAACGTCCCGCGCCTCCTCGACCATGGCGTCTGGCAGCAGCCCTCGGGCCTCCACTACCCGTACCTCGTCATGGAGTGGGTCGACGGAGTATCTCTGTACGACTGGGCACGGGAGCAGCGGCCCACCTCGCGGCGGGTGCTCCACCTCCTCGCCAGCCTCGCGCGAGCGCTGGAGGCGACCCATTCCGCGGGCGCCGTGCACCGGGACGTCAAGGGTGACAATGTCCTCGTCAGCGACACGGAGGGCCGGGCCTTCCTCACCGACTTCGGCTCCGGGAACTACCTCGGCGCCGCCACGCTCACCCTGCCGCCGTTTCCTCCCGGCACGCCCGCCTACCGCTCTCCCGAAGCCTGGCGCTCCGTGCGCCTCCCGATGCGCGCGCCCATCGTGCCCTACGCGCCCGGGCCCGCGGATGATGTCTTCGCGCTGGGCGTCACCGCCTTCCGGTTGGTCACCGACGAGTACCCCTCCCCTCCAGACGTGGCGTCCCGTGCCGGGCAGGAGGTGGAAGCCGACGCCCCATCCGCGCGTGCGCTCAACCCCCGCTGCTGCCAGGAACTGAGCGCGCTGACGTCTCAGATGCTCTCCTTCCGTCCAGAAGCCCGTGGCAGTGCCCGAGCGCTGGCCGAGGCGCTGGAGGAGGCCGCGCACGAAGCCGGGCCCGAGGCGGACGTGCCCCTCTTCGGCCAGGAGGCGCCTCGCCCCGTGGAGCCCCGGCCCGCGCCCAGGCCCCTTCCCCGCCGAGCGCCGGGGCGCTCCACTCACGCATGGTTCACTGCGGCCAGTCTGGCGGGAGCACTGGCGCTGGGAACCGGGTGGATGCTGCGGGCGCATTCCGATGATGAGCCTGAGACGGTGCACGCTTCGGTACCCAAGGAGACGGAGGATGGCGGCACGGCGGGTGTCGGTGACTCGGCGCTGACGGCACCGGTGCCTCCCAGTCGGGCGCCCTTTGCATGGTCGACCATCGCCGAGGACCTGCCACCCAGGCCCTTTCCAGGGCAGCGGCGACCCAATGCCAACGGCCGCTGCCCCGAGAAGCCGCAGGTGCCCATCAATGGAGGCTGTTGGATCAAGCAGTCCGTGGAACTGAAGGATTGTGGAGAGGGCGGCTACGTGTACAAGGGCGCTTGCTATATGCCCGTCATCCTGCCCACCCGCCCTCCCACCTCGAGTCCCACGGAGCGTCCTGACCGCCGGTAGCCGCTTCGCCCCGCGTCGCCCCCGGCGGTACGAAATGCACTTGAAAGAGCCGGGGCCGGCGCTCGATGCGAAACCAAGGCGAGACTGGCGTGCCCAACGTTGGAGGGAGCGGGCCTTCGAACTGCATCCCCTTGCTGGGAGCTTCAGCGCACATGGACCGAGACGGGTTGACGGCACCGCAGGTGGCCTCACCCGAAGGCCGCCGGCGGCGCGCGGCTCAGCTCACTGGATGATGGTGACGAGCTGGGCCTGGCACGTAGTCTGATCGACGAAGGACTGGGCCGTGTCGATGCCGCAAAGGATGCCCTGCGTGCCGTAGGCGACCCAGTTGACCATAACCGTCCGGCCCGCAGCTCCATCACGTGGTGCTCGAAGCTGAGCGCCAGCAGACGCTCCTGAAGGTCTACGCGCGCCTCCTACGCGCCGCAGTCCAGACAGCGCCCCTCGCGTCCGTCGAGGGCGCGCGCCTCGGTGATGCGCTTCGTGGCCTGGTACAACACCGAGCACCGGCACTCCGGCATCCGCTTCGTTACGCCCGATGACAGGCACTTCGGCTGCGAGACGGCGCTGCTGGCTCGGCGTCACCAGGTGTACCAGCGCGCCCAAGCCCGTCACCCCGAGCGCTGGAGCCGCGACACGCGCAACTGGACACCCGCGGGCCCTGTCCGTCTCGGCCCCTCTCCGCACCGCACCCAGGCTGTGCAGGAGTTGAAGCGCATCGGCTGAACCCTCTCACGCGACAACAACCTTGACGCTCACCGCCCGGAGTCTCAACCCGCGACTCCGGGCGCGCAGCGCGGAACACCTGGTCGTGGATGGTCTCGAGACACCCTCACCCACTCGGGCCACCACCACCTGAACTGCTCAATTCGTGGGAGAATTCTTCGCAACGTGCGAGAGCGCATTCTCCGCGCATTTGTTGTCGAACTCCCTGCCAGCCAGGACACATTGCGTATAGTGAGGCCAGTGCTGATCCAGGAGCTCCCCCGAGAACCCCTTCGTCTTGAGCCGCTGGTTTTCGAAGACGAGAGCGCGCGCCTCCATCTCGCACCCCCCCACGCCCTCGTCAGCCGGCTTGCGAGTCCTGCAGTCCCAGTACTTCGCCCAGCGCGTATCGTCGCCCGTTGCAATCAAGATCCCGCCAGCCTGGCCGATCTTGTAGTTCTCATTGACCCGCCTATCGCTCTCGCTCTTGGCGAACGCCGCGTAGGTCTGCATCCCGAAGATAGCGACCAGCGCGCACAGGAGGCCGATACCCGTCCTGCCGGGGCGCTTCCACCTGTCGGAGCTCGGGTCGTAGAGAACACCGACGATCGCAAGCCCAAGGGCAAACATATTCAGCGCGTAGTCCATTGCTGCCTCCTCTTACTGCTCACTTCGGTGACGCATGGAAAGACGGCGAGCCGCGAAAGATATTCAAGACGTTGGCAGAGCCACGCCGCCACACCCTTTGCATAGGACATACATGTCCCGAAGTATGAAGACGCTCTGCAATCCTATCGGGGTCAGGGCTGCATCGCTCAGCGCCAGGCTTCAACCCCACACGCGAATGCCGTGTACGCCGGGTCGAAACACACCCACCACAGGGAGCCCCATGGGCGTGCCCTGTCTCCGCGGCCCTCAAGCACTCGTGCCTGCCGACTCCTCCGAGGAGTAACCACACAAAGGGCGGGAGAGCCGCGAAAACGGGGCAACTTCAATCCATCATCATCATCATCATCCCGGACGGTTACACGCCACGGAGCGCCTCCTCAAGCCACAGCCGCAGAGGCTCTCCTTCCAGGCGGAGGGGTTGCTCCAAGGTTCCGATGTTGAGCCAAGTCAACTGGGTGGCCTCCAATCCCTGGGCTCCACGCAGGTCCGCGCCTGCCATGCGGGCTCCATCGAGAGCAGCACCTTCGAGCTGGGCGCCCTGCAGGTTGGCGCCCGCGAGGTTGGCGCCGACCAGGAATGCCCGGCGCAGATCCGCCTTCGAGAGATCAGCGCCCGTGAGGTCCGCCTCATAAAGGCTGGACTTGAATGCCATGGCTTCCCGCAGGACGGCGTGCCTCAGCGAGGCGTAGTCCAGATTGGCCTTCGCAAGCCGAGCCTGGGAGAGATTCGCGCCATCCATCATGGCGGAGGCAAGGTTGGCGCCACCGAGCTCGGTCCTGGAGAGGTTGCAGTTCTCAAATCGAGCGCCTGGAAGCTCCGCCTCCGTCAGCTCCTGGCCTGACAGTGGGACGTTCGAGAAGTTCGCGTCGTCCAGCGAGAGCTGTACTCCAGCCTCTCCGCCCGACTCCACCCAGGCCCGGTGCAAGGCCAGCCTACCGGCAATATCCATGTCCATACGTGCGAACACCTCTACCTCGCTCACGGGAACCACTGGATGCGACCACCCCAGCCCTTGGACTGGATAGCTTGTTGTAGCTGGGATTTGTGCTGGAGGGTCAGGTTCTGGGTATCCAGAATGACGTTCTCACCACTGAGCAGCTCCTGTTCTATCTTCTGAACATCCCGGGTCAGCGAAAAACCACCCTTCCGTTCGGGCCAGCGTGAGTCAAAGGACTTCACGTCCCACTTCGTACCCTTGGCGTCGATGAACTCGGCGCCTCCCGAGGGGTCGCGTTTGATCGGGCCGGCGAGCTTGCCATCCTGCTCCAGCTTCATACCAACCCGGGCCTCATTTCGAGACTTCGGGGAGATCTTCCCGTTGTGCGCTGGATCCTGGGAGAGTTCGTCATAGCGCTTCCGGGTCGCACCGAACCATCCCGGTGGTCGCTGAGCCTGCTGCTGCGTGGTATTTGGCGCGTTGGTGGTACCCTTGCGCTGAACGGGAGGTTGCCCCATGACCCGCTGGAGCTTGTCCTTGAACCAGGCGATGACACGCTGGACCATCGCGTCCGCCCGGGACTTGAGGGTATTGAGGAGCGACAGGAAGTACTGCCGCGTCGCGCGCACGAGGTCCGGAAGCTTCCGCAAGGCGGACTCGATGGCACCCAACACCCCGCGCAGCTTCTGGAGGGCCCACCTCGCGTGTTGCTCCAGTTGGCCCAGCAGAGCGCGCAGCCAGCGGTAGCCGTTGCCCTTACCGAAGTAGTTCAGGACCGACAGCAGCTGGTCGAGTACCTGCCGTGGATTGACCTTGGCCGAGGCATCCCGAAACGCACGCAGCAGTACCCGGAAGACCCCCTTGATGGCGGACCCCAGCTCGGGGATGCAGCCGACGAGCGTGAGCACCACTCCCATCCAGAGCCAGAACTCCTCGTCGGGGAGCCTCTGCCAGGACACCCGAGCGTAGAAATGCTTCAAGTCGAAGAGGGCAGCGACCAAGTCGCGTACATCCGCAACCTGATCAACGACCGGGATGAGCGAGATGACGGTATCCGCGATGATTTGCGAGACGGATGCGTCCTTGTTGAAACCGCCCTGGAGGACACCCCACGTCCAGTCCCAAGCCTCGGTCGCTTGCTTCGCGAGAGAATGAAGCTGCGCCTCGACGACCTGCCGCACCAGAAAGGGCTGAGGGTTGGTGTTCGGCTTGGGTTTCCTCTTGATGGTGAGCGCCGTCGGGTCGTCGTGGAACCAGTACGTAACGGCCACCTCGCTGAAGGGTAGTCCGTCGATACGCCTGAAGCCGTTGCCATCTAGCGTGCCCTGGCTGAGCACGCTGCCCGTCTGCTGCGACTTGACGACATAGCAGGCGTTGGGGACCCCCGTGCCATCAGCATGCAGATAGCGCAGCTCCATCCACCGCGTGCCGCTCTGCTGATCCGCTTTGTCGTCCTTATTCTCCGGACGCTCGCTCCCGGGTACAGCACCCGCGGCCAGCTTCGCGACCTTGGCGCCCTTGATCTTGATTGCACTCATGGCGCCTCAGCTCTCCAACGTCACCGTCTTGCCGAAGAGCTGGACCTTGCCGGACTTCTCGATGCGCAAGGCCAGCTTCCCGTTGACGGTGAGGGTGAAGGTGTCCGCCTTCAGCTCGAACCTCTTCGCCAGCCATGCGGCGGCGTCCTTCACGGTCATCTCGGTCCTGGCCGCTACCTGTTCCTGAAGGTCCTTGCCCACTACGAGGGTTCGATTGCCATCGACGCTTTCTGCGTCCTCCCCTCCCACCTTACGCTGCCGCTCCTTGCCGACGACTTCCTGCCGGGCTCCCTCCACCAACTCGCTCAGCGCGGCACCTACCTCCAGGGTCTTCACGCCTCCGGTGGATTCATTGAAGGCCAAGCCGACATTCACGCTATAGCCAGCACCGATGGTCACCGCCTTGGCCGCACCCACGTTCTCCATCCTCGCCAGGGAAATGTTCAGGGTGCGCACCTTGCCCACCTTCATGGACTGGTTGCCCTCGACTGACTCGTCGTGGCTCTCCGCAGTATGGGTGTCACGGTTCTTTTGCACGGTAAGCGTCTGGTTGCCTTTGATGACGCTCACATCATCCTTCGTTACGGCAAGCGTCTGGTGTCCCTCCACCGTGCGCTTGCGGTCCTTCATCACCAGCAGGTCCTCGTACCCCTTCACCTCCTGGTCCTTGTCGTTCTCGGTGAGCAGGTCCTCGTCCTTCTGAGCGTGCGTGAAGACCTCTTCCTCGCCCGCCGCGTCCTCCACCCGTACCTCGTTGAAGCCGTCGCTTCCCAGGCTGGAGGCACTCTTGCGCGTGCTCTTGGTCTTCTCGTCCGGCAGTGGGTACGGCACCGCGTTGGCACCGTTGTAGACAGCACTCGCGATCAGCGGCCGATCCGGGTCGCCCTCCAGGAAGCGCACCACCACCTCCTGGCCGATTCGCGGCAGCCACAGGTCTCCCCAGGCCGCTCCGCCCCACGGCTGGCCCACCCGCACCCAGCACGAGGACTTCTCGTCCTGCTTGCCCTCCCGGTCCCAGTGGAACTGCACCTTGATGCGCCCGTGCACATCCGTGTGGACTTCCTCGCCTGCCGGGCCCACCACGGTTGCCGTCTGCGGACCGGCAATCTGCGGCAGCGGCGTCAGCCGCCGCGGCCGGTAGGGCACCGCCTTTGGTAACAGCTGGAACTGGTTGCGGTACAACCCCTGCAGCGTTTCACTGCCAGCCGTTACGTCCGGCTGCACCCCCGAGTGCACCACCTCGGTGACGAGGTACTCGCCCGCGAAGGTGCCGTCCTCTGGCGCGTCCACCTCCAGCACGTACCCCGGCGTCAGCCGTGGTGCGATGGCGGAGCCGGTCAGCGTGCAGCCTCCGGCGCCCGCCTCTTCCTGGCGCACGCGCGCCGCAGTCCTGCCCACGCCCGGCGCCACGTAGCCGGCCGGGTACTCATACAGTTCCAGCGCGGCCACGCCTTCAGGCGCCTTGGCCTTGCCGGAGACGTCCAGCGCGGGCTTCTCGAAGTCGAAGTCCTTCAGGTGAACCGCTCCAGGCCTGAGTCGGTGGACGACTTCCAGCGCTGAGACATACTCGCCGTCCACGGCCTCCTTGCCCAGGCTTGGCCGCAGCGGCAACGCCTGCCCTTGCGGCAGCGGCGCATGCACGCTCGGCGTATCGCCCAGCACCAGCGAGTGCCCGTTTTCGGTGTGCTCGAAGAAGTAGAAGATGCCCTCCCACTCCATCAGCCTGCTCAAGAAGGCGAAATCCGATTCGCGGTACTGCACGCAATACTCGCGCGCCGCATAACTACCCGACAGCGACGGCTTCACGTCCACGCCCGATTCCCCCAGCACCGTCTTGAGGATTTCGGGCACGCTCTTGCCCTGGAAGATGCGGCTGCGATGCACCTGGGTCAGTCGCCACACCTTCGGCACCACGTGGGCTCGATAGCGGCGGCGGCCCATCTTCAGCCCCAGCGACTCCACCTCCCGCACCCAGCCGTGGATGTACCTCGGACCGCTGTCTCTCACCGATAGCGTCACCAGCGCGTCCTGGCCCACCAGGTCGGCCACCTTCAGCGGCTCGCCGTCCACGGTGAAGAAGTCCACACGGAAGTCGTACAGTCGGCTGACTGCCTCCGTGCCGGACACTCCCGCGACACTCACGGCCTCTGGGCCATATGCGCCGATCTGCACGGAGAACGCTGGCGAATCATCACGAGGCATGACAGTGCCCCTCCCCCCACGCTGTGCTGCCAACAGCGCCATGATTGAGGGCAACTTCTATCACACGGAGCAACATCAAATGTCGAGAGGCTCCGTGACGTGCGCGACGCGCATGCCGGTCGCAATTCAAGCCTGGCGAGGTCCTCATATTTGGCCCGCCCTGATGGCGCTTCAGCCAACCTTCGAGTCGTGGAGCAATTACACGACGGTCCACGGGCAGACGGCTCCCGGGTTGCCTTCGACTCGGCAGGTTATTTCCAACATCAAGACGCCTCATCCACACAGGGCAAGACATGGAACGGCAAGCCGAGCGTCTGATGTGCCCACACCGGCCCGGTCCTGGCTTTGCCTTGTTGGTAAGCGAGCGTGACAGTGAAGAACAGGCTTTGAGGCATTACTTGAGCAGTAGAGGCCGCGCCCGTGACGCCTGGACAACCCACCGAGAACAACGAGTCCCGCTGCGCACGCGGAACCTGCGGACGTTGAGGCCCCATTCCACCGGATGGTGTCGATGGGTCTGAAGCACACCACCACCATCAACGACTGCACGGCACACTCCCGCCCACTCCGGGTGCATCAGGGCAGCGCGATGGCGGGGTGAGCCCAACGATGGAGGTGGGAGTCATCTTGCCAAGTCGCGCCCGGCACACTCTCCACGGTGGGCTGAGAAGTGGCCGCCAGTGCCGGTCCATGGACCCGCTGGAGCGCGCTCGTCACGCGCTGGCCGGATGAAGCCAGCCCCAGGCTCGGAGCACGTCTACATGTGGTTCAGGGGATAGGGTAGGCCCCACGCCGAGCGGTCACCTCACGCCACCGCACGGACAGGGTCGGGGTCGCCCCTCCGCCGGCTTCGCGCGGACTCCGCTGCCGGGCCGCTACCAACCGGTCAAGCCCCGGAAAAACGAAGGGCGCGGACCCTTGGATTTCTCCAAGGATTCCGCGCCCTTTGAATGGTCGGGGAGACAGGATTTGAACCTGCGACCCCTTGGTCCCGAACCAAGTGCTCTACCAGGCTGAGCCACTCCCCGATATGTACGTCCGCCGGTGGTGCTTCTCGGGACCGGCGAAGTGCGGGCGGTAGTACCCGAGCCGCCCGGCTGAGTCAACGCCCTCGGATCACCTTTTCTTTCCCCTCCTCCCCTCCCCCAACCTGCTTCCCTGCCAGGGGTCCAGGCAGACCCGGAATTCACCACGGACCCGCTTCTTTGCTTCCCAACACCCCGACATTCCGGTACTTCCGGAGAGGAACAAGTCTTGCTTCGTTAAGAAGGTCACACTGAATTGCAGCAGCACGAACCCATGGCGCCCCCCGTCGTCCTCATCTCCGATGACGAACCCCTCATCGTCTCGGCCCTTGCACGCGAGGCGAAGCGGTCAGGGCTGACGTGTATCTCGGACACCACGTCCGAGCGCGTCCTCGAGCTGGCCCGGGAGCACCGCCCCGCCGTCATCATCCTGGACATCAACCAGCACCAGGACGGACGCGACCTCCTCGCCCAGCTCAAGCAGGACCCGTCCACCCGCGACTGCAAGGTCATCATCCTCAGCGGCGTCGAGGACCAGTTCACCCGCCACGTCTGCTTCGAGCTCGGCGCAGACGACTACGAGGTGAAGCCCTTCGACCCCACCTTCATGACCCGCGTCGCACGCCTCGCCACCACGGTCGCCCGTACCCGCGCCTAGCGCCGCCCCTCAGGGCCGCAGCGAGCGGATGGCCTGCGCGTAGTCCTTCGAGCCGAACACGTAGCTGCCCGCCACCAGCACCGTGGCCCCGGCCGCCACCACCCGCTTCGCCGTCTCGGCGTTGATGCCGCCGTCCACCTCGATGTCCGTGTCCAGGCCGCGCTCGTCGAACATCGCGCGCAGCCGGCGCACCTTGTCCACCGTGGACTCGATGAAGCTCTGCCCGCCAAAGCCCGGGTTCACGCTCATCAGCAGCACCATCTCCACCTCGCCCAGCACCTCTTCAATCGCCGACAGCGGCGTGCTCGGGTTCAGCACCACCGCCGGCTTCGCCCCCGCATTCCGAATCTGCTGCAGCGTCCGGTGCAGGTGCGGGCTCGCCTCCACGTGCACCGTCAGCACGTCCGCCCCCGCCTTCGCGAACGCCTCCACGTAGCGCTCCGGCTCCACAATCATCAGGTGTACGTCCAGCGGCTTCGTCGCCACACGCTTGATGGCCTCCACCACCACCGGACCAATCGTGATGTTCGGGACGAACCGGCCATCCATGACATCCACGTGAACCCAATCCGCGCCCGCGGCCTCCACGGCGCGGACCTCGTCCGCCAGACGGCCGAAATCACAGGACAACAGCGAGGGAGAGATGCGGACGGGGCGCCGGTTCATGCGGCGCTTCATACCCGCTTCCGCCATTCCGGTGGCGTGGAACGTGCCCGGCAGCGTCCACCGGACAGCAGGAGACCGAGCAGGTGGGCCCCGCGGGCGACCGCCCCGCCGGCCGTGCTACAACCCTGATGCCCTTCGCGGCCGCTGGCCGCTTCTCCCGGAGCCGCCCCGGTGCTTTCCCAGCCCGCCCAGCCACAGCCTCCCGACCTCGGCCGCCGCCTGGCGAAGCTGACGTCCATCCTGGATGTCGCCAAGGCGATGAGCGCCGAGCACGACCTCGACCTGCTCCTCCCCCTCATCCTCTTCGAAGCCACCAAGGTGGTGGAGGCGGACCGCTGCTCGCTCTTCATCCTGGACCGCGAGCGCAACGAGCTGTGGAGCAAGGTGGCCCAGGGCTCCAAGAGCGAAATCCGCCTCCCCGTCGGCAGCGGCATCGCCGGCCAGGTCGCCCAGACGGGCACCGTCATCAACATCCCCGACGCCTACTCGGACCCGCGCTTCAACCGCTCGTTCGACGTGTCCAGCGGCTACCAGACGAAGACCATCCTCTGCGTCCCCATGCGCGACGCCCACGGCGAGGTGACGGGCGTCATCCAGGCCCTCAACAAGCTCGACGGCGGCTTCAACGCCGAGGACGAGGAGCTGCTGCTCGCCCTGGGCGCCCAGGCCGCCGGCGCAATCGAGAACGCCCTGCTCCACGAGGAAATCAACCGCCTCTTCGAGGGCTTCGTCTCCGCCTCCGTCGTCGCCATCGAAGCCAGAGACCCGACCACCGCGGGCCACTCCGGCCGCGTGGCCGACCTCACCGTGACGATGGCCCAGGCGCTGGAGCACCTGACCACCGGCCCCTACGCCAACGTGCGCTTCTCCGCCGTGGAGCTCCAGGAGCTGCGCTACGCGTCGCTGCTGCACGACTTCGGCAAGGTGGGCGTGCGCGAGCCGGTGCTCGTCAAGGCGGAGAAGCTCTACCCGCACGAGCTGGAGGGCCTGCGCGCCCGCTTCCAGCTCGCCCGCAAGGACTTGCAGCTCCAGAGCTACCGCCGCCGGCTGGAGGCCGTGAGGATTCGCGGCGACCGGTTCCTGGCGGAAATCGAGGGCGAGGAGAACGAGCGCCTCACCACCGAGCTGAAGAAGCTCGACGAGGTCTTCGACTTCATCCTCACCTGCAACCGCCCCACCGTGCTCGCCCAGGGCGGCTTCGAGCGCCTCCACGAGCTGGGCAAGCTCCAGTACTCGGACGCCCACGACCAGGCGCAGCCCCTGCTCCTGCCCCGCGAAATCCAGTCGCTCTCCATCACCCGCGGCACCCTCTCTCCCGAGGAGCGCCGCGAAATCGAGAGCCACGTCGAGCACACCTACCGCTTCCTCACCCAGATTCCGTGGACGCGCACCCTGCGCCGGGTGCCCGAAATCGCCTACGCGCACCACGAGAAGCTCGACGGCACCGGCTACCCGCGCGCCGAGAAGGCCATCCCCGTCCAGTCCCGGATGATGTCCATCTCCGACATCTACGACGCGCTCACCGCCAGCGACCGGCCCTACAAGAAGGCCGTGCCCCACACGCTCGCGCTCGACATCCTCAAGCGCGAGGCGGACTCCGGCCAGCTCGACAAGGAGCTGTTCACCGTCTTCGTCGAGGCCGAGATTCCCCGCCGCGCGCTCCACGGGAACAAGGCGCCCTGACGGCAGCGGGGCCCCACGCGCCTCCGGGGTCCCTCACGCTGCGCCCTCCTCGGGCACGCGCAAGCCCGGGGCCGCTGAAGGAGCCCGGACTGTCGGGCCCCCTCACGACGCAGCGTCAGCTCAGCCGATGGTGTGCAGCCGGAGGCTGTTGATCTTCCCGGGCTGGCCCACCGGCGCACCGAAGACGATGACGATGCGGTCGCCCTTGCGGCCCAGGCCTCGCGCGAGGAGTTCCTCCTCCACGCGCCGCACCATGGCCTCCGTCTCCTGGATGGGCTCCAGCACGCGCGGCACCACGCCCCACAGCAGCGCCAGCCGGCGCCGCACTTCCTGGTTGGGGCTGAAGGCGACAATCGGCACCGGCGGCCGGTAGTGCGCCAGCAGCCGCGCCGTCACGCCCGACAGGGTGAAGGCGGCAATCAGCGACGCTCCGCTCGCCTTGGCCGCCTCGCACGCCACCCGGGCAATCACGTCCGGGAAGTGCTGGGGCAGCCCCAGCGGGGCCTCGATGAAGCGCGGCACGACCTGGGAGCGCGACGAGGACTCCGCCGCCAGGATGATGCGCTCCATCATCTGCACGGACTCGATGGGGAACTTGCCGCTCGCCGTCTCGCCCGAGAGCATCACCGCGTCCGCGCCGTCGTACACGGCGTTGGCCACGTCGCTCGCCTCGGCGCGCGTGGGGCGCGGGTTGTCAATCATCGAGTTCAGCATCTGCGTGGCCACGATGACGGGCAGGCCGCGCAGGTTGGAGCGCCGGATGATGTCCTTCTGGACGGCCGGCACCTCCTCGGGGGGAATCTCCACGCCGAGGTCACCACGCGCCACCATGACGCCGTCCGTCTTGTCGAGGATGGCGTCCAGCCGGGCGATGGCCTCCGGCTTCTCCAGCTTGGCGATGATGGGCACCTGCCGCCCCACCTCGGCCATGGCCTGGCGGGCGGTGTCCATGTCCGACGGCTGACGCACGAAAGACAGGGCGATGAAGTCCACGCCGGCCTTGATTCCGAAGACCAGGTCCTCGCGGTCCTTGGGCGTGAGCGCATCCGCGCGCACCGCCACGCCGGGCAGGTTGATGCCCTTGTTGTTCTTCAGCGTGCCGCCGTGGATGACGCGCGTCTTGATGAGCTTCTGCTTGTCCGTCTCCAGGACGTGCAGCTCCAGCAAGCCGTCGTCCAGGAGGATGCGGTCGCCCGGATTCACGTCCGCCGCCAGGAACGGGTACGTGGTGGACACGATGTCGTCCGTGCCCGGCACCGTCTCGTCCGTGGTGATGTGGAAGGTGCCGCCTTCCTTCAGCTCGGTGCTGCCCTTGACGAACCGGCCGGTGCGAATCTTCGGGCCCTGGAGGTCACCGAGGATGCCCACCGCCTTGCGCACCTTCAGCGAGGCGGCGCGCAGCTTGGCGATGTTCTCCGCGTGCTGCTCGTGGCTGCCGTGGGAGAAGTTGAGGCGGGCGACATCCATCCCGTTCTCCAGGAGCGCTTCCAGCATCTCCTGGCTCTGACTCGCGGGACCGAGGGTGCAGACAATCTTCGCTCTTCGCATAGGGCTCGGGAGGATGGGTGTACCTCATGGATGCGTCAAGCACGCTCCATGAGGTCCCTCGCTCGGTAAAACGGTAAATGAGCCAGCGAACGAAGGAGCCTTCACCCGCGCAACAGCACGCCGAGGTTCTCCCGTTCCCAACGCAACGCGGCGGCGTAATGCGGGAAGGTCCGCTCCCTCTCACGGAAGGCGCGCGGGTGGTGCACGCGACGCCCGCCCCGCGCGTTGCTCGGGAAGAGCTGGTGGAGCATCTCGTGGAAGACGATGAACTCCACGAAGAAGGCGGGCACCTCCGGGCTGTCGAGCGCCGGGTGGATGCGAATCTCGCGCGTCTGGTGGTCGTAGACGCCCAGGCGGATGGACTTGCGGCGCCGGCGGGGCGGCATGCGGCCCCAGCCGATGCGGGCCTGGATGAGGCCCTGAAAATGGGCGGCGTTGACCCCGTCGTAAAGCGCCTGCAGGTCGAAGCAGCGGCCCCGGGCGTTGAGGTCCGCGTCCGTTTCGCGGCGCACCTGGCGGATGCGCGGCTGCTGGCCCCGGATGTACTCGTCGAGGATGCCGCCCGCGCCGCGGTGGCCGCGGCCGGCGTAGTCCGCCACCGCGCGCACCACGGGCTCGGGCGCGTCCAGGAACATGTGGTGCAGCCGGAGCGCGAGCGCGTTGCCGCCCCGGCGGAAGGACACCATGGTGGAGCGGTTGTCCGTCACCGACAGCCGCACCGGCATGCCCAGCTCCGCGCTCAGGCGCCAGGCCAGCGACTCGGCGCGCGTCCACAGCTCCTCGCGCGTCGGGGAAAGGGTGAGCATGCGCGGCGCTTCCTCGGCCACGCGGTTGCGCGGCGGAGGAGGCCGGGGCTGCGGCGGGACGGGGGCGGGCGTCATCACCCCCTGGGCCTGCTGCGGCTCCGTGGCCGCCGTGGCCCGATTGGCCGCGGACATGCCACGAGGAAAGAAGGACATCTGGCTGAGGTGCTCGGGGGTCACTCGGCCGCCCATCGTAGCCGCCAACTCCCCGGACTCAAGGCCGGCGCCACCTGCCTGCCTCCCCTCCGTCAGCCCGTCAACCGGGAGCCTCGCGCCCGCATTCCGCGTGTCACCGTTGACAGCCGCCACGTAACAGGCCAGCGGGCGTCCGTCCGCCGGAGGAATTCTTCCCATCCTCCAGGGCATGACGTCAGTCAGGGCGAGGGAGCGTCCGCGTGGCGGGACTTGAGCAGCCGCTCCAGCCGCTCGGGCTCCATGCGCACGACGAAGGTCTTCTCCCGCGTGAAGCTCACCTGCCCGTGCCCGCCGCCCTTCACCTTGCGCACGAACTTCACCGGCACGTAGCTGACCTCGCCGCGCGGCTCGCCCTTGGCGCCCGAGTGGTGCAGCGCCAGGTGCGCCGCGTCCAGCAGCACCTCCTGCGCCACCTCCTGGCCCTTCTCCAGCGGGAGCACCACGTGGCTGCCCGGGACGCCGCGCGCGTGCAGCCACAGGTGCCACGGCCGGGCGACCTTGAAGGTCAGCGTGTCGTTGTCCTCGGAGCCGCGGCCCACCCAGATGCGCGCCCCGGCGTGGCCCACGTACTCCTTGAAGGGCCGCCCCTCCGGCGCCCCCTCGGCGCCCGTGGCCAGGTGCAGCACCTCCACCTGCGCCAGCAGCATGGCCTCGTCCATCCGCTCAATCTGCTCGAGCGCGGACTGCGCCTGCGCCACCTCGCGGGCCAGCTCCGCCTCGCGGTGGCGCGCCTGCTCCACGCCGCGCAGGAGGCGCCGGTACTGGTGGAAGTGCCAGTCCGCCTCCTCCTTCGGCGTGCGCTTGGGGTCCAGCACCACCTTCACCTCGCGCTCGCCCTCCTCCGTGTACTCGGTGAGCGTCACCTCGGTGGCGCCCCGCTTGAGGCGGTAGAGGTTCTGCGCCAGGAGCTCGCCCACGTGCCGGTGCTCCTCGGCCTCCGGCCCCCGGCCCGCCTCGGCGCGGACCTTCTCCAGCGTGCGCGAGGAGCGCTTGAGGCGCGCGCGGTACGGCTGCGCCAGCCGGCGGCGGATGCTCTCGGCGCGGCTCGTCTTGTCCCGCGCGCCCAGCAGCCCTTCCGCGGCGCGGGCATACGGCAGGTCAGCTCCCTCGACAGGGACGAGGCGCGAGGGTGCGCTCCGCCCCTTCGCCAGCGCCTCTGGGGGCAGCGGCTCCGGGGGCGTCCACGCCATGCCCGGGTACAGGTTGCGGCGCTGGGCGAAGCCCTCTCCGGAGTGCATCAGCACCCGGCCACTGTCGCTCAGGAGGAAGAGACCGCCGGGCGCGCCCAGCTCGAGCACCAGACGGCGGCGCACGTCCTCGCGCTCGAAGTCCAGCTCCACCACCCGCTCCGCGTCGCGCCAGCGGGCGCCCTGCAGCTTGAAGCCGGTCAGCTCGCCCCGCAGCCACCGCTGGAAGGGCGCGGGCTCGCCCGGCGTGGGGAAGCGCTCCTGGGCCGCCGACACCCGCGACAGCTCACCTTCCGCGCACAGGCACAGCACCACCGAGTGGCCCGGCACCCGCAGCTCCAGGTAGGCCAGCCGCGACAGCGGGCACCACGCCTTCTGCGCCACCGCACCGGTGAGGCGCGCTCCTACCTCGGCCACCACCTGCTCCAGCTCCACGGGACGCAGCGACACGGCCACTCCTATCGCCAGAAATGAAAACGGCCCGGCGGGTTTCGCCGAGCCGTTCACCGGACGTCAACTCACGTCCGCTCATGACGACTGAGTGCTCAGGACTCCGGCGTGGCCGGGGCCGCGGCGCTCTTGCTCGCCCGCTTGCGGGCAGGAGCCTTGCGAGCGGCCTTGCGAGCGCCGCCCTTCTTGGCCGCCGCCTTCTTGGCCGTCTTGCCCGCCGTCTTGCGGGTCGTGGTCTTCTTCGCGGTCGCCTTCTTCGCGGTCTTCTTCTTGGCAGCCATCAGAAACCTCCGGTTCAGTGATTTGGCCCCGTCAACCAGGACCCTGCACTCTTCTTGATGGGAGTGAGTGCTTGAAGTGAAGAGTACGGGTGACATGCGCGTGTGTCAACGCATGGTGATGTATTGCATCGCGCGGCGAGGCCGATTTTTCGGCATCGGGCGCTTCCGGACGCCCGAAACGGTGCCTCGCGGACACTCCGGAGCGTTTTGAGGCGTCGCGCGCGAGGCCGAATTTCCGGCTCCGGACGCGTTTCGGGCGATCGCGCACGCGCGGCGCGGCGGCGCACGCGGCCTACAGGCATGTGGCACGGGACGCTTTTCGCGGTGGAGGGTGGGGTCTACGGTGCGCCACCACCATGAGCGCCTCCGTGCCCACCACCGAGCCCACTTCCGAGCCCACCGCCACGCGAACCACCGAGCTGGCCACCTTCCCCGCGGACTTCACCTTCGGCGTCGCGACGTCGGCGTACCAGGTGGAGGGCGGCATCGAGAACGACTGGGCCGAGTGGGAGCGCGCCGGGAAGCTGAAGGAGCCCCACGCCCGCTGCGGCCGCGCGGTGGACCACTGGAACCGCTACGAGGAGGACTACGGCCTGGCGCGCGCGGTGGGCGCCACCGCGTTCCGCATCTCCCTGGAGTGGGCGCGAATCGAGCCCGAGCGCGGGCGGTACGACGGCGCGGTGCTGGAGGCGTACCGCGAGCGGCTCCTCAAGATGAAGGCCCGGGGGCTGCGGCCGGTGGTGACACTGCACCACTTCACCCACCCCACCTGGTTCCACCGCGAGACGCCGTGGCACCTGCCAGCCAGCGTGGACGCCTTCCGCCAGTACGCGCGCCAGTGCGCGGCGCTGCTCGAGGGGCTGGACGCGCTCATCATCTCCTTCAACGAGCCGATGGTGCTGCTGCTGGGCGGCTACCTCCAGGGCGCCATCCCACCAGGCATCGCCGATGGCAACCTCACCATGCGGGCGCTGGAGAACATGGTGCGCGCGCACGTGGCCGCGCGCGAGGAGCTGCTGGCGCGGCTGGGCCGCGTGGAGCTGGGCATCTCCCAGAACATGCTCGCCTTCGCGCCGGACCGGTGGTGGCACCCGATGGACCGCGCGCTGGTGCGGCTGAGCGCCCAGGCCTACAACCACGCCTTCCACGAGGCGCTGGCCAGCGGGAAGCTGCGCATCACCATGCCGGGCGTGGCCTCCACGCGCGTGGACATCCCCGCCGCGCGGGACTCGGCGGAGTTCATCGGGGTGAACTACTACACCCGCGCGCACCTGCGCTTCGTGCCGCGCCCGCCCTTCATCGAGTTCAAGTACCGCGACACGCGGGGCCGCGGCCTCACCGACATCGGCTGGGAGGACTGGCCCGAGGGCTTCCTCCAGACGCTGCGCGAGGTGAAGCGCTACGGGCGGCCGGTGTGGATTACGGAGAACGGCATCGATGACCGCGGCGGCGCGCGCCGGCCCCACTACCTCCACTCGCACCTGGCCCAGGTGCTGGCCGCGCGGGCGCATGGCGTGGACGTGCGCGGCTATCTCTATTGGAGCCTGCTCGACAACTTCGAGTGGCTGGAGGCCTGGGGGCCGCGCTTCGGCCTGTACCACGTGGACTTCGACACGCTGGAGCGCCGCCCCACCCCCGCCTGCGCCTGGTTTAAAGCCGTGGCTACCGGGCGAAAGCTGATTCCCCCGGATTCTGCAATGGTCCCCAGGTCGGTGTCCGAAAATGGGACAGAGGCTCGCGACGCTGGCTGAATCCAGGTCAATGAGGTGCCCTGAGACAGGGCACTTATTGCAGCCGCGTTACAATAATTACAGGATTAATGGTAAAATTCTGCTGGCACGGTCTTGACTTCACCGGTCGATTAGCTGCCTGATGCGGGAACAGCCGGCCGGGCCTCCCATTTTCTTGGGAATACCGACTTCGGCTGCTCGCTCCAGGAGTCTCATCCATGAAGAAGATGTGGTCGAGTGTCGTTGCCGTGACTACCGCCCTGAGCCTGACCGCCTGCCAGAGCGAGGAGCCGAAGCCCGCGGCCGACGCCGCCGACTTCCAGATTGTCGGTGGAGAGGTCATCGACGAGGCGTTCTTCAACGACAACAAGGTGGGCTCGTGCGCCACGGTGGACTTCGGTCCCTCCGAGGCCCGCCGCTCGCCGACGCCGGAGGAGGCCCAGAAGTTCGAGACGCGGGCCCAGGCGGACAACATGGTGAACGTGGCGTGGCACGTCATCACCAACGGCACCACCGGCAACGTGACGGACGCGCAGATTGCCGCGCAGCTGAAGGTCCTGAACGACGCGTACCTCGGCAAGGGCTTCCAGTTCCAGACGGTGTCCATCGACCGGACGAGCAACTCGAAGTGGTTCAGCATGACGCCCGGCTCGCGCAACGAGACGGTGGCGAAGCAGACGCTGGCGAAGAGCCCGGCCACGACGCTGAACATCTACACCGCGGGCCCCGGCCAGGGTCTGCTGGGCTGGGCCGTGTTCCCCTGGTCCTACGCGGAGAGCCACTACCAGAACGGCGTGGTGCTCCTGCACAGCTCGCTGCCCGGCGGCAGCGCGGCCCCGTACAACCTGGGTGACACGGCCACGCACGAGGTCGGCCACTACCTGGGCCTGTACCACACGTTCCAGGGCGGTTGTAACAACCCGGGCGACTCCGTGGACGACACGCCGGCCGAGGCCTCCGCCGCGTACGGCTGCCCCGCGAACCGCGACACCTGCGCGGCCGCCGGTGCGGACCCCATCTACAACTTCATGGACTACACCGACGACGCCTGCATGAACACGTTCAGCGCGGGCCAGGTCGCGCGCATGGCGTGGGCCGTCTCCACGTACAAGCCGAGCCTGTAATCCGGCCACGGACGTAGCCGTCTGAAGCACGAAGGCGCGGCACCTCGACTGGAGGCGCCGCGCCTTCTGTTTTTCCAGCCCGGAAGGCGCGCGCTCAGCCCAGCGCCGCGCGGTAGTCCACGTCCTGCTCGCCGTCGGGGCCGGCGAGGTCCGCGTCCGCGGAGTCGAAGAAGCGGCGCACGCAGTCCTCCACGGCGGAGGGCAGGTCCAGCGCATTCACCTCCGCGCGGAAGGCGGCGGCGCCGTACAGGCCGTGGGCGTACCACGCCAGCTGCTTGCGGAAGGAGCGCACCGCGCCCAGCGGGTCCCCCATGAAGTCCAGGTGCGCGCGCAGGTGCTCGAGCACCAGGGCGCAGCGCTCGCGCGGGGTGGCGGGCGGGCCGCCCAGCAGCTCGCGGAAAATCCAGGGGTTGCCCAGCGCCGCGCGGCCAATCATCACGAAGTCACAGCCGGTGCTCTCCAGCATGCGCCGGGCGTCCTCCGGCGTCCTCACGTCCCCGTTGCCGATGAGGGGCAGCTCCGGGAAGTGGCGCTTGAGGTCGGCGATGACGCTCCAGTCCGCCTGGCCCGAGTAGCCCTGCTCGCGGGTGCGCGGGTGGATGGCGAGCGCCGCGCAGCCGGCCTCCTGGAGCGAGGCGGCCATCTGGAGGTAGTTCCGGTTCCGGGCATCCCACCCCGAGCGAATCTTGCAGGTGACGGGCAGCCCGGTGGCCTCGCGGATGGCGCGGACGATGGCGCCGGCGCGGGGCACGTCGCACAAGAGGGCGCTGCCGGCGCCGTTCTTCGTCACCTTCTTCACCGGGCAGCCCATGTTGATGTCGATGATTTGAGCGCCGGACGCCTTGCCCACCTCCGCGGCGCGGGCCATGGCCTCCGGCTCGCCGCCATAAATCTGGAGGGAGTAGGGCCGCTCCACCTGGGCGTCGTAGCGCAGGTACTTGAGGGTGCGCTGGTTGGCGCGCATCAGGCCCTGGGAGCTGACGAGCTCGGTGGGGCAGAGGGCGGCGCCCAGGCGGAAGGCGATGACCCGGAAGGGCATCTCGCTCACCCCCGCCATGGGGGCGAGGATGTAGGGGTTCGGCAGGGAGTAGGGACCGAGCTGCGGCATGAAGGGCGGGGAACCTAGCGGATTGACCGGGAGGTTGCAGGAGGCGTCTATCGGCCTGCGCGGCCCGCACTTAACCGTTAAGGTCGGTCCCCATGTTCCGCTTTCGCCTCGGGAGCATTCCCGTCGAAGTCCATCCCAGCCACCTGCTGGTGTCCGCCATGATTGCGTGGGGCTCCATCGGAGCGGCCCAGGACGGCTGGCCGTTCCGTCAGGTGGAGGGGGCGCCCGCCCTCGGCCACGCCAGCGCCATGGTGGTCTACATCCTGTCGTGGATGCTCATCGTCTTCGTGTCCGTGCTCATCCATGAGATGGGGCACGCCCTGGCCAGCCGGCTGTTCGGCTACCGGCCGAGCATCGCGCTGGTCTGGATGGGGGGCCACACGCTCCCCAACGACGAGCCCGGCCCCCTGCCCTGGAAGCGCAACCTGCTCATCACCGCGGCGGGGCCCTTCTTCGGGCTGATGCTGGGCATCGCCAGCGGGGTGGGCTACTCGATGCTCAAGGGCCGCTCGCCCGCGTTGGACTTCTTCCTGTTCACCTTCATGGTGGCCAACCTGTTCTGGGCGGTGCTGAACATGCTGCCGGTGCTTCCGCTGGATGGCGGGCACATCACCACCACCCTGGCGACGCGGATGTTCGGCCCC
This sequence comes from Pyxidicoccus xibeiensis, assembly GCF_024198175.1. Taxonomy (NCBI): domain Bacteria; kingdom Pseudomonadati; phylum Myxococcota; class Myxococcia; order Myxococcales; family Myxococcaceae; genus Pyxidicoccus; species Pyxidicoccus xibeiensis. Next base: position 257,404 of record NZ_JAJVKV010000007.1, read on the forward strand.
CGGAAGGGCTTCATCCTGGCGCAGGGGCTGGCGCTGCTGGTGTGCGTGGCGGCGGTGGTGTTCGGCCTGAAGACGGGCTCGCTGCTGTTCACCATCATCTTCGCCATGTACGGCGTGCAGGCCTTCCGCGTGGTGGCGGAGGGGATGCGGGGCGGGGAGAAGGCCCGGGTGTCGAACCTCTCGGGGCCGCTGGCGGAGAAGCTGCGCGAGGCGAAGGTGGCGCTCGACGCGGGCCGCATGGACGACGCGCGGCGGCTGAGCGCCGGGGTGCTGGAGACGGAGGAGGGCCTCACGCCGCAGCTGGCCAGCCACGCGCACCACATGCTGGGGTGGGTGGCGCTGAAGGAGGGCCAGGGCCGGCAGGCGCTGGACCACTTCTCTCAGGTGCAGGGCCTGCCGGTGGAGCCGCACGCGGTGGCGGCGGCCTTCTCGCTGGTGGGCGACGACGGGCGCGCGCTCGACTGGTGGAAGCAGGCCTGGCAGACGTCGTCGGACCGCACGGTGCTCCACGAGTACGCCGGCACGCTCATCCGCCTGGGCCGTGAGCAGGAGGCGCTGCGGCTCCCGAGCCTGGACCCCGCGGCGGCGTACTCCTGCGCGGAGCGGGTGCTCTTCATCCGCGGCGCGTACTCCGAGGCGGCCACGGTGAGCGAGGCGGCGCTCCAGCACACGCCCAGCGCCACCATCGCCTACGACGCCGCATGCGCCTATGCGCGCGCGCGCAACGTGCCGGACGCGGTGCGGATGCTGCGCCGCGCCACGGAGCTGGGGTTCAGGGACGGGGGCTATGCCGCCTCGGACGAGGACCTGGCGCCCCTGCATGGACACCCGGACTTCGAAGCCTGGTTGACGGAGCTGCGCCAATCCGCGGCGTCCTGACAGTGCCATGACAGGAGGGGGTGTTGATGCTGGGAGGGACTGAGCAGCTTGCGCTCGGTTCCAAGCCCCAGCTCACGAGGCTCCCTTTGCAGACGACATCCTCCCCTGCCGTGGCCGCGGACGACGAGCGCCTCAACTGGCTGTCCTCCATCCCCTTCTTCGCCGTCCACATCATGTGCCTCGCCGTGTTCTGGGTGGGCGCGAACCCCGTGGACGTGGCGGTGTGTGTGGGCCTGTACGTGGTGCGGATGTGGGGCATCACCGCGGGCTTCCACCGGTACTTCTCGCACCGGGCCTTCAAGACGGGGCGCGTGTTCCAGTTCATCCTGGCCCTGGTGGGCACCACGTCGACGCAGAAGGGCGTGCTGTGGTGGGCGGCGAACCACCGGCACCACCACCGGTACTCGGACCAGGCGGAGGACATCCACTCGCCGATTCAGCGTGGCTTCTGGTGGAGCCACATGAACTGGATTCTCTGCGACAAGTACGGGGACACGAAGCTGGAGTCCATCAAGGACTTCGCGCGCTTCCCGGAGCTGGTGCTGCTCAACCGCTTCCACCTGGTGCCGCCGGTGCTGCTGGCGGTGGCGCTCTACTTCATCGGCGGCTTCTCCATGCTGGTGTGGGGCTTCTTCGTCAGCACCACGCTCCTGTGGCACGGGACGTTCACCATCAACTCGCTGAGCCACATCTTCGGCAAGCGCCGCTACAAGACGACGGACACCAGCCGGAACAACTGGCTGCTGGCGCTCATCACCCTGGGCGAGGGGTGGCACAACAACCACCACTACCACCAGAACACCGCCAACCAGGGCTGGTTCTGGTGGGAGGTGGACCTCAGCTACTACTCGCTGAAGGCGCTCTCCTGGGTGGGCGTGGTGGAGGGGCTGCGCAAGCCGTCCGAGGCCACGAAGTACGCCTTCCGGAAGTACACGGCCGAGGAGCGCGCGGAGCTCGAGGCGCCCACCCGCTTCTGGGGGGCCACGGGTGCGCGGGCGCAGCTCGTCGCGGCCCGGGCCGCGGCGGGTGACGCGGCCAAGGCCGCCGGAGACGCGGCCAAGGCGGCGGGAGACAAGGTGCGCGAGGCGATTGCCGCCGCCACAGACCACCTGCCCACCTCCGCGCCGTCGCCCCAGGCGATGCTCAAGCGGCAGTAAGCAGCCAGGCGGCCAGGAACGCGCCTGTCCTACCTTCCCGGGATAGAATCCGCGGCGCGTGCCACTGCCGCCCTCCTCGCTGAAACCCGAAGTCGCCTCGGCGCGTACCGGTGATGAGCCGGTGCGCGAGTCCGTTGGCGCCGGGTCCGACGAGGTGCTGATGGCGCGGTTCTGCGAGGGGGAGTCCACGGCGTTCGACGCGCTCTTCCAGCGCTACGCCCGCCCCGTGCACGGCTACCTCGCGCGGCTGACGGGCAGCCCGGCCTCGGCCGAGGACCTGGTGCAGCTCACCTTCCTGTCCCTGGTGCGCGCCCGGGGACGCTTCCAGCCGAGCTCCCGCTTCAAGCCGTGGCTCTACGCCATCGCCACCAACGCGGCGCGGGACTTCCAGCGCCGGGGCCGGCGGCCGGAGGAGCTGACGCCTGAGGGCGAGCTTCCCGCCAGCATCCCCGCCGACCTGCCAGCCCCGCGCGACGCCGGGCTTGAGCAGGCCGTGCAGCGCGCCCTGGCCGCCCTGCCCGAGGGCCAGCGCATCCCCATCCTCCTCCACCGCTTCGAGGGGATGAGCTTCGCGGAGATTGCCGACGCCATGGACCTCACCGAGAGCGCGGTGAAGGTCCGCGCCCACCGTGGCTACGCGCGCCTGCGCGAGCTGCTGGCCGCCCTGCATCAGGAGACCACTGAATGAAGCCGGAGTGCTCGCGGGTGATGGACTCCCTGGGAGGGCCGCTGCCAGCGGACCTGGAGTCGCACGTGGCCTCCTGTGAGGACTGCCGTGCCCTGGTGGGCGGCTTCGACGTGCTGGGCGGGGCGCCGGTGGCTCCGACGGCTCGCACCGCCCCCATGTCCCCGGCGCCGGCCCCGAGGCTGGAGACCGCGCGGCAGGTCGCCCTGAAGGAGCTGGCCGCACACCCGAAGCCCACGCCCTGGTGGCGCGAGCTGCTGGTGCTGCTGGCCGTCTACGCGGGGGTGTTCCTCGGAGGCCTCTTCCTGCTGGGCAGGGACGGGCTGGTGGGCAACCTGGCCTCGCCCCTGGTGATTGCGGTGGTGGCGCTGCTCACCCTGCTGCTGGTGGGCGGGGGCGCGCTGGTGGCCGTGGCGCCGACATGGCGGCGGCTGCCGTGGGGCCTGGTGGCGCTGGGCGCGGTAGGCGTCGCCGCGGTGCAGCTGGTGGGCGGCTCCGGACAGCAGGGCCGGGTGCGTCCGCTGCTGGCGGGGGCGATGGGGTGCATGGGCTCGGAGCTGCTGCTGTCGGTGCTGCCCGTGGCCGCCGCGCTCGTGCTGCTGTCCCGGTCGGCCTTCCAGCCCGCGCGGGCGCTCGCGGCGGGCCTGTCCGCGGCGGGGGTGAGCCTGCTGGTGCTCCACCTCCACTGCTCGGATGGGACGCTGGCGCACCTGCTGGTGGCACACGTGGTGCCGTGGCTGCTGCTGGCGGGCGTGGTGGTGCTGGTGCGCTCGCGCCTGCCCACGCACAGCTACGCGCCCTAAGGAGGAGGTGGCGCTCGAAGCCGGACGGCTGCCCCCCAGGCCGGCACACGCCCCTCGCGCGGGACGGAGTGCCACCGGCCCGACACCCGCGCCACATCCCTTGCTGCTCCCGTCAGAGGACTGTTACTGGGAGCACCAATGACAGGCGATGCACCCATGCCCGAAGTCGCGCTCCAGCGCACGGCCTGGGTCCGCCTGCGGGCGTTCCTGGGCCGCTCGCTCCATGCGCTGCTCGGGGCCTCCAACCGGCTGCGGCTGCCGGGCCCGTCGGTGCTGCCGGTGGCGGGCGCCGTGGTGGGGCTCTACAGCGGGCTGGCCGCCGGCATCTTCGCCAACCTCATCGGCCTGGTGAGCGGGCTCACCTTCGGAGCGGCCGAGCTGACGCACACGCTGCGCCGCAGCCAGCTGCGCACCCTCTGGGACGCGTTCGCCTCCGCGCGCTGGCATCCGGAGTACGCCATCATCGGCATGCCGGTGGCGCTGGGCGCGCTGGTGCTGTCGCACATCATCCAGCCCGGCGGCCCGCGCGACGAGGTGAAGCGCCGGCTGCGGCTGCTGTCCCTGCTGGCCCTGGGCGCGCTGTCCCTCTACTACCCGCTGGTGGCCCTGGCCGCGCTCAACAGCGTGTTCGCCCACACGCACGACCTGCCAGAGACGCTGACCCACCTGCCCTGGTGGCTGATGCTGCTGGCGCCCACGCTGGGCGGCGTGGCGGTGGGCCGGCTGCTGCGCGACAGGCCGGAGACGCACGGCCACGGTGTGCCCGAGGTGGTGCGCGCGGTGAAGTCCGGCGCCAACGTGGTTCCGGCGGACCGGGGCCTGCTGAAGCTGCTGGCGTCCGCGATAACGATTGGCAGCGGCGGCTCGGCGGGCCGAGAGGGCCCCATCGTCTATGGCGGCGCCGCGTTCGCCTCCAGCGTGGGCCGGGTGCTGGGCTTCAGCCGCAGGGAGCTGTCCATCCTCCTGGCCTGCGGGGCGGGCGCGGGCATCTCCGCGTCCTTCAACGCCCCCATCGCCGGCGCCGTGTTCGCGATGGAAATCATCCTCCGCGAGTTCGAGCTGCGCGTCTTCTCGCCCATCATCCTGGCCAGCGTGGCCGGCACCCTGGTGAGCCAGGGCGTGCTGGGCGAGGCCCCCATGCTCCGCCGCGTCCCGTACGAGCTGGTCAGCGGCGGCGAGGTGCTGGCGTACGCGGGGCTGGGCATCGCCTGCGGGCTGCTGGCCTTCGCCTTCGTGCGGATGCTGCACGGGACGGAGCACTACTTCCAGGGCCACGGGAAGGGCCGGCTATCGCCCTGGCTGGGCCGCCGTCCCCTGCCCCTGCGCGCGGGCCTGGGCGGGCTGTGCGCGGGCGTGCTCGCCTTCATCAGCCCCACGGTGTGGGGCAGCGGGCACGACTACATCAACCTGGCGGCGCTGGGGCGGCTGTCCCTGCTCTTCCTCGTCACCGCGTGCGTGCTGAAGCTGGTGGCCACCGCCATCACCATCGGCTCGGGGGGCTCGGGCGGCACCTTCTTCCCGGCGGCCGTCATCGGCGCCATGGCGGGCGGCGCCTTCGGCACGGTGGTGCACTCCTTCTTTCCCGAGGGCACCGGCCCCAGCGGCGCGTACGCCCTGGTGGGCATGGGGGGCGCGGTGGCCGCCCTCAACCGCGGGCCGCTCACCGGGATGATGATGCTCTACGAGCTGAGCGGGAACCACGACATCATCCTGCCGCTGATGGTGACGTGCACCATCGCCTCCGCCCTCTGCCACTATCTCATCGAGCGCAAGGCGCCGAAGACGCAGAGCGACGCGGACCTGCTGGAGGCCACGCCCGTGCGCAAGGTGATGGCGCACCTGCCCCCCGTGCCGGCGGGCACGCCGATGCGCGAGCTGACGGATTTGCTGCTCACCTCCGAGGCGGGCACCCTGCCCGTGCTGGACACGGCCGGCTCCGTCTACGGCACCGTGCAGGTGGAGCAGCTGCGCGAGGTGTGGCGGGACGAGTCCCTGTACCCCCTGCTGGTGGCCAGTGACCTGGCGCGCAAGCTGCCCCTGCTGTCCCCCGACGAGGACCTGGGCCACGCGCTGCGCCTGATGGACCAGGAGGACGTGGACGCCCTGCCCGTCACGTGCCCTCCTGGAAGCCCCACCTGCGGCCTGCTCACCCGCGGCGCCGTCCGGCGGTACCTCTTCGCCCAGCACGCCCGCTCGCTCTCCCACGCGGACGCCCCCGTCAGCGCCACCGAGACCACGCACTGAGTCACGGTGCGTGAGCGCCCGGCGGTTTGTCAGGAAACGGCGGAGCCGGGCATCCTTCGCGCCATGGCCGAGATTCGTCTGTCCGAGCTGCGCGCCGAGCTGTCCTCCACCCACCACACCGCCCGCATCCGCCGGATGGTGGAGCTGGGCCGCCGTGCACCGACGGAGCCGGGCGCCCATGCCGCCCTGGAGGGACTGTCCCAGGGAGACGCGTACGAGCGGCGACTGGCCCTCGCCGCCCAGTACACCCGGCGCGACGGCGCCGCCGTGCTCCGCGCCACGTCCGACGCGTCCGCCCGCATCCGCTCACTGGCCTTCAAGCTGGTGGCCATCGCCTGTGACGACGCCCAGGCGTTGGAGGCCCTGAAGATGGCCTACGCGATGAAGCGCGAGGGGGCCATCCTCCGCGGGCTCATGCGGCAGGAGCGCCAGGGCGTCATCGACGTGTACCTCGACTGGCTCGCCTCGCGTAGCAACGTCCCCGACTTCGCGGACGCCGTGCCCCTGGGCACGCCCGGCGGCATCCGACGGCACCTCGCCCGGGCCCTGGAGAAGCCGGGCTACCGTTTCTGGAACCGCCTGGCGCGCTACGCCCCCGACATCCTCGCGGAGGTGCTCGCCGCGCGCCTGAGGGCCGTGCCCGGCGAGCCCGACCCCGTGACGCGCATGTACCTCAACGCGTACCTGGCCCGCATCGCCGACCAGGCGCCCGAGTCCGCCCTGGTGCTCTTCGAGCTGCTGCTCTCCCGGCGCATCCAGCCCGAGGCCTACGCCTGGAGCTGCCTGGTGGCCCAGCGGCCCGAGGCCGCCCTGGAGCTGCTGCGGCGGCATGAGCATGCCACCGCCTTCTGGAAGCAGTTCGCCCGCCTCGCGTCCCGGCTGAGCACGGAGTCGCTCGCGTGGCTCGTCCGTGAAGCGCCCGGCTCGCTGGGGGACGCGAAGACGCTGCTCACCCGCCTCTCCGAGTCCGCCCGCCGCACCGTCGTGGACGCCTGGTGCGCCGCCGTGGACGTGGCGCCCGACTGGGGCACGGAGCTGCTCAAGTCCATCACCGACACCCCCGTGCGTGAGCGCGTGTACGCGCGCTGGAGCATCGCCGCGCGCAACCGCGACGGCGTCATCTCCCTGGAGCTGCTGCATGCGCTGCCCATCGACCTGCGCGAGCGCGAGGCGCGGCGGCACCTCCACGAGGTGGTGGCCCTGGGCACCCGGCCCCAGCAGCGGCTGGACTATGCGCGCCTGCTGCCCTGGGAGGAGGCCGACTCCGTCCTCAAGACCTACGTCGGCCACCCCGAGGGCACCGTGCGCGGCGCCGCGCTGGCCACGCTGCTTGCCATCCCCGGGCTGCGCCCCGACGAGCCCGCCCTGGTGGACCGTGCCCTGCCCCTGGTGCTGGCACGGAAGAACGAGCAGGACCCGGTGCGCGCGGCGATGTTCGGCGCGCTCGTGCGGTGGCCCCGCCGCGTGTGGCGCCGCGAGCACACCGAGGCGGTGGGCCGGATGCTGCGCGACGCGCTGGACGCGGCCGACCTGTCCCACGCGACGGCGCAGCTCGCCGAGACGCTGCTGCTGCGCACCTTCGCCAGAGACCCCGCCTGGGGCGCCACCTGGCTGGCCACCCTCCTCAAGGAGCGCGGCAGGCTCCACAACCCCCGACTGGGCGAGCACCTCACCGACGACGAGGTCCGCGCCGCCGCACCCCAGCTGCTCGCCATCGCCCAGGGCTGGGCGCAGCGTGAGCGCGGCGAGCCGCTGCTGCAGCTGGTCCACAGCCTGGGCGCGCGGGTGAGCCTGGTGCCGGGCCTGGACGACCTCATCGTGTCCATGCGCAACGAGACGCCCTGGCCGTGGCTGGCGCTGGGGATGACCCAGTGGATGTCCAAGCACGCCCGCGCGCGCTTCGAGGCCACGGTGGGCGCCGCCGTGCGGCACTTCTACGACCGGGGCTGGTTCTCCGAAATCGTCTCGCTGGCCAGCTCGGAGAAGGAGGGGACGCCGCTGCACCTCGAGCTCACCTCCGGACTGGAGCGCGTGGCGCTGCGCCTGGGCAAGGAGGCCCCTGCCGCCGTGACGGTGCTCCGGGAGCGGGCGTGGGCCGCCTTCGACCGGTTCCTGCCCGCGCTGCTGAAGGCCGACGCCAGCGTCGTGTGCTTCCCGGTGGTGCACCAGTACCTGCACCAGCGGCGGCAAGATTTGCTGACGCCCTACCTGGGCGCGCCCGTCATCACCGGCCGCTTCGCCACGGGGAAGTCCGGCTGGCTGCTGACGTTCGACGGCGGCTACTTCCGGTGGACGGCGCAGCAGTGCGCCACCTACTCGCACGCCGTGGGGCGGATGTTCGAGGACCGGGAGCGGGACACCCCGACGCTGCTGTGGGCCGCCGCGACGCTCGCGGCGCTCGACTGGGCGCCGATGGATGGCTTGTGCGCGCTGGCGGACGACTCGCGGCTGGCCGTGCAGGAGAAGGCCATCCGGGTGATGGCGCGGTGCGACCAGGGCCAGGGCGTGCCCACGCTGCTGCGCTGCCTGGAGGACGCTCGTGCCCGCATCGCCATCTACGGCCTGCGCCGGGCCTTCAACGGCATGCCGCCCTCGCGCGTGCTGTCGCTGCTGGCCACCGTTCCGCTGACGAAGGTCACCGTCGCCAAGGAGGTGGTGCGCCTGCTGGGCGAGCTGCGCGCGGATGCCGCCTACGAGCGGCTGCTGGAGCTGGATGGGCTGAGCCTGCACCGGGACGTGCGCATCGCCATGCTGCGCGCGCTCTGGGACCACCTGGACCGCGAGCCGACGTGGGCCGTCTTCGCCCGCGCGGTGGAGGGGACGGACTGGGTCATGGCGTCGCGCCTGGGTGACATCCCCGCGGACCGGCTCACCGCGGCCTCGGACCTGAAGCTGTCCGCGCTGCTCGGGCGGGTGCTGGCGCGGCCGGAGCCGGAGGCCCGCATCGACCTGCTCCGGCGCGCGGCGTACCTCGCCGTGAAGGACGCCGAGCGCACCTTCCTCAACGCCTGCGGCGCGCGGCTGGCTTCGCCCTATGACGACGAGGTGAGCGCGGCCATGCAGGCCGTCCTCCATCGCTCCAACGAGCGCGACCTGGAGCGGCTCGAGGGGATGCTGGCCTCGGTGGCCCCGGACCGGCGCGCGCTGAGCGTGGCGCTGGGCCAATTGCTGGGCCTCAACGTGAAGTCCCGCGCCAGCTACATGCAGGCGGCGGGCGCGGCCGAGCGGGTGCTCTCCCGGGACAGCCGCCTGGCGCCGCTGCGCGTGCGGTGCGCGGCGGCGGCCCTGACGTCGCTGGAGCTGGCGGCGCGGCTGGCCCTCATGGGCGAGGCCGGGCACCTGCACGCGGACGCGCTGGAGGCGTGCCGCAACGTGGTGAACGGGCTGCCCGTCGGAGAGCTGGAGGCAGTGGAGGAGAGGCTCTCCACGAGCGCGAGCGCGGAGGCCCGGCGCGTGGCCGTCTGGTGCCTGGTGCGCGACTCGGCGCCGGGACGCGGGTGGACGCCGGAGCGGCTGGCCCGGCTGGCCCGGCTCCAGGAGGACGCGTCTCCGCTGGTCTCCGGGGCGGCGCAGGCCGTCTTCCCGCCCCGGGAGATGGTGGCGAAGCCCGCGTGAGCGGCGGCCCCCGCCGCCCCGCTATACCCGGCCGATGCCGTAGTAGGTGAAGCCTTCTTCCCTCACCTGGGCCGGGTCGAAGACGTTGCGGCCGTCGAAGATGGCGTGCCCCTTCATCAGGCTCTTGAGCCGCTTCAGGTCTGGCCTGCGGAACTCGTTCCACTCCGTCACGAGGAACAGCCCCTCTGCCCCTTCCGCCGCCGCGTAGCCCGACGGCGCGTACAGCACCCGGTTGCCGAAGTAGCGCTCGGCCACCTTCGCCGCCACCGGGTCGTACACCTGCACCCGCGCGCCCTTGCCCAGCAGGCCCTCGATGAGCTCCACCGACGGCGCCTCGCGCATGTCGTCCGTCTTCGGCTTGAAGGCCAGGCCCCACACGGCGAACGTCCGGTCCGCCAGCTCGCCATAGTGCTTCAGCGCCTTGGCCAGCAGCGAGCGCTTCTGCCGCGCGTTGGTCCGCTCCACCCCCCGCAGCAGGTCCAGCTCCAGGCCGTGCTCCCGCGCGGTGGCCACCAGCGCCTTCACGTCCTTGGGGAAGCAGGAGCCGCCGTAGCCCACGCCCGGGAAGAGGAACGGGTAGCCGATGCGCTTGTCCGCCCCCAGGCCCTTGCGCACGAAGTCCACGTCCGCGCCGACCTTCTCGCACAGCGCGGCGATGTCGTTCATGAAAGAGATGCGCGTGGCCAGCATCGCGTTGGCGGCGTACTTCGTCAGCTCCGCCGAGCGGGTGTCCATGTACAGGATGGGGCTCTCCGTGCGGACGAAGGGCTCGTAGAGCTGGCCCATCAGCTTGCGCGCCCGCTCGGAGGAAGTGCCGATGATGACGCGGTCCGGCCGGAGGAAGTCCTCCAGCGCCGTGCCCTCCTTGAGGAGCTCCGGGTTCGACACCACGTCGAACTCCACGTCCGTCACCCGGGAGATGCTCTCCCGCACCCGGTCCGCGGCGCCCACCGACACGGTGCTCTTGTCCACCACCACCGTGTACTGGCGCAGCGCCCGGCCGATGTCCTCCGCGGCGGCCAGCACGTACTGGAGGTCGGCGTCACCGGTATCCCCCTGCGGCGCGCCCACGGCGATGAAGACGACCTGGGCCGGCGTCACCGCCTTGCCCAGGTCCGTGGTGAAGCGGAGCCGGCGCGCCACCATGTTGCGGCGCAGCAGCTCCTCCAGCCCCGGCTCGTAGAGGGGCAGCCGCCCCTCCCGCAGGTCGTGGATCTTCTTCTCGTCCACGTCCACGCAGGTGACCTCGTTCCCCGACTCGGCGAGACACGTCCCCGCCACGAGTCCCACGTACCCCGTCCCCACCACCGCGATTCTCATGACACGTCCGTTCCTTCCAGCTCCGCGCTACACCGTGAATCAGTCCAGCGGCACGCCAGCCCCACCGCTGGACGCTCATGGTGACGGCGTCTCCGGAAGGGGGCTCCGCGTCCGGGGCGGCGGAGGCGGCGCTTCGGGGATGCGCAGCCCCGAGAGCGCGGCGTAGAGGGACAGGTAGGCCGCGGCCATCCTCCGCGGCGTGTAGGTGAGGGCCCGCGCCCGCGCCCGCACGGCCAGCCGGGTGCGCAGCGTGTCGTCGTGGCGCAGCGTCTCCACCGCATCCACCAGCGCTCCGACGTCATCCGGCGGCACGAAGAGGGCGGGCCCTTCTCCCCACACCTCTCGCAGCGAGGGGATGTCGCCCAGCACCAGCGCGCAGCCGGACAGCGCGGCCTCCAGCACGGACAGGCCGAAGGGCTCGTAGCGCGCGGGCAGCGCGTACACGCTGGCGCGCCCCATCCAGTCCGCCAGCGACGAAGAGGACAGGTGCCCCAGCAGCTCCACGTGGCGGGACTCCACGGCGAGTCCCGAGGGGTGCCGCGCGTCGCCCGCCACCTTCACCGGCCAGCCGAGGCGCGGCGCCGCGGCCCGCAGCGCGGCGAGGTTCTTCGCCTCGTCCCACAGCCGGCCCGCGGAGAGGACGAAGGGCTCCCGCTTCGCGCGCGGGGGCATGACGCCCGGGAACCGGCCGTTGGGGATGACCTCCGCGGGGGGCAGCGGACCGTAGTGGGCTCGCAGCGCCTCCAGCATGGCCGCGCTCGGGGCCACCACCCTCCCCGCCGCCCGCAGCCCGGCGGTGACGGCCTCGCGGTAGCGCGCGTAGCGCTCCGGGGCGTCCTCGCGCTTCACCGCGCGCCACCAGGACAGGATGCACGAATGGCCCACCACCAGCGGCCGCCGCTCCCAGGGCAGCGCCCCGTGCGCATAGCCGTTGAGGTGCACCACGTCCGGGCGCACCCGCGCCTCCAGCGAGAGGAGCCAGTCCCCCGCCGCGCGCACGTCCTCCCATGGGTCGTCCATCCACTCGAGGCGGAAGCGGCTCTCCTCGAGGTGGAGGTTGGGCAGGGCGCGCGCCTGCGCCCACTGGGCTTCGGAGAGCGGCGCGCCCATGGTGGCGAGCGTCACCTCCACGTCGCGTGGCGCGAGCGCCCGGACGAGCTCCAGCGCATACGTCCAGACGCCGCCGAGGGTATCGGCGGTCATCAACACCCGCCGCACGCGCGGGGCATGGCTATCCGGCGAAGTCTTCAAGAGGCGGTCGCTCCTGTGGAATGGCTCGCTGGGGCGCGGGCAGTCGAGACAGGCCGCCGCGCCGACCTCCTTGGCGACAGCGACCCATCAGGACCGAGCCCCCGTGCTCGTGAGGGCAACGTAGGTCGCGGCAGGGAATGGGAGCATTGCCTTGTCACGCAGCCTCGATGCCGGATGCACGACTTTAGGACAGGCGACCCTGCACATCGGCGCACTCCTGGGCCACCCGCCGCGTCGCCCGGCAGGTCCGCCGCGACGCCGTCACCCTGCGCCCAACGGGCACCGCGAGGAATGAGACCCGGGTGTGAACGCGAGGTGCGCGGCTACACAGTCCGGGTTCCGGGCGTCTCGTCGGAGGGAGGACGCGCGAGGACGGCGTTTATCTCCGCGCCCAGCATCAGCGCGAGCGAGGAGATCCACATCCACAGCAGCAGGACGACGATGCCCCCCAGGGCGCCATAGGTGATGCCGAAGGTGCTGAAGCGGGAGACGTAGAAGGAGAAGCCCAGCGAGGCGGAGAGCCAGACGAGCACCCCCGCCACGGAGCCGGGCGTGATGAACTTGAACTTCTGCCGGGCATCCGGAAGCACCGAGTAGAGGGTCGCCCAGAGAATCATCATCAGCAGCGCCGCGAGGGGCAGCCGCAGCCAGACCACGAGTGTCGTCCAGGGTGGCCCGAGCCTGGAGGCGAGCGCGGGGGCCCCCACCGCGAGGAGCCCGGCGAGCAGCGTCAGGACCGCTCCCGCCAGCATCATCCCGAGCGCAATCCCGTAGACCTTCCAGCGCGGGCGGCGCTCCGTCACGCCGTAGGCGGTGTTGAGCGCGTCCATGAGGCTCACCACCCCGGCGGTCGCCGACCACACCGCGGCCAGGGCGCTGAACGTGAGCAACGGCCTGCCGGGCCCGGAGGTGAGCTGCTCGAGCTGGGCGTAGACGAGCTGGCTGAAGGCGGGAGGGACCTCGCGGCCCACCGCACCGACGAGCGCCTGCACCTGGGCGGGCTGGATGACGACACCCGCCAGGGCGACCATGAAGAGCAGGAAGGGAAAGAGGGAGAGGACACCGTAGAACGTGAGGGCGGCCGCCGCGTCACTCAGCTTGTTGCGCTTCCACTCCTGTTTCAGCCTCGCGGGGAGGCCCCTCCACTTCGCCGCGCCGTGAGGCCAGCCCCTGCGTGCCCCGGAGGGGCTTCCGCCCGGACCGGACGCCTCCCTGCCAGCCAGGCCGCCGCGATGCACGCCTTCCATGGTCGTCTCCTGGAGCAAAGGTAGCCTCGCTCCATCAGCCGGCAGCCCTGGAGGCCGCTGACGCAGGCCCCTCCCCAGCACCCACCGCGCGCGGTCCTGGCAGGGCAAGCGCCAACCGGTCATGCTGGGCCTCCGGGAGGCTCTTCATGGACATTCTCCGGGCGACTCCGGCCGAGCACCCGCTGCTGCGCAACCTCTACCCGCTCTACCTGCACGACCTGAGCGAGTACGGCGTCGAGTACAGGCTCGATGAGCAGGGGCAGTGGCAACCCGACTTCCTGCCGACCTGGCTGGCCCCATCCGCCGAGGTGCATCCCCTGCTGCTGCGCTCGGAGGGACGCACCGTCGGCTTCGCCTTCGTGGGGCAGGCCCCGTTCCCCTACATGACGAAGGGGCGCGACTTCCGGATGAGCGAGTTCTTCATCCTGCGCGGCGAGCGCAGGCGCGGGCTGGGCCGGCTCGCCGCCCGGGCCGTGTTCCAGCGCTTCCCCGGCATCTGGGAGGTGTCCCAGCTCCCCGGCAACCAGGCCGCCATCACCTTCTGGCGGAGCGTCATCGGCGAGTACACGGGCGGGGCCTTCCAGGACACGCAGGTGGATGGCTCGCCCGCCCAGGTCTTCGACAGCCGGCGCGCGCGCCAGGGCCGGTAGCCCACAGCATTGCACGGGGGTACGAGCCCGGAGCCAGCGTGAAGTGCTGAACGCGGTGAGTGCCGGGCATCCGATGCACGCGGTGGACGTGCGTCCAGGAAGAGACCCTGCAACCCACCCTGCCCCGGAGAACGGGTACCCGCTTGCTTGCCCTGGCGAGACCTTGGCGCGCATGAACGAAATGAAGGGCAGGCGCGTGGTCGTCCTCGGGGGCTCGGGGTTCCTGGGCGCCCATCTCTGCGAGCGGCTGCTGCGCGAAGGGGCCGCCGAGGTCATCAGCCTCGACAACCTCCTCACCGGCAACGCACGCAACCTCACGGACGTGGCGCCGCTGGGGAACCTCCGGGCCGTGAGGCACGACATCACCGAGCCCCTGCGCGTGGACGGTCCGGTGGACTTCGTCTTCAACCTGGCCTCTCCGGCGTCGCCCATCGACTCCGCGCTGCTCCCCATCGAGACGATGCGGGTGGGCTCCATCGGCACGGAGAACGGGCTGCGGCTGGCGCGCGAGAAGGGCGCCGTGTTCCTCCAGACCTCCACGTCCGAAGTCCATGGCGACCCGCTGGTCCACCCCCAGTCGGAAGACTACTGGGGCCACGTGAATCCCGTGGGCCCGCGCTCCATGCACGACGAGGCCAGGCGCTACGGCGAGGCGCTGTGCACCGCGTACGCGCGCATGCACGGCCTGCGCATCCGGATTGCGCGCGTCTTCAACACCTACGGGCCGAAGATGCGGCTGGAGGACGGCCGCGTGCTGCCCGCCTTGGTGGGCCAGGCCCTGCGCGGCGAGGACTTCTCCGTGTTCGGCGACGGCACGCAGACGCGCTCGTTCTGCTACGTGAGAGACCTCATCGACGGGCTGGTGCGGCTGGCGCTGTCGGACGTCACCGAGCCGGTGAACCTGGGCAACCCGCGCGAGATGACGACTCTCGAGTTCGCCGAGGCCGTGCGGAAGGTGCACGGTGGCGGGGGCCGCATCGTCTTCAAGCCGCTGCCTCAAGATGACCCGCGGCAGCGCAGGCCGGACATCACCCGGGCCATGGAGCTGCTGGGCTGGGCGCCCACGGTGTCCCTGGAGGACGGGCTGGAGGAGACGCTCGCCTGGTTCCGGAAGGGGATGCCGCGGCGGGTGCCGCAGGCGTCCGTCAGGCAGCCCTCCGTGAGCGCGGCATGCTAGTCGCGCGGCGCTCGCTACGAGAACCGCTCCTCGCCCGGGAAGCCGCTCAAGGCCGCCTCCCGCACCGTCACCGGGGGCCCCTGTACCGGCTGGCCGTGGCCCTGCTCGGGCTCATCCGCCGCTGAATTGCCTGCTCGCGCTACGGCTTCGGCTCGCTGGAGATCGCCTGGAGCAGCTCCTCCGTCAGCGTGGCCAGCTTCCCCAGGTCGGCGTTGGTGTTGCTCAGGAGGATGACCGTCAGGCCATTCGACAGCACCCGGCTCAGCCGGGACTTGAAGGGACCGTTCGAGCCGCTGTGCCAGGCGACGACCTCGTCCCGGCCGCCCAGCTTCAGCGTCTTCACCCGGCCGCCGTAGGAGTAGCCCTCGTCCGCGACGTACGGCGTCCGGAGCTGCTCGAGCGCCTTCGGTGAGACGAGCTTCCCCGCATGGAGCGCGCGGCTCAGGGTGAGCAGGTCCGTGGCGGTGCTGTACGCGCCTCCCGCGCACGCGATGAAGACGGGGTTGGGAATCGAGGAGCGCGCGGGCTGGGGCCGCACGGACGTGTAGCCCATGGCGCTCCCGGGAACGGCGGAGGAGAAGTCCCCCGAGAAGATGCCGGTGTCCTTCAGCTTCAGCGGCTCCAGGAAGCGCTGGACGTTCTGCTCGTAGGTGCGGCCGGTGGCGCTCTCGATGATGGCCCGCACCAGAATCCAGTTGGAGTGGGAGTAGTCGAACCTGCTGCCGGGCTCGAACTGGAGCGCGCCGCTCGCGTAGCGCTCCACCGCGGCCGCCGTGGACAGCTCCTCCTTCGCAATCTCCCGGTTCGCTCGGAACGCGGTGGCCAGGTCGTTGGGAACGCCGCTCGTGTGCGACAGGAGGTGGTGCAGCGTCACCTTGCCGCCGACGTCCTTGCGGTACGTGGGCAGGTACTCGGAGATGGGGCGCGTCAGCGACAGCGTGCCCTCGTCGACGAGCTTCAGCACCACCAGCGACGCGAGGTACTTGGAGATGGAGCCGAGCTGGTAGCGCGTCCCGAGCCCCGTGGACCTGCCGGCCTCCACGTCGGCCTGCCCGTAGGCGCCGTAGTGCAGGAGGCCGTCATCCCTCGCCACCAGGACGACGCCGTGGAAGTCATTGCTCTCGACGAACCGCGCGACGAGCGCCTCGGGAGTCGCGGCGGAAGCCGTCACACCGGAGAGGACCACGGACAACGCCACCCACAGCGACCCGGACACCTTCGAGACCGTCATCACACCTCCATGGAGCACAACGCCTGGCCGGCCCCTCGATTGCCTGAACACTCGGACCGGGCCGGGGATTCGGCAAGGCGGAAGGGACCGACAGCCGCCGCCCGGGCTTGACGGCGCACCACGGTGTGGGCGCGAATGGGGCCCCCACCGCGATGCCGTCCCCCGCCCGCCTCTTCAGCTCCTCCTCGCGAGTCCTCGTCATCGGCGTGCTGGCCGCGCTGTTCCTCGCACCGCTGGTGGTGATGCTGGCCGGCTCGCTGCGTCCGCCCGGGCTTCCGCCCCCACGCGGAGTGGAACTGCTGCCCCAGGGCGCGGGGCTGGCCGCCTACGTCGCCACCTTCGAGCTGGTGCCCTTCGCGCGCGCCCTCTTCAACTCCGCGCTGCTGGCCGCACTGATGGTGCCACTCAGCGTGCTCACCGCGTCCTGGGCGGGGCTGGCGCTGGCGCAGTCCTCCGGGTGGCGCTGGACGACGCTGGCCGGCACGGTGCTGCTGCTGGAGATGGTGCCCGTCACGGCGGTGTGGCTGACCCGCTTCGCCGTCTTCAAGGTGCTGGGCCTCACCGGCACCGCCGTGCCCCTGGTGGCACCCGCGCTCATGGGGGGCAGTCCCCTCTTCGTCCTCCTCTACGCGGTGGCCTTCCGGCGCCTGCCCCCGGAGCTGTTCGAGGCCGCGCGGCTGGAAGGCGCCGGCCCCCTGCGCCTGTGGCGCTCCATTGCCCTGCCGCTGGTGCAGCCCACCACCGCCGCGGTGGCGCTGCTGGCCTTCATCCTGTCGTGGAGCAACTTCATCGACCCCCTGCTCTACCTCAGCGGCGAGGACGCGCTCACCGCGCCCCTGGCCCTGCACGCGCTGGAGCTGCTCGGCTCCACGCAGTGGCCCGTGCTGCTCGCCGGTGCCGTGGTGGTCACCCTGCCCGCCGTCCTCGCCTTCCTCGGCGCGCAGCGCATGTTCCTCGGTGAGGAGAGAGGCAGCGGATGGCTCGGACGATGAGGTGGAGCGCGGCGCTCGCGCTGGCGGGGCTGGCCGTGCTCGGCGGCTGCAAGCGCGAGGACCCGGCCCCCACGGCCTCGCAGGGGCAGCAGCCCGCGAAGACGGGCACCACCGAGGTGACGCTCCAGCTGTTCGGAGACCCGGCCGAGGTGGGCGGCTACCGCCAGCTCATCGCCGCCTTCGAGGCGAAGCACCCGGACGTGAAGGTGCGCCTCATTCCCATCGGCAAGCAGAAGGACCACATGGCGAAGCTCACCACCGCCTTCTCCGGTGGCACGCCGCCCGACCTCTTCCTGCTCAACTACCGGCGCTTCGGCCAGTTCGCCGCCAAGGGCGTGCTGGAGCCACTGGGCCCCCGGCTGGAGAGGAGCACCGTGCTCAAGGAGCGCGACCTCTACCCGCAGGCGGTCGAGGCCTTCCGCTACGACGGCGCGCTGACGTGCATCCCGCAGAACGTCTCCAGCCTCGTCGTCTACTGGAACCGCGCCCTCTTCCAGCGCCTGGGCGTGCCGCCTCCGAAGCCGGACTGGACGTGGGACGACTTCCGGAAGACGGCGCAGGCCCTCACCCGTGACGAGGACGGCGACGGCCGCATGGACGTCCACGGCGTGGCCTTCGAGCCGACCCTGTCCCGCCTGGCCCCGTTCATCTGGCAGGCCGGTGGCGAGCTGGTCGACGACGTGAAGGACCCGCGGCGGCTGATGCTGCTGGACGCCTCCTCGCTGGAGGCGCTGCGCTTCGTGCTCCGGCTCCAGCGCGTCTTCAAGGTGACGCCCACGCTGGAGGAGGCCAAGTCGGAGAACCACGAGGCGCGCTTCGCCGCGGGCCGGCTGGGCATGCACCTCAACAGCCGGCGGCTGGTGCCCACGCTGCGCGACGTCCCCGGCCTGGACTGGGACGTGGCGCCCCTGCCCCGGCACCACAAGGTGGCCACCGTGCTGCACTCGGACGCCTACTGCATGTCGCGCGCGTCCAGGTCGAAGGACGCCGCCTTCCGCTTCGTGGAGTTCGCGCTGGGCCCGGTGGGCGCGGAGCTGGTGGCGCGCGGCGGGCGCACCGTGCCGTCGCTGCGCAGCGTGGCGGAGGGGCCCGCGTTCCTGGACCCGGCCCAGCGCCCGGCCTCCGCCCGCGTCTTCCTGGACTCCATCCTCCACATCCGCCGGCTGCCCAACGTGTCGGTGTGGAACGAGGTGGAGACGCGCGCGGACGCCATCGTCGAGGAGTGGTTCTACACCGTGCCCCCCGCCGGCACGCGGCTGACAGAGGCGGACTCCAACGCGGTGCGGCCCGCGCAGGAGGCGGGCGGCTCCATGCGCCGGCTGATGCGCTCGCTCGACGAGGTGAACATGCTGGGCCAGGAGCTGAACGAGTCCGTGCAGGGCATCCTCGACGCCGCGCCGGCGAGGCCCGCGACACCGTGACGGCCCGGGCTCCGCGCGGCCGCGAGGCCATGCTCTGGCTGGCGGCGCCCTTCGTCGTCGCGGCCGTGCTGCTGGTGGGGCTGCCCGCGCTGCTGGCGCTGGGGCTGGCCTTCACCGACTACGACGCGCTGAGCGCCCCGCGCTTCGTGGGCGTGGCGCACTTCCTCCGGCTGTGGGACGACCCGCTCTTCTGGACGGCGCTGGGCAACTCGCTGCTCTTCGCCGCGCTCGCCGTCCCCCTGCGACTGGTGGCGGCCATGGGGCTGGCGCTGCTGCTGCACAAGCGCGCGGGGGTGGCGCGCTCCGCGGTGTTCCTGCCCACGGTGGTGCCGGACCTCGCCTATGCGCTGCTGTGGCTGTGGCTGCTCAACCCGCTGTACGGGCCGCTGGCGCTCGTGCTGAAGACGACGGGCCTGGCGGACGGAGGCTGGCTGCTCACGCCCTGGGGCGCGCGCGGGGCGCTGGTGGCGCTCACCGTGTTCCAGCTGGGCGAGGTCTTCGTGGTGCTGCTGGCCGCGCGGCGCGAGCTGCCGCAGGAGCTGTACGAGCTGTGCGAGCTGGAGGGCGGCGGCGCGCTCACCGTCTTCCGCAAGGTGACGCTGCCGTTGATGGCGCCCACGCTGGGGCTGCTCGCCGCGCGCGACGTCATGAAGAGCCTGCAGACGACGTTCGTGCCCGCCCTGGTCATCACCCAGGGCGGCCCGCGCTATGCGACGACGTTCCTGCCGCTCTACATCTACCAGAACGGCTTCGAGTACCTGCGCATCGGGTACGCGTCCGCGATGACGTGGGTGATGTTCCTCGTCACCGTGGCCATGGTGGCCGCGCAGCTGTGGGTGCTGCGCGGGTGGCGCACCTCTCGCGAGGCGTGAGTCACTTCGTGCCGGCGTCCGTGCCCGGCGGCTTCGAGCCGGGCTTGCGGATGGGGCACGACACAATCGCCCCATTCGGGTCGATGGCGTCGCTGCCGGTCTCCACCTTGAGAATCTTCCGTCCCTCGCCGACGACGAACGTGTAGCGCTTGGGCACCGAGAGCAGCGGCATCTTCACGTCATACGCCGCGACGACCTTGCCCTCCGGGTCTGGAATGAAGGGGAACGGGGCTTTCAGCTCCGCCTTGAAGCGCGAGAGCGTGTCTGCGTCATCCATGCTGATGGCCAGGACCTGGCCATGGAGCTTCTCGATGTCCGAGTACCTGTCCCGGTACGCCGAGAGCTCGCGGGTTCAACCTCCTGTGAAGGCCTTGGGGAAGAAGGCCAGGATGACGGGGCCCTGCTTCACCATCTCCGACAGGGTGTAGGCGTTGCCGGCGGTGTCCTTCACCGTGAAGTCCGGCGCCGTGTCACCCACCTGCGGAATGGCCCCGCTGAAGAGTCCCGCGACGAGCACTGGGAAGAGCATGGGAGGACTAAACCGGACCCGGCGCCGGGAAGGCAAGCGGCCGGACGGCTACCTCGACTCGGCCATGCGCGCCCACACCGCGGCGGCGGCCTCGCGCGCCTGCTCCGCCACCACCGTGGGGCTCACCGACAGCGCACGGCGGGCCCACATGCGCCACACGCCGTCCACCATGACGGCCTCCACGTGGCGGCTGCCCAGGCCGAACACCACGTGCCAGGCCAGGTTCCCCGCCGACAGCGGCGTGGCCGGCAGGTAGTCCAGGATGAGCAGGTCCGCCAGCGCGCCCGGGCGCATGGGCCCCACCGGCACCTCGAACAGCTGCGACACCAGCCGGTGGCCGTTGGCCAGATAACGGAGCACGTCGATGGGCTGCCCCGCCTCGCGCGAGCGCAGATACGCCGCCTGCGCCTCCGCGAACAGGTCCGCCGACACGGCGTCCACGCCCAGCGTGGCCCGGTGGCCGAACTTCAGCGCTGGCGCGTAGCCCACCTCCAGCCCCTGGTTGGAGCGCGGCGTGTGGACAATCCACGCGCCGGTGGCAATCACCTGCGCCAGGTCCGCCCACTCCAGGTGGCCCACGTGCGCCAGCTGACTCTTGGGTGACAGCAGGCCCGCCTCCAGCAGCCGCGCCACCGGCGAGGCGCCATAGCGCTCGGTGGACAGCCGCTCGTCCAGCGGGTCCTCGGCGAGCGGCATGTGCAGCGCGCCATTGCCCAGCGACTTCACCGCCTCCGCCACGCCCTGCAGCCCGTCCGGCGCCAGCATGAAGCAGGGCGCCGCGCCCACCTGCCCGCGGAAGCGGCCCTTGGCCTTCTTCGCGAAGCTGACCGTCTCCTCCAGCCCCTCCTCGCGGGCGATGGCGCCCAGCCGGTCCGACACCGCGTAGGACAGCACGCCGCGCACGCCCACCTCGTGGAGCCCGCGCGCCAGCCGCACCAGCGAGCCCGCCACCGCCCTGGGCGACGAGTGCAGGTCCACCACCGTGGTGGTGCCGCACTGGAGCGCCTCGAGGCCGCCCGCGCACCCGGCCACCTGCACGGCGTCCAAGTCGAGCGCGTTCTCGTAGGGCCAGAGCACCTTCTCCAGGATGTCCTGGTAGTTCTCCAGCGGGGGGTTGGGCATGCCCCGGCCGAGCACCGCGTGCAGGCGGTGGTGCGCGCTGACGAGGCCCGGGAAGACGAGCTTGCCGGACAGGGCGACGACCTCGTCGTCAGGGGCGGGAGCCAGGTCCGGCCCGCGATCGACGATGCGCTCACCTTCGATGCGCAGGTCCACGCGCTCCACCAGCGCGGGCTCCAGCTCGACGACGTAGCCACCCTTGAGGACGGTGCCCAACATTCCTCCGTACGCAGCGCGTGCGTGTCAGGGGCCCTCCTCCCCAGGGGCCGTTGCAGGCGCGGGACGTTAGCACTCCCGCCCCATCGCGCGAGCGAGCAGGTAGAGCACCCACACGCCGCGTCCCCCCCACAACACGGTGCGAAGCCAGTTGCTGGAGACCAGCCGCCGGTGTGCGCGGGGGTCGAACCCACCCTGGAGCACCTCGTGCTGGGGCACCTGGAGGAAGAAGGTGGACACCCACAGGGCCACCACGGCGCCCAGGCCGGCCCAGGCCATCCAGGCAGGCACGCCCGGTGGCAGCGGCCCGAAGGCGAGCCACACGGCGGTCGCCAGCTCCACGAGCATGGGCCCGCCCACCACCCAGGTGATGCGCCGGGCGTGCGCTACCGCGTAGGTGGGGAAGGCCGCCGGGCCCACCCGCGCGAAGAGCGGGTAGTGCACGACCTGGACGACCGCGATGACGCCCACCATGTAGAGGGTGGCCGCCGCATGTACCAGCCACAACAGCGTGTCCAGACGCGGCATGCGCGAAGGGTGGGACTGCCGGTGGAACGGAGCAAGTTCCCGCCAGGGGACGAGCGGGCGGCCGCGTCATTCGACACGAGCAGGACGCGGACCGGCTCCTACACGTAGACTGCGCGCACTTTGGAGCCGGAGCAGAACCCCTACTGGATGGGCCGCTACCGACTGTCCGCGCGCATCGCGACAGGCGGAATGGCGGAGGTGTACCTGGGGCGCCACATCGACGAGAACGGACAGCGCGGGCCCGCGGTGGCGGTGAAGCGGCTGATGCCGCACCTGGCCACCGACAGGCGCGTGGTGCAGATGTTCCTCAACGAGGCGCGCATCACCGCACAGGTGCGCCACCCCAACGTCGTCACGATTCTGGAGCTGGGGATGGAGGGCACCGAGCCCTTCATCGCCATGGAGCTGCTGGAAGGCCGCTCCTTCGCGGAGCTGCGGCAGGAGGCCGCCGAGCACGGCCAGCGCGTGCCGCTGGGGATTACGTTGCGCGTGCTGGTGGAGGCCTGCCGCGGGCTGGACGCCGCGCACCGCGCCGTGGACGAGGAGGGCCGGCCGCTGCGCATCGTCCACCGCGACTTCACCCCGGACAACATCCATGTGGGCGTGAATGGCGAGGTGAAGGTCATCGACTTCGGCATCGCCAAGGCGGAGTCGCTCGGCTCGGGCACCGAGCCCGGCGTGCTGAAGGGGAAGTTCTTCTACATGTCGCCGGAGATGATCGCCGGCCGGCAGGTGGACCACCGCGCGGACCTGTTCGCCGCCGGGGTCATGCTCTACGAGCAGCTCTGTGGCCGCAGGCCCTTCACAGGCATGACGGCGGAAGAGGTGCTGGGACGCATCGCCGAGGGCCGCCCGAAGCCGCCCACCGCGTTCGACCCGTCCGTGCCCGCGGCGCTGGAGCTGGTGTGCCTCACGGCGCTGGCCCGGGACCCGGCCGCGCGCTTCGACAGCCTCGAGTCCTTCATCGACGCGATGGAGGCCATTGGCGGCGCGGCGGAGGTGGCCACGACCGAGCAGCTCGCGGCGTACGTGGACACCCTCTTCCCGCCGGACCGGGACTCCAAGCGCCTGGCCCTGCGCCGCGCGCGGCTCGCCGACCCGTCCCACGGCGGCACGCCGCCGCGCCCCATCCGCCTGGTGCCCGAACAGCCAGGCTCCACCGGCGTGTCGGTGTACGTGGAGGGCCCCGGGGTGCCTCCGGCGGTACACCGTCCGGGAGAGATTTCCTGGGGTCCGGCGCCCAAGGTCCCGGTGCCACCCGAGGAAGCCCCTGCGTCGGCCACGGCCCCCTCTTCGCCCTCGGCCTCTGCCGTCGCGGCCGGGGCTCCCGACTCCTTCATCGGGAAGGCCTCCGCGCCCGGGAAGCGCTCGCGCGTGGGCCCCATCCTCGTGGGCGTGCTGGCCCTCGGCGCGCTCGGGGGCGGCGGGGCGTGGTTCATGACGCGCCCGGTGTCGCCTCCCGCCGCGCGGCTGGCAAAGGCCGAGGCCGCGTCTTCGACCGAGGCGAAGGTGGCCGCGCTCGCCGGCTTGGGGCTGGACACGCGGGCCACGGCGAAGGAGCTGGCGCGCGCCGGTGCCCTGCTGCTGGCGGCCGGCGCGCACGCCCCGGCGCTGGAGCTGGCGGAGTCCTACACGTCGCGCTTCCCGAAGGACGTGGAGGCGCACCTGCTCGCCGCGCGCGCGGCCACCGAGCTGCGGCTGGGCAAGCGGGCCGAGCGCGCCCTCGACGAGGCCACCGCGCTGGCCCCGCGCGACCTGCGGCCCCTGCTGGCCATGGCGGAGCTGCGCGAGCGGCAGGGCGACATCCCCGGCGCGCTGGCCGCGCTGGCGAAGGCCCACGCGCAGAAGCCGCGCTCGGCCGAGGTGGCACCTCGCTACGGCCGCCTCCTCTCCCAGAGTGGCCGGCTGGACGAAGCCTCCACCGTCCTGGCCGCCTGGACGCGGGAGCACGACGACGCGGCCTGCCTGGCGGAGCTGGGCTTCGTGCGCTTCCGCCAGCAGCGGGTGGACGAGGCCGCCAGCCTCCTCAGGCGCGCCATCCGCAAGGACGCCCGGCTCGCCGTGGCGCACTACTACCTGGGGGCCGTCCTCTTCCGGCAGGGAGACACCTCCGCCGCCGAGCGCGCCTACCAGGAGGCGGACCGGCTCGCCCCGCAGGACCCGCGCGCCCTCACCGCCCGCTGCCAGCTCCATGCCCACACCGGCAACGCGGCCGCGGTGGACGCGGTGAAGCGTGCGCTGGCGGAACGATTTCCCGACCGTGCGAACACGCTGGCGGCGGAGTGCTCGTCCGGGAATTAGCTTCCCGCCATGCGCCTTCGCCTCCTGTCGCTGTGTGCCGTCGCCCTGCTCGCCGGGGCCACCGCGTGCTCCTCCTCCAACGACTCGCGCCGGAACGACGATGCGGGGACCGTGGACCCGGGCGGCTCCGGCCAGGAGCCCGAGGTACCGGACCGCACCGCCTGCACCGGCCTCACCGTGGGGCCCGGCACGTATGACTGGACGGTGGAGCATGGCGGCCGCACCCGCGCCTACCGCGTCCATGTCCCCCCTGGCTACGACGCCACCCGGCCGGCGCCCGCCGTGCTCGCCTTCCATGGCTTCGGCTCCACCGAGGTGGAGATGGAGTCGCTGACGCGGCTGTCCACGCTGGCCGACACCGAGGGCTTCCTCGCCGTGTACCCGCGCGGGCTCAGCTACGCGGAGGTCAACGGCGCCACGGACCCGAGGCTGGAGGACACCCGGGGCTGGAACGGCGCCGCGTGCTGCGGGGCCTCGCGGAACACCGTGGACGACGTGGGCTTCGTGGACGCGCTGCTGAAGGACCTGGACACCCGCGTGTGCGTGGACACGCGCCGCACCTTCGCCACCGGCTTCTCCAACGGCGGCTTCTTCTCGTACCGCCTGGCCTGCGAGCGCGCGAGCCGCTTCGCCGCCGTGGCCCCGGTGGCCGGCATGGAGGGCGTCACCGCCTGCAACCCGTCGCGGCCGGTGCCGGTGCTGCACATCCACGGCACGAACGACCCCACCATCTATTACGGCGGCGGCAACAACCTCGGCCCCTTCGGAACCGAGTACCCCTCCGCCGAGGAGTCCGTGCGGCGCTGGGCGGACCGCAACGGCTGCGGCGACGCCCCCGTCCAGACGTACCAGCAGGGTGACAGCACCTGCGTCGCCTACACCGGGTGCGCGCCGGAGAGCGCCACCGCCTCCCTGTGCACCGTGCAGGACGGCCTGCACGCGTGGCCCGGCTCCCCCCGGTACAACAACGGAACCCGGGACCTGGATGCCACCCGCGAGGCCTGGCGCTTCTTCCAGGCGCGCCCCCGCACCGAGGGCGCCCCGCTTCCCATTCCCTGAACGTCCGAGGAGATTCCCGCCATGAGCGCCCGCGCCCTCATCATCAACGCCGACGACCTGGGCTACGACCCCGCCGTCACCCGAGGCATCCTCCGCGCCATGCGCGAGGGCGTCGTCTCCTCGGCCACCTTCATGGTGAACACGCCCTGGTCCGAGGCCGCCGCGCGCGAGTCCCGGGGCCTGCCGGGCATCGGCCTGCACTTCAACCTCGCGCGCGGCACGCCCGTGTGGAGCGGCTTCCCGCGCGCGCTGCTCGGCGAGGACGGCGGCCTCGTGGAGGCCCGCGCCGCCAGCCTCACGCCCGACGTGGTGGAGGCGGAGGCCTTCGCCCAGCTCGCGAGGCTCGCGGGGCTGCTCGGCGCGCCGGCCACCCACGTGGACGTGCACAAGCACCTGCACCGCCACCCCCACGTGCTGGAGGGGCTGGCCCGCGCCGCCCGGGCCGCGAGGCTGCCGGTGCGCTCCATCGACGCGGACATGCGGCGCGCGCTGGAGGCCCACGGCGTGGCCACCAACGCGCACTTCATCGGCGACGCGGGGACGGAGGCGTACTGGACGCTGGAGCGGCTCCAGGAGCAGCTGGCCGCGCTGCCCGCGGACGGCGTCATCGAGCTGATGTGCCACCCGGGCTACCGGCCGGAGACGGTGAAGAGCGGCTACTCCGCCCAGCGCGAGGTGGAGCTGGAGACCTTCGTCCACCCGCGCGCCCGCGAGCTGCTCACGCGCGCGGGCGTCACGGTGGCCGACTTCCGCGTCCTCACGCCCGGGGGCTGAGGCCCGAGAGCGGCACGTCGGGCGACGTCTCCGACAGCGTCGGAGGCCGGCGCCGCTCCACCGAGAGGACGTTGCGCACCCGCGCCACCAGCTCGTCCGCGCGGTACGGGCGGGTGCACAGCGTGGTGCCCTCCTGGGCCCACCAGGGCCGCTCGTCGCCGGCCAGGAGGATGGGCACGGGCCGGGCGCGAGGCAGCGTGGCGAAGGTCTCCAGGAAGACGCCCGTCTGCCCCTGCGTGGCGCTGGTGGAGAGGACGATGAGGTCCACCGGCAGGTGCGTGGCCCGGCGCAGCGCCTCCGCGCCGTCGCGCGCGGTGAGCACCTCGAAGCCCTCCGAGAGGAGCACCCGCTCCGCCACCGACTCCTGCGCCCGGTCCTCGTCCAGCAGCAGCACGCGGCGCGGCAGCCGCTTCACCTCGTGCGCGGCCATGCGCGGCAGGGACAGGGTGAAGGTGCTGCCGTGCCCCTCCGCGCTGGAGAGGGACAGCGAGCCGCGGTGCAGCTTGGCGATGGAGTGGCTGATGTAGAGGCCCAGCCCCAGCCCGCCGAAGTTGCGGTGCGACACGTTGCGCGCCTTGTAGAAGCGCTGGAACACCTGCGCCTGGTCCGCGCCGGGGATGCCGATGCCGTGGTCCCTCACGTGGATGCGCGCCTCGCCCGGCAGCCGCTCCACCGAGACGATGATGGGCTCGCCCGCGGGGCTGTACTTGTGCGCGTTCTCCAGCAGGTTCACGAGCACCTGCTCCAGCCTGTCGCGGTCGCCCTGCGTCCAGACACGCTCGCGAGGCACCTCCACCGAGAAGGGGCGCTCGAAGGCGGCGCGGAAGTGGTCCACCACCTCCGCCACCAGCTGTCCCACCTCGAGCGGCGCCAGGTTCAGCGCCAGCCTCCCGGCATCCAGCCGCGAGGCATCCAGCAGGTCGTCCACCAGCCCCGCCAGCCGGTCCACCTGCCGCTTGGACTTGAGCACCGTGCCCAGCTCCACCGGCTGGCCCGCCGTAATCCGCTTCTCCATCGTGTAGAGGCCCAGCTTCAGCGGGGTGAGCGGCGTCTTCAGCTCGTGGCTGGCGATGGACATGAACTCCTCGCGCACCTGGAGCGCCGCCTTCGCCTCGCGCAGGAGCCGCGCGTTCTCCACCGCCACGGCCAGCTGGTTGGCCGCGGCGCTCCACAGCTCCAGCTCGCGCACGGAGAAGGACGTGCCCTGCTCCTTGTAGAGCAGCAGCAGGCCCACCGTCCGGCGCGGCGCGCACAGCGGCACCGCGGCGAAGATGGAGCCCATGGCGTCGCCGTAGCCGCGCTGGATGCCCAGCTGCGCCTGGCGCGAGGCCAGCGCCTGGCGGAACGGGTCGTCCGACGGGTCGAAGGTGTCCTCCGGCGCCTCGCCGCCCGCCAGGTCCGACACCGCCGCGCGGCGCAGCTCCTTGCCGTCCGCCTCGCAGAGGAACACCTCCGCGCGCCGCACCTGGGCGCAGCGCACCAGCGCCACCACCGCCGCCGCGCAGACGCTCTCCACCTCCAGCGTCTCGCCCACCGCGCGGGCAATCTCCTGCACCGCCTGGGAGAAGGCGCCCTCGTCGTCGACGCCGGAGGGCTGGACGACCAGCCAGGCGCCTGGCGACTCGCCCGTCCGCGCGGGCTTCACCTGCACGCGCACCTGCCGCAGCGCCCGGGTGATGACGTGGCCCGTGTGGGCGCGGCCCTCACGGATGGCGCGCTCCACCGCGTCCAGGCTGCGGCCCCGCTCGAGCGCGTCGAGCAGGTCGCCTCCCGCACGCAGCTCCACGCCCGTCTTGCTGGCAAAGCCGTCCTCGCACCACTGGACGCGCAGGTCAGGCCCGACGCGTACCAGGGCCAGCGGAAGGCACGAGAAGGCATCTTCTACGTCGGAAGGAAGCGGCATGTGCTCGGGCGTGGGGGGAGGAACCCATGTGGATTATGAGCGCCTCCGCGGGCTGGCAACCGGCCCTCCCCCCGCAATCCCCGCTGGTGGACGCCGGGCGCGTTGGGGGGCCGACACATGCCCTCCGGGGTAGCCAGCAAGCCGACAGCCACGGGACGGATGACACACGGCGTTGGTGTGGTAGACGACAGCGCCATGCCTTCGCAGCCGACCAAGGAACTCCAGACCTTCCCCAACCCGGCGCCCGAGCGCGACTACGAAATCGCGTTCGACTGCCCCGAGTTCACCTGCCTGTGCCCCCTGACGGGCCAGCCGGACTTCGCCCGCTTCAAGATCTCCTACGTGCCGGACCAGCTGTGCGTGGAGCTCAAGAGCCTCAAGCTCTACATGTGGGCCTACCGCAACGAGGGGGCCTTCCACGAGAAGGTCACCAACACCATCGCCAACGACATCATCCAGGCGATTCAGCCCCGCAAGCTGACCGTGGTGGGCGACTTCTTCGTGCGCGGCGGCATCGGTACCATCGTCACCGTCACGCACGACAAGAAGAAGGGCTGAGCCTTTTAGCTCAGTCCCGGCTCTTCATCAGGTCGTCGGCCTTCTTCTGGAGGTCGGCCTCCACCGAGTCCGCGGCCTGCCGCACGTTCTCCAGGGAGCGGGCGGCGGGGGCCCGCGAGTCCACCCCCACGGGCCGCTGCGTGACGTACCAGGCCACCGCGAGGATGGCTCCCAGGCCCAGGATGACGGTGAGGACGCGTCCCATGATTTTTCCCTTCAGCGCGCGAGCTGCTGCACGAGCGGCGCCCACTGCGCCTGGGTGAGGTAGAGGCCGGTGCCGGCCGCCGTGGCCACCGCCGCGGCGAGGGCCCACTTGAGCATTCCGCCGGAGCGCGGGCGGGCCGTGGTGTCGAAGGCCTCCACCGCGGCGTCCAGCTCCTGGGGCCGCAAGAGCTGCTGGGCCTCCGTCTCCGTCAGCTTCTGCCGGTGGCGCAGGAAGGCGACGAGCAGGGCCGCGTGCGACACCTGCACCTCCTGCGCGAGGAAGACGTCCAGTTCGCGGCGCATGGCGGCGGCGTCCGGGAAGCGGTCCTCCGGCTTCACCTCCATGGCGCGCTGGATGATGCGCGCCAGCCCGGCGGGCACGTTGGGGGCCACCTTGGAGAGCGGCGTGTACTTGCCGTCGCGAATCCGGGCGAAGACCTCGCCGGCCGTCTTGCCGTGGAAGGGCCGCGCGCCCGAGAGGGCCTCGTAGAGGAGCACGCCGAGCGAGAAGATGTCCGTGCGCCCGTCCAGCGGCGCGCCCGTCACCTGCTCGGGGGACATGTACGAGGGCGTGCCCACGGCCATGCCCTGCTGGGTGAGCGCCTCCATCCCCACGTCCTTGGCGATGCCGAAGTCCATCAGCTTCACCTCGCCGGACTTGGCGAGCATGACGTTGGCGGGCTTCAGGTCCCTGTGGATGATGTGGCGGAAGTGCGCGTGGTCCAGCGCGCTGGCGATGCGCGCGGCGATGACGCCGGTGACATCCGGAGGCAGCGGGCCTTCCTTGATGAGCGTGTGGAGGGTGGGACCGTCCACCAGCTCCATCACCATGAAGAGGCTGTCGTTCTTCTCCACCAGGTCGTAGAGCGTGACGATGTTCTGGTGGCGGAAGGCGGCCAGCGCGAGCGACTCGCGGCGGAAGCGCGACAGCGTCTCCTTGTCGCGCTGGCCCTCCGGGAGCAGCTCCTTGATGGCGACCTCGCGCTGCAGCATCTCGTGAAGACCGCGGTACACGACGGCCA
The DNA here is from genome assembly GCF_024198175.1 of Pyxidicoccus xibeiensis. Lineage (NCBI taxonomy): Bacteria > Pseudomonadati > Myxococcota > Myxococcia > Myxococcales > Myxococcaceae > Pyxidicoccus > Pyxidicoccus xibeiensis. Next base: position 287,161 of record NZ_JAJVKV010000007.1, read on the forward strand.
TGCCTCCGCGGCCCAGCTCTCCGAGCACGCGGTAGGCGCCAATCTTCCGATGACGAACGGCTTTCTCTGCGGGGGGCACGGGCGGCAGGCTATCGGAGCGCGCGCACAGCGTCGATGGTCCGTGTGGCCACCCGGCCGGGGAGCGGGTCCGTGGGAGGCTGGCTCCACGCCGGAGCCTGCTACCCCCCGCGCCCATGAAGACCTTCCGCTTCCTCGTCCCCGTCCTCGCCCTGCTCTCCCTGCAGGGCTGCTTCTACCACCGCAACGTCCACGTCCATCCGTCCAAGTCGAAGAAGTCCAAGGTGAGCAGCAAGCAGTGCCATCCGAGCCAGTACTGGGATGGCGACGAGTGCCGTCACAAGGGCAAGGGCAAGGGCGCTCGCAAGCACGACGACTGAGCGGGCTCCGAGCGGGACGTGCGCCGGGCCTCACCCGCAGGCTGTCCCGCTTCCGCTCGGGGAGCGGTAGGGTGGAGGGCGAACATGCGCTCCGAAGCCTCGCTCCCCCCGCTGCCCGCCCCGGTCCTCCCGCCGCTTCGCCAGGAGCCCCGAGAGGACATCATCCTGCTCGACGGCGGGACGGAGGCGTACCCGCGGATGCTGGCGGCCATCGCCTCGGCGACGCGGCGGGTGCACCTGGAGGTGTACACCTTCGAGCGTGAAGGTGTGGGTGCGCGCTTCGTGGATGCGCTGGTGGCGGCGGCCCGGCGGGGTGTGGCGGTGAAGGTGGTGGTGGACGGCTGGGGCAGCATCAAGGCCAGCAGCCACCTGACGCAGACGCTTCGGGCCGCGGGCGCGAAGGTGCGCGTGTACAACCCGCTCACCTCGCTGTTCACGGGGCGCTCGTGGCGGAACCACCGCAAGATTCTCCTGGTGGATGACGCGGTGGCGTTCCTGGGTGGCATCAACATCGGGGACGAGTACGCGGCGAATGGTGACGTCCCCGGCTGGGCGGACCTGGCGCTGGAGCTGCGAGGCGACATCTGCCGGCAGCTCGGCGAGAAGCTGCATGCGGGGGCGTCCGCACTGACGTCGGGGCCGGTGAGCCTGTTCCTGTCGGGACTGGGGGGCGGACACCGCTTGCGCAAACGGTACCTCTCGGCGATCGAGGGCGCGAAGCACGAGGTGGTGCTGGCGCATGCGTACTTCCTTCCGGACGCGGGCTTCGTGCGGGCGCTGAAGCGGGCGGCGCGGCGGGGGGTGAAGGTGTCGCTGCTGCTGGCGGGGCGCAGTGACGTGGTGTTCGCGCGCGCGGCGACGATGCGGCTGTATCGCGAGCTGCTGCTCGCGGGGGTGCACATCCACGAGTGGACGGCGTCCACGCTGCACGCGAAGGCGGCGGTGGTGGATGGGAAGACGCTGCTGGTGGGCAGCTTCAACCTGGACCCGCTCTCGCTGGTCAATCTGGAGACGCTGGTGGAGGTGGCGGAGCCCCGCATCGCGGCGCAGGTGGGGCTGTGGCTGGACAAGCACGTGGCCACGTCGCGGCATGTGGTGCTGGAGGAGTGCGGGCGCTCGCCGCTGCAGCAGTGGCTGCTGGATGTGGTGGGGCTGGCGGTGGCGCGCTTCGCGGAGCGGTTCGCCAGCTTCATCGGCCGGCGGCGGAAGCGGTGATGCGCGTGGGGTGCGGGTTCCCCGCATTCAGGTGTGGCGGTAGCGATTCGTAGAGTCCCTGCTTCGCGGTGCCGGTGTCCGGGCGCGCGGAGGGGATATGTCGCGACGGTGGTGGAGAGCGGCGGTGCTGGGTGGAGTGCTCGCCGGGTGCGCGGGAACGCCGGAGCGTGCGAGGCCGGACCGGTATGGCCTGGACTCGTTGACGGCCGCGTGCCAGCGGAACCCGAAGCTGTGTGCCCAGGCGGCAAGCGGAGAGGCGCTGGCGCCGTGGGCGAAGCCGATGGAGGTGGCAGCGTCGGTGGGTACGGCGGGCAGCGTCGCGGTCCGGGCGCTGACGGATGAGCAGGCGAGCCTCATCGAAGATGCGTTGGTCGAGTGTGCCGACGATGCACGTTCCGTGGTCCTCCTCCGCTACTTCCCCGATAGAGGTCCGCCCACCCGAGAGGAGTGCAACGAGGTTGTGGAGAATGCTGGAAAGGAGAACGCGAAAACCCTTGCCATGAAGCTCGGCACGGAGATGCACGCGGTCGCGCTCGCGTGCGCAGGGGAAAGACTGGGCAAGCTGCGTCCGGGAGGCTTCAGTCTTGAGCCGTGCTACCTGTACGACCCGGCGACGAAGACGTGGGAGCCGATAGGCCGAGACGCCGAGGAGTCACTGAGACAGCACGACCGCTGCAAGCTGACGGGGTCTCTCGTGCCTGACATCGTCATCCACGCAGGGGACCTCAAGCGGGCGCTTGCGGTCTATGACTTCAAGTTTCCCTGCGCAGACCTCGACAAGAGTGCGTTCTGGAGGAGGTATTCGTCGGGCCCGCACAAGAACCGCACTCAGAAAGACCTGTATAGAGAGGTAACAGGAGTGCCTGAATCCACGGCCATCATCCAGCCCAGGCTCGGAGTCATCCGATGAGCGAGCACTTCCCCAGGCTCCGCATTCACACCGAGAGCGGACACGTCCTGATTCGCGAAGGCCTCAACGCCACCTTCTACATGAAGCGCCCACATTCGGAGATTGCTCAAGGCATGCTCCGGTCGTTCGAGGCCTATCTGCGAGCAGTTGGGCCTTCAGCACTCACCGCCTACGCCGACCTGGAAGGGTACTGGCAGCAGCTCGACACGAAACGCTGGGGGGACATCTGGCAGGAACTGCGGCATCCACATGGAGCCAATGTCCAACTGACTGATACCGCCAGTCGCGAGAATCGCTTCGAGTTCGCCTACCAAGGACGTGCGCTGGACGACCCATCTCTCCATGTCGAGCCTGATGAGGCCTGCTTCGTCTCCTACTGGCTCCCCTCGGAGCTCCTGGAAGAGCGTGGCCCTCAATGGGTGCGCGAGCTACTCCTGGAGCTTGCCGCGCCACTGCCCTTCAACTCAGGCAATGCAGGCCTCGCCTTCAACTGCCCGCTCGATCATGTGGGCATACGCAGGGAGGTGGAAAAGTACTGCTTCCGCTATCCCGGCATGGATGTACTCGACCTGAGCTGGACCGCCATGCACATCGGCACGCGGGTGCGCGGACCCTCCTGGCTGACCTTCCTCGGCCAGCCCGTGCTGGGTGAACTGGGCGGCGCCGAGGGCCTGCGCTCGCGCCTCCACACTCCTGGCACCACCGTGCAGCAACTCGAAGGCGACCGGACCGTCATCACCCTCGGCCCCTGGCCCGAGGCAGGGGACACCGAGCAGGGCAAGGACCTCCCGGCATACCGCGAGCTGGCACGCGTCCTGGAGCCCGTGACGTACTTGGACTCGGCTGGCATCGGCATCCATGAGCAGCCCCCCCTCCGCTGGGCACGGCGCTTCCTCGACTGACCCACGGCCCAGCGCCGCGCAACATCCCTGTGACACGGCTCGCACGCAAAGCTGTGCCGGGCGTCATGGCGGCCTAGACTCCACCGGACATGCCCACCACCGCCCTCCAGCCCGTGCTCGCCGCCATCGACGTGGGCACCAACGCCGTGCGCCTGGAGCTCGCGCGACCGGACGTCGACGGCTCGCTCGAGACGCTGCACCAGGAGCGAGACCCCATCCGCCCCGGTGAGGGCGTCTTCGCCACCGGCACCATGCCGGAGGAAACCGCCGAGCGGCTCCTCTCCACCCTGCGCCGCTACGCCGCCCTCTGCCGCCGCCACAAGGCCCAGGTGCGCGCCGTGGCCACCAGCGCCCTGCGCGAGGCGCGCAACAGCAACGACATCGTCCGCCGCGTGCGCGAGGAGGCCGGCCTCAACCTGGAGGTCGTCAGCGGCAAGGAGGAGGCCCGCCTCATCTGCCTCGGCGTCCTCCACCGCAAGCCCCCCGGCACCCGCTCGCTCCTCATCGACATCGGCGGCGGCAGCACCGAAATCGCCACCGCCGTGGGCGAGAAGCCCGACAACCTCTGGAGCCTCGCGCTCGGCTCCGTGCGCCTCACGGAGGTCTTCGACGCCTCGCGCACCGTGACGGCCAAGCAGCTGCGCCTCATGCGCAGCTTCGTCTACGAGGCCCTCCGCAAGACGCTCCCGGAGAGCCTGCCCAACCTCCCGCGCGTGGCGCTCGGCTCCTCCGGCACCATCAACGCCGTGGTCGCCTTCGCCGCCAGCGAGAGCAGCGGCAACGCCACCGTGCGCCAGCTCACCCAGACGGTGGACACGCTCGCGGAGATGCCTCCCGAGCGCCGGCGCAAGCGCTTCGACCCGCGCCGCGCGGACATCATCGTCTCCGGCGCCGTCATCCTCGAGGCCGTGGCCAGGCAGCTCGGCGTCGAGTCCGTCAGCGTCGTCAACCGCGGCCTGCGCGACGGCATCCTCGTGGACCTGCTCTACCGCCAGGACGAGCACCGCGAGGACCGCAGCCTCGCCGACGCCGCCATCGCCATGGGCCAGCGCTTCTTCTTCGACGAGAAGCACGCGCGCCAGGTCTCCCGCCTCTCCCTCGCCCTCTTCGACGGGCTGGCCGCCCTCCACCAGCTCCCGCTCTCCGTCCGCCCCTACCTGGAAGTCGCCGCGCTGCTGCACGACATCGGCAATGCCGTCAGCTACGAGCGCCACCACAAGCACACCTACTACCTCATCCGGCACGCGGACCTTCCCGGCCTCGCCGACCGGGAGCGCGAGCTGGTGGCCCGCATCGCCCGCTACCACCGGCGCAGCCCGCCGGAGCTGGCGCACTCGGGAATGGACGGCCTCACCCCCACCGAGGCCCGTACGGTGCGCAAGCTCGCCACCCTGCTCCGGGTGGCCAACTCACTGGACTTGAGCCACCACCAGCCCATCAAGGACTTCAAGGTCACCAACGGGCGTGAAGGCGTGGCCCTGCACCTGCACACCCGCCAGCCCGTGGACCTTGAATTGTGGAACGTGGACCACGAGGTCCTCAACTTCCGCCGTGTCTTCGGCAAGAAGCTGTCGTTCCACGTCCACAACACCGCCGGCCGCTAGCGCCAGCCTCCCCGCCTGCCCTCCAGAGGAGAAGGCGGTTCGCGCTTTGCCCTCACCTGGAGTGATGCCCACCTCCATGGCGCGGGGCTCGCCTCCTGGGTGGCCCCTTCGTACCCGGAACGAGGGCCCCACGGGGGCAGGAGCGCGCGCGATGAAGGCAGTCGTTTTCCATGGGATTGGGGACATCCGGCTCGACGAGGTGGAGGAGCCGTCCATCGAGAAGCCGACGGACGCCGTCGTCCGGCTCACCGCGAGCGCCATCTGTGGCACGGACCTGCACATGATTCGCGGCACCATGCCGGGCATGAAGCCGGGCACCATCCTCGGCCACGAGGGCGTGGGCTACATCGAGACGCTCGGTGACGACGTGCGCAACTTCAGCGTCGGAGACCGCGTGGTCATCTGCTCCACCATCGCCTGTGGCAACTGCGCGTACTGCCGCTCGGGCTACTACGCCCAGTGCAACGATGCGAACCCCAACGGGCCCTCCGCGGGCACCGCGTTCTTCGGCGGGCCGGCCATGACCGGGCCCTTCCACGGCATGCAGGCGGAGAAGGTGCGGGTGCCCTTCGCGCACGTGGGCATGGTGAAGGTCCCCGAGGGCGTCACCGACGAGCAGGCCATCCTCATCTCCGACATCTTCCCCACCGGCTACTTCGGCGCGGAGCTGGCGGAAATCAAGCAGGGTGACACCGTGGCGGTGTTCGGCTGCGGGCCCGTGGGCCTGTTCGCCATCGTCAGCGCGAAGCTGCTCGGGGCGGGCCGCGTCTTCGCCATCGACTGCCACGAGGACCGGCTGGAGCTGGCGCGGGCCCAGGGCGCCGAAATCATCAACTTCGACCAGGAGGACCCCGTCGCGACGCTCAAGCGCCTCACCAACGGCATCGGCGTGGACCGCGCCATCGACGCGGTGGGCGTGGACTCCATACATGCCCACCACGGTCCCGCGGAGAAGGCCGCCAAGGCCGAGAAGGCCGAGTTCAAGCGCGAGGTGAAGGAGGTGGCTCCCAAGACGAACCCGGATGGCGACAACTGGGTGCCGGGCGATGCCCCCGCGCAGGCGCTGCTGTGGGCGGTGGAAGGGCTGGCCAAGGCGGGCACGCTGTCCATCATCGGCGTCTACCCGCAGCAGATGAAGACGTTCCCCATCGGCATGGCGATGAACAAGAACCTCACGCTGAAGATGGGCAACTGCAACCACCGCAAGTACATCCCCAAGCTGCTGGAGCTGGTGCGCACCGGCGTGGTGGACCCCACGGCCATCCTCTCGCACGTCGAGCCCATGGGCAGCGCCATCGACGCGTACCGCAACTTCGACCTGCGCAAGCCGGGCTGGGTGAAGGTGGAGCTGGAGCCCTCCCAGATTCAGTAGCGGATTCAGTAGCGGCCCGCTTCACGCATCCAGCAGGAGGCACGAGTCTCCGAACTCGTGTCCCAGGTAGCCGGCCGCCTCCGCGTGCGCGGCCGCCTCCCGCAGCAGCGGCAGCGGGGCGAAGGACTGGAGCAGCGCATGGTGGCTGCTCCCCGGCTCGTGCACGCCGGTGAGCAGCCCGTGCACCACGCGGGGCACGTAGCCCGGCCCCAGCAGCAGGTCCGTCACCTCTTCACCGGCCACCAGCTTCCCGCCGTGCTGGGCCGCGCGCCCCTCCAGGGCCCGCACCACGGTGGTGCCCACCGCCACCACGCGCCCACCCGACGCCCGAGTGCGCTCCACTGCCTCCACCGTGGGGGCGGGAATGTCCGAGCGCTCGGGCCGGGGCAGCGCCGCGTCCAGGGCCTCATCCCCCGTGGAGGACAGCCCCGCGGCATGGGTGAGGGACGCCAGGCGCACGCCCTTGCGCCGCAGCGCCAGCAGCAGGCTCCAGGTGAGGGGCAGCCCCGCGGAGGGCGCCTCCGCGGCCCAGGGACGCGCGCCGTACACCGTCTGCACGTGCCACAGCGCCAGCGGCCCTCCGGTGTACGCGTACTGCACCGGCCGGCCGCTCCGGTACAGGGCGGACCACAGCGCCGCGCCCCGCGCGTCGAAGGCCACCCGCAGCAGCCGGGGCGAAGGCGGCAGCACCGCCACCACCCGGGCCTTCAGCCCGCCCACCATGAAGCGCGAGCCCACGGGCATGGGCGGCGGGGGCGGCCGGTCCTCGGTGCGCTTGCGCCAGTCACCCGCGCCGAAGAGCACCGCCGTCCACGTGTCGTCCGGCTCGCGTGACAGCAGCCGCAGCTCGATGCGCTCTGCCGACTCGGTGCGCCCGGGCAGCGAGGCGGGCAGCGTGGCGGCGTCGTTCAGCACCAGCAAATCTCCTGCGCGCAGCAGCGACGGCAGGTCCGCCACGTGGGCGTCGCTGAAGCGGCCCGCGCGGGGCTCCACGTGCAGCAGGCGTCCCGTCTCCGGGTGCGCGTTGGGCCAGGTGGCGGGCTTCATGCGGCCTCCAGCTTCGTCGCCTCCAGGCGGGTGCCCGACGGCAGCGACTCCGCGCTCCGCTCCACCAGCGTGACGATGCGCGCCGCCACCGCCTCCGGCCTGCCCAGCTTCGAGTAGTCCGCCTCCGGCAGCGCGTCCCGGTACATCTTCGTGTCCATGTCCCCCGGGTCGATGTTGAGGAAGCCCACGCCGGTGCCCTCCAGCTCCGCGGCCCAGACGCGGCCCAGGTGCTCCAGTGCCGCCTTGGACACGCCGTACGCGCCCCAGCGCGGGTAGGCGGACACGGCCGCGTCCGAGGTGATGTTCAGCACCAGCCCGTGGCCTCGCACCGCCATGCTGCCCGCCACCGCCTTGGTGAGCCGGAAGGGGCCCACCACGTTGACCTCCAGCACGCGCTGCAGGTCCTCGCACGCCGTGTCCAGGAGCAGCGGCAGGGGCGTGGGCCCCAGCGTGCTCGCGTTGTGCACCAGCACGTCCACCGGGCCCACCAGCGCCGTGGCCGCGCCCACCAGCGGGTAGATGGACTCCTTGTCGCCCACGTCGTACGCCAGCGCGTGGACGTCCAGCCCCTCCGCGCGCAGGGGCGCGACGGCGGCCTCCATCTCCCCCGCGTGGCGCGCCACGCCCACCACCCGGGCACCCCTGCGGGCGAACGTCGCCATCAAGGCCTGGCCCAGCCCCCGGCTCGCTCCCGTGATCAGCACCGCTCTTCCGACGAGCTTCATGTGTGTCTCCTCCTTGCTTCAAGGGATACACGAAGCGCGCTGATGCATTGGCGTTGTGGCCAATGGCTTGGCAGATTGCCAATCCATGAACGACGAAGACCTGCCGGACAGGCTGGCGCGCAACATCCGGACGCTCCGCGAGACGCGAGGGGCCACGCAGGCGCAGCTCTCGAAGCTCGCGGGGGTGCCTCGCGCCACGTGGGCCCACCTGGAGTCCGGCGCGGCCAACCCCACGCTGTCCGTGCTGCACCGGGTGGCATCGGCGCTCCAGGTGTCGCTGGAAGAGCTGATAGCGAAGCCCCGGGCGAGCGCCCGGCACTACCCTCGCGCCAGCCTGCCCGTGCGGATGCGCGGTGGCGGCCTGCTGCGCAAGCTGCTGCCCGACCCGCTGCCCGGCATGGAGTTCGACCGGGTGGAGCTGCCGCCACAGGTGCGCATCACCGGCGTGCCGCACACTCCCGGCACCCGCGAGTACCTCGCCTGCGAGTCCGGGGAGATGGTGCTCATCGCCAGCGGGGAGCGCTTCCACCTCCAGCCCGGCGACGTCGTCGTGTTCCGCGGAGACCAGAAGCACTCGTACGAGAACCCCGGCGCGAAGCCCGCCGTGGGCTACTCCGTCGTCCTGCTGGCGCCCACCATTTGAAGCCCGCCGCGCTCAGCCCGCGTCCCGTCCGTAGTACCAGGCCGTGAGGGCCAGGCGCGGGGCGTGGGCGGCCAGCACCTCGTGCTCGATTCGCTCGCTCAGGAACACCACCAGTCGGTCCAGCGTCGGCGCCACGTCCACGGGCGCGGAGTCCTCCGGGTACAGCCGCAGCACGCCCCCGTGCTCCGGCACCCAGTCCGCGTTGGCGTACCAGATGGCCGTGGCCCGTCGGTTGGACTGGCCGGGGAACGCGTCGCGGTGGCGCGCGTAGTGCGCTCCGCCCCCCGGGTAGCAGGCGAGCTGCAGGTCGAAGCGCCCCAGCCCCAGGTACGCGCCCGAGGACAGCGCCTCGCCCAGCTCGCGGAAGCGCTCCCACAGCGAGCCCAGCGGCGTGCCCGGCTCGGGCACCACCCAGTCGATGAGGTCTCCGCGCACGGCCGAGTCGTGCGTCCGGTCCGCGCCCCGCCGGATGCCTGCCGGCCTCAGTCCGCCCGATGACACCCGGGCCAGCGCCTCGTCGCGCGCCGCGCGGGCCCGTGCCTCGCCCAGGAACGTGGGCCGGATGAAATATCCGCGCGTCCCCAGGGCTTCGACTTCCTCGTCCGTCAGCTCCACCCGGCTTCCTCCACGCGACACGTCGCGCACACGCGCACACCGTGCCCCAGACGTCCCCTCCAGGGAAGGAGGTACACTGTCCCCATGGCGCACCTCTCACGAGTCCTCACCGTCCTCCTGGGAGCCACGCTCGGAGCACTGGGCGCCTGGCTGCTCCTCCGCCCTCCGCCGTCGTCCCTGCCCGACACGCCCTCCGTGGTGCAGCAGATGCGCGACGTGGCCCGGCTGGAGACGCTGGAGGTGGCCCTCTACAAGAAGGTGGCCTTCGTCCCCGAGCCCGAGGCGACGGACACGCTGTGGAAGGACGTGCTCATCTGGGCGCGCCACTCCATCCAGAACCCGCATGGCCGCGCCATCGTCTTCGCGGACGCACGCCTGGGCTTCGACTTCCAGCGCTTCGACAAGTCCCACCTGCAGGTGGCCGGCACCCGCGTCTACGTGGTGCTGCCGCCGCTGGACGTGAAGGTGGAGCTGCGCCCCGGCGAGACGGAGGTCATCGACTCCAACCTGGACAGCGCGCAGACGGCGCAGCTCTTGGAGAAGGCCCGCCTCGCCTTCGAGCAGGAGGTGCGCGGCGACGCGCGCCTCAAGCAGCGCGCGAAGGACTCGGCGGAGCGCGCCCTGCGCGGGCTGCTGCTCACGCTCGGCTACCGCGAGGTCCTCTTCGTGGACACCCTGCCCACCGCCACCGCTGGCTGAAGCGCCGCCTCACACGGCGGACAGTCCCTTCGCGGTGAGGCGGAAGACGCCGGGAATGCCGTCCGGCGAGGGCACCAGCCGCTCCAGCGCCTCGCACGCCTCGACGTCCGTCTCGCGGCACACGAGCGCCAGCTCCCGTCGGCCCAGCGCCACCCGCAGCGGCCCCTCCCGGGTGCGCGCCATGAGCTCCCGCCACTGGGCCCGGGTGAGCAGGCGCGCGGCGTCGTGGCCATCTCCCTCCGCCACCGCCCACAGGCCGGAGAAGGCCTCCGCCAGCCGCACCTCGCCCTGGTCGATGAGGACGAGCTGTACCGGCGCCGGGCTCGCCTCCAGGTTGCGCCAGGCCGCCGCGTCCACCGCCTCCGCCGTCAGCCCCGCCGGGGCCAGCGCGGCCTCCGGCAGGTAGCGCACGAACTCGGCGTCCTCCAGCACGTAGAAGACCTCCAGGCCCGCGGGGCCCGGCCGGCACAGCGCACCCACCGCCCGCGCCGAGAAGCCCGCGGGCCGCAGCACCGGACGCAGCCGTGACTCCAGCGCGGAGGCTTCGGCGACCAGTCCGGAGGAGAGCCCTCCCAGCCGCGCCGCCAGCGCATCCACGTACGCCGTGAGGCCCGGGGCACCCGAGGACGCGCGGTAGGCCGCGTACAGCGAGCCCACGTCCACGCGCCCCACCCCGCCCGACGCCAGCTTCACCAGCAGGTCCTTGCCCTGCCGCCGGAAGCCCACCCGGGCCCGTGCCAGCGCGGCGGCGAGGGCGGTGGTGAACTCCGGGCGCAGCACCTGCACCTGGGGCGCCGGCGGAGGCGGCAGGTCGGCGGCCTCCAGCTCCTCCTTCAGCAGCCGCGCCTCGGCGTCGAAGGGGTCCCTGGCCAGCGCATCCTTTATATACGCGCGGGCCTTCTCGGCCTCGCCGCGCCGCAGCCCCAGCACCGCGAGCACCTTGAGCACCTCCGGGTCGCTGGGCTCCTGGGCCTGGACTTCTCGCAGCAGCGCCTCCGCGTCCCCGTGCCGCTCCAGCCCCAGCAGCGCCCGCGCCAGCCCCAGCCGCACCGGCACGTCCTTCGGGAAGTCGCGCCGCAGGGCCTCCAGCAGGGGCAGCGCCTCGCGCTCGGCGCCCGCGTTGACGAGCGCGTGCGCCACGGCCAACCGCAGCGAGGGGCCGGGGGTGCGCCGCGCCTCCTCGCGCAGCAAGTCCAGCTCCGCGTCGCCGAGTGTCTCGCCCGCCTCCACCTTCCGACGGACCCGCTCCAGTTCCTGGGAGGCGCTCACGGGCGAGACTCTAATGAGCTTCCGGGAGCCACGTGAAGGCCGGCCCGGGCCCCAGGCGTCGACACACTGTCAGCCACCGCGAACCACCTTCCGGAGGTGGCGCACGGCCTCCGGTATCCGCTCGACGTCCGTGGAGCCGAAGCCCAGCACGAAGCCGTGGCGGCCCGGCTCCTCCTGGTAGCAGCGGGAGAGCGGCATCGTCCACAGCCCCTCCTTCGCGGCGCGCTCGGAGAGCGGTCTGTCCTTGAAGCGCTTCGGCAGCGCCGCCACCAGGTGCATGCCCGCCTGGGCGCCGAGCACCTCCAGCATGTCGCCGAACTCCCGCTGGAGCGCGTCCACCAGCGCCGTGCGCCGCTCGCGGTAGAGCAGCCGCATCTTCCGCAGGTGGCGCGCGAAGTGTCCCTCGGTGAGGAAGTCCGTGAGGACGGCCTGGAAGAGCGTTGGCGGAAAGATGTCCATCGCATCGCGAAGCCGCGCGAAGCGGGGCACCAGGTCCGGGGGCAGGACGAGGTAGCCGATGCGCAGCGCGGGATAGAGCACCTTGCTGAAGGTGCCGATGTAGATGACCCGGGAGTCCCTATCCATCCCCTGCAGCGCCGACACGGGCAGGCTCTCGTAGCGGTACTCGCTGTCGTAGTCGTCCTCGAGGACCCACGCGCCGCTGCGCTGCGCCCAGTCCAGGAGCTGGAGCCGGCGTGACGCGCTCAGCGTCCCCCCGAGCGGATACTGGTGCGAGGGCGTGACATAGACGGCCCGCGCATTCGCGCAGCGGGCGATGCCGGCGCTCACGTCCAGTCCCTCCGCGTCGACGGGGACGGGCACCAGCCGGGCGCCGGCCAGGGTGAGGACGTCCCGCGCTCCGGCGTAGCCCGGCTCCTCCATCCAGACGGGGCTGCGAGGGTCCAGCAGCACGCGCGCGGACAGCTCCAGCGCCTGCTGCGAGCCGCTGACCACCATGATCTGCTCCGCCTCGCATCGTACCGCCCGCGACGTCCGGAGGTACTCGGCGAGCGCCTCGCGAAAGGGCCGGTAGCCCATGGGGTCGCCGTAGGCCAGCAGGTTCCGGGTCGGATTGCGCGAGTGGCGGGCGACCAGCGTCGACCAGACCTGGAAGGGAAAGTGGTCTATCGCGGGCTGACTCACGCGGAAGGCGCCCCAGTTCCCCATCCAGGGCCCGGGGGCGACCGGGAGCAGCGCGCTGCGCTGGGAGACCACGCGCCTGCCGGGCCGGGCCACCGTGCTCCGGACGCTCGCGCGCGACTCCGGCACCGGCGCCTCGTCGGGCAGCGTGCTGGCCACGAAGGTCCCCGAGCCCACGCGGCTCTCGAAGTAGCCCTCGGCCAGCAGCTGCTCGAATGCGCCCAGGATGGGGATGCGGGAGATGCCCAGCTCGGTGGCCAGGCTCCGCGTCGACGGCAGCCGCTGCCCTGCCCGCAGCCTC